>DAIQRO010000344.1:0-2468 GCA_036786155.1 Bacteroidota bacterium
AGAACTTCAGGCAATGTTTCGCTGAAAGTGTTTGATGTGCTGGGCAGAGAAGTTGCTGTGCTTGCGGATGAATACCTGCGTGCGGGAAGTTATGAGCGGGTGTTTGAGGCTGTTGAACTTGCAGGAGGAATTTACTTCTACAAACTGAAGGCGACTGGATTTGAGAAGACTTTGCGGATGGTAGTGCTAAAGTAATTTTATAGTTCAGAGCAAAGCAAAAAATATGGACAGAACTGGTACAACCAAAATCTGAAAGCAATTAAAGAGATCAGAATCATAATTGCAATTGAAATTCCTTCAACAACCATATCTTTATTCTTCAATGAGTGTGCTTCGGCGCAAACACGGTACAAACCGACATACATTAAAACAAAATTATGAAAAATATTTTAACTGCATTAATTCTCTTCTTCTGTGCTGAATCCGGCGCGCAGTGGTTTACACAGCAGAGCGGGACAACATCACCGCTCTACGATATCGAGTTCATCAATGACAAGACGGGCTGGTGCTGCGGAGAAGGCGGATATATAATCAAGACTACAAATGGCGGAATCAACTGGATAAGGCAGGGGCAGGGAGTAACTTCCAGGCCGCTATACGGAATACATCCGGTTGACTCGAACATTGTGTATGCCGCCGGACTATTCAGGGACATTGTAAAGACAACCAACGGAGGGGCAGACTGGATACTGATTCAGAGCGGTGCGCTCGGCGACGGAAACTACACTTGCACTTTTTTCATCAACGAGAATACCGGCTGGTTCGGTAATTTTGACAGTCCGGAATACGGTGTCAGAAAGACCACAGACGGCGGGCAGACGATATTTTCAAGCCCGTATCTTGACTATCCGGAGGATCTCTACTTCAAAGACAGCTTGAATGGTATAGGAGTTAGCGAAGTTTCACTGATACACAAAACATCAAATGGGGGAGAGAACTGGCAGACATTCGCAATTGCCCCTTCCGGAAACTTCTATAGGGTAAGTTTCATAAACGACAATACTGGATTTACTGCAAGTCACAGAGCAGTTTACAGAACTACTGATTTTGGGAATACCTGGGACAGCATCGGAAATATTCCTGCAATTGTACGGAGCATAGATTTTGCAAGTAGCCAAGTGGGTTTTGCGGGAACATCATATTCAATTCTAAAAAGTAATGACAGCGGAGCTACATGGACATTTCAAGTATCTACGGGAGTTGTTACAAGCATATTCTCATACAATGAGGATTTGGTATGGACTTGCGGAAACGGCGGAAGAATTTGGCATACAACAAATGGCGGGATAAGTTTCATTGGAAACTACAATACACAAATACCCTCATCATTAACTTTGCATCAGAACTATCCCAATCCATTTAACTCATTCACCCGGCTTGACTATGAAATAGCCGAACCGGGGAGGTATTCGCTGAAGGTTTATGACTTAAGGGGCAAGGAAATCCGGGAATTATTTAACATGAGCCTTTCACGTGGAGTTTATTCAATCACATATGATGCGGGAGAGTTAAGTTCCGGCATATATTTTTACACTTTGTCAAATAATCTTCAACAAATGACACTAAAGATGCTGGTGCTTAAATAACATGGAGAAGATTGTTGTAGAAGAATGAGTTTTGTTAATGCAGAAATTACTAAGCAAACGTAAATGAGACTTTAAACCATGCATAAGTTTACCTGAAACATAATCAGGTAAGGCGGAAACAGGAGTTCCTGAACTGGAAGAAAGAAGATACAATTTCAGAGTGATTCCGGATTTCTGCAAATTATTAACACATAAATTACAACAGAAATGAAAACCTTAATTCTATCCTCAGTGATGTTTCTCTCGATTCTGTTTGGTGTAAGTAACATTTCCACTTCGCAATCGGAATGCGGTACACAGGATTTTCAGCAGGGGCAAGCTCCATATGATAACAACTTCATTGGAGGTTATCTTAAGCCTCAAAGAACTGATATCAGCAACGGGCTTCCCTCCGGGCAAAATGCAACTCTTAACATGCTCTTCGTTTTTGTCCAGTTTCCTGATGAAACAACGCAGGCATATGAATGGCCAATCAATGATCCACCCGATTTCATAAAAGGATTCTCGATTCGACTAAGAACGGCAACGGAGATTTCTGGAATCGCTACAGAGACTCTTCCTTATCTGATTACTATCAAGAAATGAGTTGCGGTGCTTTTCATGTAACCGGTATCACACGATACATGAAAATGAATCATGCATGGAATTACTACAAAGACACAGTTGGCCATGACGGCTTCCTAACCGAAATCTATGAAAGGCTTAAAGCAGATAATTCAATTCTTTGGTCAGACTTTGACAAATGGTCAAGGAATGACACAAGCAACTTATATGTGAATGAGAAAGACGGATATCTAGATATGATGGGAATCTTTGTGAGGCATTTATTCGGAATTGATTTTATAGGTTATGGTCAGGCGCTGGGAGCGGCGGGATTCGTTC
>DAIQRO010000345.1:0-2464 GCA_036786155.1 Bacteroidota bacterium
CATTTCCGTTTCGGACAAACGAAACAGCACAATTTGCTTGCAACTTAGTAGTGTATTGAAGTTTGGAGTATTTTGCATTGCTGATTTCGATGTGATTAGGGTTTGAATTCTACAAATCTGAAGAGATTCGTTTTGATTGAAGGATTTGCATGTGTATTTTTAGGAAAAACGAAAATGCTTTCCAGAATACTTTTGCTTGCAGGTTCATTGTTTATGCAGGTTGATTCAGATCTCTTCTCTCAGCCGAGGCTCGAGTGGGTCAATTTTTATGGCACTTCCGAAAATTCCTACTACAGCCTCGCAGGTTTTGCAGTAGATGAAACCGGAAATGTCATTACGACCGGCACTGTGTCATCAGCAACTTTGACGGATATGCTGACTCTGAAGTACAGCCCCGGAGGCGCTCTGCTCTGGGCAAAGGCAGTTGCTTATCCGATCGAGGACAGGGCTGTTGACATGTCGCTTGACAGCAAAGGCAACGTGCTAGTAACGGGACTCTCGGAAAACAATACGGGAACCTATGACATACTGACAGTCAAATACAACTCTGACGGCGATTCTGTATGGGTAAGGAGATATGACAGCCAGGGTACTTTTATAATGGATCAGCCGGTGGCAATATTCGTTGACCGGAATGACAATGTTATCGTTGCAGGATATTCATTTGGAGGCGGCCCCTCCTTTTCGCATGTGATCATCAAATATGAACCTGACGGAGACTCTGCCTGGGTCAGGAAGATCGAGCCTGGAGGTTCACCTCTTCCTATAGATGTTACTGCAGACCTTAACGGAAATATCTATGTCTCAGGCAGGGGATTGCTCCTGACAAAGTACAATTCCTCCGGAACGCTTCAATGGAGCAGGTCTTACGGCGGGTTCAATTCTGCGGAAACCAACCGCTCATTGCTTACGGATGAATCAGGAAACGTGTATTCAAGTGCTACGGCATTCACATCCACTTTCGATGACTATGCCCTGCTCAAGTTCAATTCAAACGGTGATACGCTTTGGACAAGGATCCGCAACGGGCTCGGAAGCGGAACTCAGTTTCATGACGATGTATTTTCTCTGCAAAGAGATGTCTTTGGAAACCTCATCATCGGAGGGCAGTCACAGTCAGTGTCTGTGTTTCACTTTGCAACTATCAAGTATTCAGCCTCAGGCTCTTTCATCTGGGAAAGAAACTTCAGCTCGCCTCAGAGCGGTGCGGGAGTCAACGACGTGTACACTGATGCTCTCGGCAACATCTATTCAGCCGGCGGCAGTGGTGACATACGCGCGATCAAATACAATTCGGCGGGCGACTCGCTCTTCAATGTAACATTCAACGGTCCTTCAAATCTCAATGACTATAAACCGTTCATCACAGGCGACATTGCAGGCAATGTTTACATCTGCGGGCTTAGCCGTGAAGCCGGGTCACCTCAGTATTTCCGTTCAGCCGTAATGAAGTATTCGCAGTCGGTCATAAATCTGAAAGTGATTCCGCAGGGCTTTTATAACGGTATAACAGGAAAGCTCAACTCCGCCGACTCGGTCAGGGTCTATCTGAGAAAGAACATCCCTCCGTACGAAACAGTTGATTCTGCCATTGCGGTAATTGATTCGGCCACTTTCACCGCATCATGCAGGTTTAGCAGGGCGGTAAGCGGCGGCTACTATATTTCTGTAATTCACAGAAACTCCATAGAGACATGGAGCATTGCTCCCGGGCTTTTCTTTGTTGCAGGTGTGCCTATGAGCTACGATTTCACATCTTCGGCGGGACAGGCCTTCGGAAACAATCAGGTGCAGGTCAGTTCAACACCTGTTGCATTTGCGGTGTATGGAGGCGATGTGAACCGCGATGGAATAGTAGATGCAGTTGACGCTTCTTCTGCCGATAATGATGCATTCAATTTTGTGGCCGGCTATGTACAGACAGACATTACCGGTGATCTCATTGTTGATGCAGAAGATGCCGCGATCATTGACAATAACGCATTCCTCTTTGTAGGCACAGTATTGCCGTGACCGGCTCATTAATGTATTCTTTCTGAGATGATCAGGCGCTCAGCTCACCGGCCTTTTCCAAAAGCCAGTTCTTGTTGATGACGTTTGCTGCAATGATCTCCCGCTTCAGGGAATCCAATGCGAAATCGAGTTCTCCCGTATCTTTGCCGGAAAACTTCATACTGCCGAGTCTCTTTGCAAATTGAATGAACTTTGTCAGAAGCTCTTTGGCGCTCCCTGAAAGTTCGCGGTTGCCCTTAAGGTTTGTGAGTGAATCAAGAACGGATCTGAACTGATCTTCATACCCGGACTCGTAAAATATCATGGCTTCATATCGCTTTACGGTCATCTTATCCATCAAATTCAGTATCCTTATCTTTGAAAGGTGTTCGAGCGCTGTCTCCGGCTCTTTCTTCTTCATGTGCAATGTCACTAACGCATACTCATAATATTGCTCCCTGAACTCCGGCCA
>DAIQRO010000098.1:0-2718 GCA_036786155.1 Bacteroidota bacterium
TTTGATTAAAAAAAAATTGTAAATGTAAATTTTTAATGAAATCCAAAAATTTTATAGCACAATAGTTTATAAGGCTTCGCTGAAACAAAAATTGTCAAAGGAACATTTGAAAGCAAACCACAACATGAATTTGACCTGGCCGTACGCGAGAAGTGCTGAAACAAAAATTGTCAAAGGAACATTTGAAAGCAAATCCAACCAGGTAGTGTTCCTTCTGCGATTCATTCTGGGCAGCTGAATTCTGAAGGGAAGGAAATAAAAACTTTGCAGATACAGGTCAGCCCAATGACCTCTTCACATAATTGCCATGGCCCTTCGGCACTTTCAGCTCTCCGTCTTTCACGGCTATCTTTCCGCGGCTGAGCACTGTTGTAACTTTTCCCGTCACCTCCCATCCTTCGTATGCGGAATAATCCACGTTCATATGGTGCGTCTTTGCCGAAACAGTGTGTCTCGCTTCAGGGTCAAGTAAGACAATGTCAGCGTCAGAGCCGATTCCCAGACTGCCTTTCTTCGGGAACATTCCGAATATCTTCGCCGGATTTGTTGAAGTGACTTCCACAAATTTGTTCACGCTCATTCTGCCTTTCGCCACACCCTCGGAAAAAAGCAGTTCCATCCTGTGCTCAATGGCAGGATGTCCGTTGGGGATCTTCGAAAAATCACTCTTACCCATAAGCTTTTGCTCCCACAGAAAGGGGCAATGATCTGTTGCAACCACTTCAACAGTTCCCTGTCCGATGCCTCCCCAAAGCGCCTGCTGATCCTTCTTTTGCCTTAACGGCGGACTCATCACCCACTTTGCGCCCTCGATCTCGTTCTCATACAAGGATGCATCAAGCAGAAGATATTGTATGCAGGTCTCAACATGCACCTTCTGATCCCTTAACGCCGCTCTGCGAACCTGATTCAACGCGCCTTCGCAAGTAAGATGAACAATATAGGATCTCACGCCCGTGTGATAGGCCATGTCAACAAATCTTCCTGCGGCTTCGGCTTCGGTGATCTCCGGCTGTGAAAGATAGTGATACAGCGGCGAAAGCTTTCCCTGACTGCGGTGCTCTGCGATCAGATAATCTATCATGTCGCCGTTTGTGGCGTGGACAGTTACCATGGCGTTGTTCTCTTTCACTTCCTTCATCAGTCCTATCATCTGCCTGTCGTCAATCATAAGCGCGCCTTTGTAAGCCATGAACGTTTTGAATGACGTGATCCCTTCATCCAGAACCAGAGGGCAGATCTCCCTTCTCGTATTCTCATTGAAGTCAGTGACTGCCATGTGAAATGAGTAATCGCAGAATGCATTGCCGTCTGACCTTCTTCTCCATTCTTCAAGCGCAGAATAGAGCGGCTTCCCCTGCGTCTGCAGTACAAAGTCGATCACCATGGTTGTGCCGCCGAAAAGCGCCGCAGAAGTGCCGGTCTCATAATTGTCACTAGAGAATGTTCCCATAAACGGCATGTCGAGATGTACATGCGGATCGATCCCGCCGGGCATTACGATCTTGCCCGTTGCATCGATCACGGTATCCGCATTCACCTGAAGATCCTTTCCGATAAGCGTGATCTTTTCATTCTCGACAAAAATATCTCCGTTAAAATCTTCCGAAGGCGTAACGACTCTTCCGTTCTTTATCAGTACCGACATGATCTGCCCGCTATCTGGTTTCCTCATCGGCGATCTTCAGCGCCTCTGAAATTATCTCCGTGCCTTCGTCTATCTGCTCCTTTGTAACGCAAAGCGGGGGAGCCGTGAAGATGAGGTTCCACCTGCCCATCGTGTACATTCCAAGTTCAGTAAGCTTTGCCATGACCTTATTCATCACGCCCATTTCAGACGGCGGAGCATTCCATCTTACCATCGGCTCTTTTGTATGCCTGTTCTTCACAAGTTCGATCGCGCCAAGCAGTCCGGTGTTCCTGAAATCGCCGATAGAGGGATGCCTTCCCATTAGTTCGCACATTTTCTTCCCGAGATATCTGCCCATCTCAGCGGCTTTCTCAATAAGATTTTCCTCTTCGTAGATCTCAAGCACGGCGTTTGCAGCCGCAAGAGTTACGGGATGAGATGAATATGTGAGTCCGAGAGGCATCGGCTTATCATCAAACATCTGCGCGATCTCTTCCTTCACCATCACTCCGCCGAGAGGAAGATATGCCGACGTGATGCCTTTTGCCATGCACATTATGTCGGGCTCCACTCCGTGATGCTCAATGGCAAACCACTTTCCGGTTCTTCCGAAACCGCTCATCACTTCGTCGTCAATTGTCAGTATTCCGTAATGATCCGCTATCTCTTTCACTCCCTTCCAGTAACCCGGTGTGAATTTTATACAGCCTGATGAACCTGATTCTCCTTCAAGCATGATCGCCGCTATATTTCCCGGGCCCTCATACTGCACAACTCTTTCCAAATGGGCCAATGCATTCACCGTACATTCTTCAGGAGTCTTGCTGTTCCACGGGCACCTGTAAAAGTACGGATTCTCTGCATGCACGAAATTTGGTGCCTGCTGTGAATCCACGGCAAGCTTTCTTGGATCTCCTCCTGCGGAGAAGGTTGCATAGGTTGCGCCGTGGTATGACTGATAAAGCGTTACTATCTTGTGCCTGCCTGTATAAAGCCTCGCAAGCTTTATCGCATTCTCAACCGCTTCCGCACCTCCGAGTGTAAAGAATGACCTGTTAAGGTTTCCCGGTGAGATATCGGCAAGCTTT
>DAIQRO010000098.1:2728-10157 GCA_036786155.1 Bacteroidota bacterium
GTCTGGCAACCGCTTCGGCAACTTTCGGATGGCCGTGCCCGATGTTTACGCAGACAAGCTGAGAAGAGAAATCAATATATCTCTTCCCGTCAATATCATAAATGTAAACACCTTCGCCTCTGTCAACTACGATCGGCGAAACGCCCTTTTGCTTTGACCACGATGTAAGTGTATGATTTATGCTGTTTGCAATGATGTCTTCCTTTAGAGAAATCGTTTCAGTGTTCATGATCTCGAATTTTCAGTTTACAATTTGTTTGTGATTGGAATACCGCCAGGCAAGCGACAGCATAACAATGCCTGCTATGCAGGAAAGGGCAGATGCGCAGAGAATTGCTACCTTTGAAGTGTCTATTGTCAGGGAATTGTCGAATGCGAGCATTGAGATGAAAATGGACATCGTGAATCCGATTCCCGCAAGCATGCCTGCCCCGAGTATATGAGCCCATTTCACATCTCCGGGAAGCTTATTGATCCCCATCTTTACCGCAATGAATGTGAGAAGGAATACTCCGGCCGGCTTTCCGAGGAACAATCCCAGGATTATGCCGATTGAATTGCCGGATGAAAGTCCGCCCAGCAGTTCAGGTGTTATTGAGATTCCCGTATTTGCAAGCGCGAAGAGGGGAATGATGATCAGCGCAACGGGCTTGTGGAGAAAATGCTGAAGTTTATACGATATCGAACTCTCGGAACCGTCCCTGAATGGAATTGCAAATGCGAGCAGTACGCCTGTAATTGTTGCATGGACTCCCGACTCATGCATGAAGTACCACATGAAAATTCCGGGTATGAGGTACAACAGAAGTTTGTTCACACCAAGCCGGTTGAATATCAACAGCATTACGAATATCCCCATGGCTAGGAAAAAATAAACAGCGGAAAATCCCTGCGAATAGAATGCCGCAATCATTATTATGGCGCCAAGGTCGTCAAAGATCGCAAGCGCCGTAAGAAAAACTTTTATCGAAGCAGGTACTTTGCTTCCGAGAAGCGAAAGCATTCCGATTGCGAATGCAATGTCGGTGGCCATCGGAATCCCGAATCCTGACTGCGTCTCTGTGCCCGCATTGAAACTGAAGTGAATAAGCGCGGGAACAAGCATACCTCCAAAAGCCGCAAAAATGTCGAGCAAAGCCTATCAGAAATCGGAAAGCTCGCCGATGTAAAAATCCATATCGATCTCCAGACAGACAAGCGCCTTCAGCAGTTCATTTATCCAATGATAAACCGGATAGTTCATGCTGAAGGATGCTATGTCGAATCCTATCTTGGTTTTGAACAATGCCGCATAAGCACTGCTCAGGGGGGAGTTTGCAATAGTAAGCGAGACGGCCGTGCAGATTATCAGCAGGTATCCGCCTGTCCTCTCGCTGTCGAAAAATTCTTTGAAAAGTTTGGTAAGTCCGTTTTTCATGATTCAAATCCGTAGTCAATGTAAGCGAACAGTACAAGTTCCTCAAGTGAAATGAACTCAAGAAATTTTTCGTTGGTGGCTTCAAGCACAACAGGAGGCGCGACTCCAGCGTCGCAGGCTTCAAGCCAGCGGGAAGCGCAGATGCACCACCTGTCTCCGGCTTTCAATCCGGGAAATTCAGCTTCGGGTATGGGGGTCTTGAGGTCGTTGCCGCGGAGGATTGAGAAATTCAGGAACTCGTCGGTCATTACTGTGCAGACAATGTGAATCCCCGGGTCGTATTCGGAAGATTCACAGCATCCTGTCCTCTTGAATCCGGTGACGGGATCATCTCCGCATGTTCTGAGTGGCTCTCCGAAAACGTTTGTGTCCATTTGTGAAATAAGAAATTAGTCCGTTGAAACCTTGTCCAGCTTTTTCTTCCAGAAGATGTAAAAAGGAATGCCGCTGAGTACAAGCACAAGGCCAATGCCGGCATCGCGGGGGTTTTGCAATATTGTCACAACCACAAGAGTGATGCAGAAAAGCACGAAGATGAACGGCACATAAGGATATCCCATTACCTTGTAAGGCCTGTGATGATCCTTCATCTTCTTCCTCAATATGAACACGCCGAAAGCGCCGGCTCCGTAAAAGATGAATGAGGCAAAGATGAGCATGTCGGTAAGCTGATCGAACGTGCCCGAAAGCACAAGAATGCTTGCCCAGGTGCCCTGAATTATCAGCGATGTGTACGGAGTCTTGAATCTCGGGTGAACGTTTCCTGCGGAAGGAAAGAACAGTCCGTCCTTGGCCATTGCGAAGTAGATCCTTGAAGATGCAAGTATGGTTCCGTTCGTTGTGCCGAATGTCGAGATCATGATCAGCACGGAAATGAAGAAAGCGCCTCCGTGTCCTAGAAATTTTCTAAGCGCTTCAACAGCTATGATGGTGTTCTCCCTGTTTGCCGTATCAATGATCTCATTAACAGGCATTATGTACAGGATAGTAAAGTTCGTGATCAGGTAGATCACCATCACTGCCGAAACTCCTATGAAAAGCGCAAGGGGAATGTTCTTCTTCGGCTCTTTTATTTCGCCGCCGAGGTATCCGATATTGTTCCAGCCGTCGTATGCCCAGAATGCCCCGAGCATTGCAGCGAACATTGCACCGAAAAGTCAAAGCGATGTTCCGTAATCGGCTGACGGACTCTGTCCCCACGGCTGTACGTAGTCAATGCTTCCGTCGCTGAGAGCAAGTCCGAGAATTATTATCACTGCAATTCCAAGAACTTTCAGAGTAGTGAATACATTGCTTATGAATCCGCCGAAGATAACGCCAAGATAGTTTGCCGTTGTAAGAAAGATGATGGTCAGAATGGTCAGCGCCTTCACTCCGAAATTGTTGAGAGGATAGAATATTCCGAAGAGGCTCCACTCCTCAAGCAACTGGCCGAGATGCGGCAGAGGGAGTACCGCATTGACCGATTCTGCAAACACATAAGCGATTGATGCGATAGATGCAGACTGGATCACCGAGAAGCATGACCAACCGTAAATGAATGCAAATGCCTTTCCGTACATCTCTTTGAAATAGACATACTGCCCGCCGGGTGCCGCAATGAGCCCGGCAATCTCGGCATTCGTTACTGCTCCGATGAAAGTGATGATGCCCGCAATCAGCCATGCGAGAAGCAGCAGTCCTCCTGACTGAAGGTCAACTGCCATCGGCGCGGCTTTCTTGAAGATCCCCGATCCGATCATGGAACTTACTACGATCAGTATTGCCGTAAATAAGCCGAGCCTTCTCAGCAGTCCTGACGACTTATGACCTGCAGATTCTTCTGTAATGTTCTTCAATTAACCGCGTGTATTGTTAATGGAAAAAAACTTGCGCAACATCGTAAATGTCGGGATCGACAGTCTTTAGTTTGGAGATCGCCTTTTTTATCGGTATGTCCGTCATTTCATTTCCCTGTATGGAACACATTCTTCCGAACTTCTCCTTACATACCATCTCTACTGAATAGACTCCGTATCTTGTTCCGAGTACCCTGTCAAATGCAGTCGGCATGCCCCCACGCTGAAGATGACCGAGTATTGTTGCCCGCGTTTCAAATCCCGATCTTGCCTCGATCTCCTCGGCAAGATAATGCGATATGCCTCCGAGCCGCGGCCTGCCGAAATCATCTTTCTTAACGTTCTTCGTATCAATGCGCACATGCTGAAACTCATCAATCTCAAATGTACAGCCCTCGGCCACAACTATTATGGAGAACTTCTTTCCGCGCAGATAGCGGTTTCTGATCACGCTTATCATGTGCTCAATCCCAACTTTCTGCTCCGGAATGGCGATGACGTCTGCTCCGCCTGCAATGCCCGAATAAACTGCGATCCAGCCGGCGTTTCTGCCCATCACTTCAACCACCATAACCCTGTGATGCGATTCGGCTGTCGAGTGAAGCCGGTCTATTGCTTCCGTTGCAATGTTAACAGCCGTGTCAAAGCCAAATGTGAAATCCGTTCCGTAAATATCATTGTCAATTGTCTTCGGCACTCCGATCACATTGATGCCGGCTTCATGTGCCATCTGCGCAATGTGCATTGAGCCTTCGCCTCCGATGCAGATGAGCGAACTGAATCCGGCCTTCTGAACTTTATCGAGAAGCAGATTCTTCCCTTCCTTCTCCATGAAGGGATTGTACCGGGAAGTTCCTATTATGGTGCCGCCCCTGTTGATTATGCCCGAAACTTCCTTGAGTCCCAGTTCAAGGTAATCCTCATCTATCAGTCCCTTCCATCCGTTAAGTATTCCGATTATCCTGTAATCATAGCTCATTGATTTTCTGACAATGCCTCTCAGCACTGCATTAAGCCCGGGGCAGTCGCCGCCGCTGGTAAGAACGCCGATCTTCATTTCTGTCAGCACCTTGCTCTGCGCCACGGTAGCCTGCTGTTTGAGACGCTTGCCTGATGGTCTGGATTTCACTTTCGCTTTTTCGGTTTTGGTTTTCCGCTATTAACTTTTGCTTTGACGGCAACGTGTTTCGCGGGAGGCGACTTCTTCTGCTTCTTTGAGAAATCCGGCTTATTTTCTTCATCAGCCTGCATCTCCGTCAGATACCTGAATCGCTTGATGAACTCATCAGTGGACATATTTCCGATGAGCGCCAGCCTTGCCACATTCTTGATCTCTTCAAAGTCGCTATTCTCAAGCCGGATCATGTACTGCCTTGCAACCTTGTAGCTGTCGGAGTTTACGTCAACTTCCCTTGTGCTGATCTTTCCGTCAGAATTAATAATGTCATGGAATTTTATCGGGATAAGCTGACCCTTATCTACCGTCACAATTGCGCCTGAATTTCCCTGAAGCAGATATCTTACTGCCGCATAGCCAAGGTCCTGCGTGTATTCGCAGTCGTACGGAATTGGCGTTGCGCATCTGAGCTCGTAGCCGATATCTTTGCTGACGATCGTAGTTCCGATTCCTCTCTCGCGAAGCCTTCTTCTTACTTCGTCTTTCGTAATCCTGCCGATGTCAATTTCAGACAGCCTTATGTTTCCGTGCAGGTCCTTCTCAAGGTTCACGTAGGGATGAGTCTTCAGCTCTTCCTGATCTATCCTGGTTATGATCCCCTCCGCAAGCACCGCCACTCCGTAAGGCGTGCCCTGCGCCATTCGCTTAATTATGGATGCTTCGAGAATGTCGCACACGCATTCAAAGCTGATCGTCTTGTCTCCGAATTCCTCTCCTATGATAGTGAGAGTGGCGCCCGCGGCCTTTCCGATGCCGAGTGCGAGATGGCCAGCTTTTCTGCCCATCGAAACAACATAATACCATCTCCTTGTTGTCTGCGCATCCACCATCAATGACTGCACTATTCTGAATCCGAAATCACGCGCAGTCTGAAATCCGAAAGTAGGCATATTTCCGGGAAGCGGCAGATCATTGTCAATTGTCTTAGGGACATGCGCAACCTGTATCTGTCCCTTTGCAAGAAGGTCGATCTTGTGTGCGCTTGTTGCAGTATCATCGCCGCCGATAGTTACAAGGTAGTCAACCGAAAGCTGCGTCAGCGCTTTGAGGCTTGCATCAAGCATCTCCTTGCTCTTGGCAGGATTGACTCTTGAAGTGTGAAGAATGCTTCCGCCGTCAAAATGAATTCTCGATACGTCTTCGATCCTCAATTCCTTCACATGCGACGAATCTCCCTTGCAGAGAAATTCAAAGCCCTCGTATATTCCTATTACATTCAGCCCCGAGTTGATCGCTTCTATTGTTGCAGACCGGATCACGCCATTAATGCCCGGCGCCGGCCCTCCTCCTACAAGTATGGCAAGCGTCTTTTTTCTGTAATGGTCTTCATTCTTTTCCATATCAGTGTTTTTAGTCATTTTATTGGATCAGGCCTTTGAGAGGCCGGACCGCCTTGCCGCAAAGAACATTGCAGCAAGATAACACAAAGCCGCGAATACAAATACAAACCTGAATCCCGCGGTCATCGCAAAGATCATGGCAAGCACAGAACCGATCACCGAAAAGAATCCGTTCACGGCCCATGCAAGCGCGGTAACGTTGCTTTCACTCTCCTTTATCATTCCTATTCCGAGGGGGAAGGGCATGCCCATGAAAAATGAAGGGACTGCTATCACGGCAATTGTTACAAGCACTCTTAGCCAGATGTCGGCGCGGTTCAATGCATCAAAGAGGTACGGATTCGATCAGTAGTATTGAAACAGAAATTATGATGAATATCAGATGCAGGCGCTTGCCGCGGGGCCTTGCAATTTTTGCGGAGAACAGGCTTCCAAGCCCTGAGAAAACAAGCATTGATGAAACAACAGTGAGAAGCGTGTACACGGGTTGCCCCAGAAAAAGAGTGAACTTCTGTATCAAAGAGATCTGCATCATTATATATGCAATCCCAAGCAGTGAAAAATATGCCAGGAATGAGCGTGTACTCTTCTCGCTGACAGCCTTGCTTCGGGAAACCATGAACGGGAGTATAAGGAACGCAAACGCCGCAAGTATGGACTGCAGAAGAATGACGATCATTGTTGTCTCTGCCACCGGCTTGTCTTTGAGCGCAAGTATTGCCTTGTCATCCTGAGAAAAAGTTTCCTTCACTCCGTCAATTGTCAGGCCGCCGAATCCGATGTTCTGATCGAAGAAAGGCTTGTCATCCGTTGCGGGCGTGACTTTCGCGCCGTACTTGCTTATCATCACATCCACCGGCGATTCAATTGCCTCGGTAATGATCGAGGGTTTGCTGATATTCGGATCGTAAAGTATCTCGAGCCCGAGGGAAGCGGCTTCCGACCTTAACCTGAGAATCTCCTCTTCACCGAAACCCCGCTTGCTGTAAAGGACTCCTCCGAGAAATCCCATATCTCCTACAAACTCTCCCGGCGGCCTTCTGAACACAACAAAGCTATTCTTGCTTGCCTCCAATCCCTTGCTGGTTTCCAGCCGCGCTTTCTTCAGAGATACGATGATCTTCGGAAGCTGAGTCTCAGGCCTTGAAATATAAAGCACGCCGTCCCACTCAAGATGACGAATGTAATCTTCAAGCGCTTCCTGTGTGAGTATGTAATTCTCAACAAGCGACATTGCGCCGCTTGCAACTGCGGAGGATGAGATCGTATGCGCCGATATGATAACGTCGTACTGAATCCTTTTGGATGTCAGTTCCGATCTCGCATCATCCGTGATCAGTTTTACCTTCTTGTTATCCTTTACCAGCGGGCCTGTCCAGTATGAGAGATTCTCGGTCAGGTGGTCATTCAGTATTCCGTTTATCTCAACAGCCGTTATGGACTTTGCCGAATGATAGAGCCCCGTGAGAATTTCCCCTCCGCCCGCGGAGCCGATAATATAAACCCTCCCGACAGAATCCTTAGAAGCAAATGCCATGTTCGATGCGTCGGCGGGTTTGCCTGTAACGGGCATTGACTTCACATTCGGAATGCTTGTTGTCGAATTGCCTGCATCAATTATCGCAAGGTAAGTGTTGTATCCGTCCTGCGACTGCTC
>DAIQRO010000098.1:10167-10936 GCA_036786155.1 Bacteroidota bacterium
CATCCACCTTTGAGAAGATGTTCCAGTCTGTCCTTACTTTAAGTTCGGGATTCATCTCCATATAATTTCCGAAGATCTTGTTGGCTGTGACCCTTATCGGAAGTTTCTCGTCGGTATCAATGATGAAGATGGAAGTAAGCAGAAGGAATATGAACGCAATCAGTGAGATCATCCTGTTGCTCTCGTAGCCAAACAGGATAGCCGCGATAAATCCTAGCGCCGCCGCGGCGACAATGGCTCCGCTACCGCCGAGTACAGGCATCACAAGCGCAAAGACAACGCATGCAAGCCCTGCCCCAAGCAAGTCGGCAAAGTACAGCGAAGAAACCTGCGGCTTGAATCTTGTAAGTATTGCAGAGATGATGAGCCCCGCAAAGAAGAACGGAATTGTAATGAGCAAATAATACAGCGGCAGATAAACGAACTGCACAGGATCGGAAAGCAGGCTGAAAGGATCGAACGGGATCCTGTTGAAGAGTATGAAGCTTGCTATCACGCTGAAACCGTAAATGACTCCCAGGATGCTGAGAAGTTTGCCGCTTGGAATTTTGGCCAGCCGTTTGCTTCTGAAAAGCACCACGCCGCTGATCCCAAAGCCAAGCAATGCAATGCTGATGATCATGAATGCGAAGTGATATTGTATTGTATCGCGGTTTCTGAGAACTCCTATCCACATTATTTGAGAAACAAGCACCCTACAATCGCCTATATCATCAATAGTATTAATATTAGCAATATGACAATCAGAGCCGTCACTGAATGTAGGACA
>DAIQRO010000346.1:0-1915 GCA_036786155.1 Bacteroidota bacterium
ATGGCCTACGTTGACCTGCGGGGCTGCAAGTCCGATCCCTGAAGCTTTATCCATAGTGTAGAACATATTCCTGACAAGTGATATAATTGAATCATCTATGTCCTTTACCGGAACAGCCTTCTTCCTCAGGATATTCATTCCGTATGTCGTAATAGGTAATTGTTTCATAACTTTATTGGATTTCTGCAAATATAACTTTCCCCGAACTCATTTAAAGTTACTTTAACTTTTTGTTAAGTAATAGTATTTTCATTTTTATTTGTCCCCGAATGGAGAATGCTTGTGGCTGGAGCCCTGAAGCTCTGCACTGACTTGTGCTGACCGAACTTTACAACATATTTGCCGAGTATTATCATGATGTGATCAAGATCCTGCCCAAGATAGTTACGGCAGTAATCGCGTTCATCATATTCTGGTTCGCGGGGAATTTTGTGAAAAGGATGCTCAGAAACCGTGACAAGATCTTCGGCCTTGGTGATGTGCTCATTACAAACTTCATTGCCAGCGTTGCGAAAGGTGTCATTATGGTGGTGGGGCTGTCTGTATCGCTAAGCATACTCGGACTCTCGGGAGTGGCAGGCGGACTCGTGACCGGCGCAGGTGTATCTGCCGTCATACTCGGATTTGCATTCAAGAATGTCGGCGAAAATCTCATATCGGGAGTAATGCTGATCCTGAACAGGCCTTTTACAACGGGCGACTTCATAGAAGTTGCGGGAATAACCGGTACGGTGGTTACGATGAATCTCAAAAGCACAGACATCAGGACTGTTGACGGAAAGATGGTTTACATACCCAACACTATGGTTATCAACAATCCTCTTGTGAACTATACCGCCGAAGGAAAGAGGAGATTTGATTTTGAAGTGGAGGTTGACAATTCCATTGATGTTGACAAGTGCAGGGAAGCAATACTGAAGGCATTGTATTCTGTTCCGGAGATACTTAAGGAACCGGGACCGATCGTGACTTTGACTGCACTCGCATCGAGTCAGAAGCTTCGGATCTATTTCTGGCTCTCGGTTGCGGATGCGGCAAGGAGCGTCCTTGAGATCAACAGCGAGGCGTTTGAGCTGAGCAAGAGAAATCTCAACGATATCGGAATTGACATAAGCAACGTTACAAACATATACCTGACCAACAAGAGTTTTCAGGTTGGCATGCAAAGCGGACCAAAGAGTGATTAAAAACCAAGCCATCATACATAAATAAAGTGCAAAGACAATGACTGCAATAAAATCGGAAAACATCAGGAACATCACCCTCACAGGGCACGGAGGAAGCGGCAAGACGACTCTGACCGAGGGAATTCTCTATGTTTCAGGAGCAACCAACAGGCTCGGAAGCGTGCAGGAAGGAAATACGGTAAGCGATTATCATAAGGATGAAATTGAAAAGCAGATGTCGATCAATTCAAGCCTCGTCAATACCATGTGGAAATCAAAGGACGGTACGGATAAGAAGATAAATGTCATTGATACACCGGGTTTTATGGATTTTGTCGGTGAAGTAAGAGCTGCTCTGAGAGTAACGGACACGGCTTTGATACTTGTTGACGCATTCAAAGGGATCGAAGTTGGCACAGAAGCATCGTACGCAATGACAAACGACTATGAGAACAATGTGATCTTTCTCGTTAACAAGCTTGATCAGGAGAATGCCGATTTCGACAAGACGGTTGAAAACATAAAGGAGCATTTCGGTACGCGGGTCGCCGTTGTTCAGTTTCCTGTCAATCCCGGAAACGGATTCAATGCGGTGATTGACGTTGCAAGAATGAAACTTCTGAGATTCAATACGGACGGCAAGGGCGAATATACTGAAGAGGAGATTCCGGCCGAACACAAAGACAAGGCGAACGCCTACCATCAGGCCTTTGTGGAAGCAATAGCTGAAGAAGATGAATCCCTCATGG
>DAIQRO010000346.1:1925-2463 GCA_036786155.1 Bacteroidota bacterium
GATGAGGAAATTGATTTCGGGATCAAAATGGGAATGAGGGAGAGAAAGCTCTTTCCCGTTTTCTGCATTTCCGCTTCGAAGAACATAGGAACAAGGGATGTGCTTGACTTCATTTCCGAATACACCGAATCTCCGCTCGACAAACCGGCTGAGATTGGAAGAAGGCCCAACAGTCAGGATCCGATCGAAGTAAAGCCCGACATTAACGGCGAACCTACGATCTTCCTGTTTAAGACGATCTCTGAAAGGAACATCGGCGAGCTTTCATTCTTCAGAGTTTACTCGGGAAAGGTGCATGCCGGGCTTGACATGATAAACGAAGCAAACGGCAAAGCCGAGAGACTCTCACAGTTATACTCCATGAACGGCAAGGAGAGAAAGGAAATGCCGGAGGTTGTGGTCGGCGATATTGCGGGAGTTGTTAAGCTGAAAGATTCTCATACAAACAACACTCTCAGTTCAAAGGCAAATCCGGTTGTGCTGAGCGAGATATATTTCCCGAAACCGAACATCTCAATGGCGATCGTTGCAAAGAACA
>DAIQRO010000099.1:0-8173 GCA_036786155.1 Bacteroidota bacterium
AGCATTGAGCGCAGATTCCATCAAGGGCATTCCGCCTTCTTTGTTTGCCTTGGCAAATTCAACAATCAGAATCGCGTTCTTGGCTGCAAGCCCTATGAGTGTTACAAATCCGATCTGCGCATAAATATCAACCACATAGTTAGTGCTTGAAAATCTCGCCAGCCATAAGCCGAGCATTGCGCCGAATATGGCAAATGGTGTTCCAAGCAGAACACTGAAAGGCAATGACCAGCTCTCATACTGAGCGGCAAGGATAAGGAATACAAGAACAAGGGCGAAGACAAATACTATAGCGCCTTGTCCTGCAGCTTTCTCCTCCTGATAAGACATGTTTGCCCAGTCATAGCCCCAGCCTGCTGGTATGACCTGTACTGCAACTTCCTTCAATGCGGTAAGTGCCTGTGCGGAACTGTATCCAGGTGCGGGGTTTCCGGTGAGCTCTGCAGTTCTGTAAAGGTTGAACCTGTTAGTAAAGTCAGGGCCCGTAGTTCTGGACAGTTTCACAAGTGTTGAAAGCGGCACCATTTCACCTTTGTTGTTTCTCACAAAGAACTGCTCCACATCTTTCTCTTCGTTCCTGTATTCTCCCTCTGCAGAGAGAAACACTTTGTATATGCGGCCGAACCTGTTGAAGTCATTGACATAGCTTGAGCCAAGCATTGTTCCTATGGTCTTGTTGACTTCATTTATGTCGAGCCCGAGTTTTAGCACTTTATCGTAGTCTATTTCGGCATTTACCTGAGGAACACTCGCCCTGTAAAAAGTGGCTATGCTTCCGATCTCGGGGCGCTTTCTGGCTTCAGCCATGAAGTTCTGAACTTGCATGGCAAGATCGGTGGGGGAGTTTCCGCTCTTGTCCTGAAACATCATTGTAAATCCTGAACCGGTACCAAGTCCCTGAATGGCCGGCGGCCCAAACACATAGACAATACCCTCAGGCACTGCAGATGCAAGTTCCTTATTCAGGCTTTTGATCACATCAAATGAACTCTGTCCTTCTCCCTGCCTATCTGACCATGGCTTCATTGAAATGAAAAATGCCGCCGCATTTGGAACTGACACGCTCGACAGTAAATTGTATCCTGCAATGGTGGTGTAATTGTCAATCGCCCCGTATCCGGAAATGATCTTGTCGATCTTAGCGCAGACCTCTTCTGTCCTTTGCAGTGATGAGGCATCAGGCAGTTGCAGGTGAACCATGAAATAGCCGTTGTCCTCTTCCGGAACAAAGCCTCCGTGAACAACGCCGAACAGCAGTACAAGCAAAGCAATAACCACACCGATGATCAGCAGGCTTCTGAAAGACTTCTTTACAAATATGGATGTGAAATTCACATATCCGTTAGTGAACCTGTCGAAGTGCTTGTTGAACCACCTGTAAAATTTCTCCAATGGAGATTTCTTTTCACCCTTTGGCTTAAGAAGCATTGCAGATAATGCGGGGCTGAGCGTCAGCGCATTTAGTGCAGAGAATATCACTGATACAGCTATTGTCACTGCAAACTGCTGAAACAGACTTCCTGTAATTCCTCCAAGGAATGCTACAGGAATAAAAACGGCGCTGAGAATTAGTGCAATCGCAATTACCGGGCCCGAAACTTCTTCCATTGCTTTGAGCGTAGCCTCTTTCGGCGAAAGCCCGTGCTCTATGTGATGCATCACAGCTTCCACAACTACAATTGCATCATCCACAACAATGCCGATTGCAAGCACCATCCCGAGCAAAGAGAGAGTGTTGATCGTGAAGCCAAGCAAAGGAAATACCATGAACGTTGCAATGAGCGATACAGGCACGGTAATCAGAGGTATGAGTGTTGCTCTCCAGTTCTGAAGAAATATGAATACAACAAGTATGACGAGTATTACCGCTTCAATGAGAGTATGCAGTATCTCATTGATGCCTTCTTCAACCGGAAGCGTGGTGTCAAGGGTTACTGCATATTCCATTCCGTCCGGAAAGTTCTTCGAAAGATCATGCATCGTCTCCTTGATCTTGTCTGCGACTTCAAGTGCATTTGAACCGGGCTGCTGATAGACAAGTATAACGGCGGAAGGAGAACTGTTATTGTTTCCCTTCATATTGTAAAGCAGAGATCCGAGTTCGATGCGCGCTACCTGTCCAAGTTTGAGCTGTGAACCGTCGGGATTGGTTCTTACAACTATGTTTTCAAACTCCTCCTCATTGAGAAGCCTGCCCTTTGTCTTGACAGTGTAAGTGAAATCAGTTCCCGGAGGTGCAGGCGGAGCGCCGATCTGACCCGCGGGGCTGATAATGTTCTGATCGCTTATCGCCTTGGAAATATCATTGACCGTGAGCCCGAGTTTTCCAAGCATATCGGGCTTGAGCCAAATCCGCATTGAGTAATCGCTTCCGCCCATGATCTTCACATCACCTACGCCTTTTATCCTGCTCAGCTGGTCGTTGATGTTTATGAATGCATAGTTGGATAGGAAATTGTTGTCGTATGAACTGTTTCCTTTGCCCTTCAGGCAAACAATCAGCAAGGGGAACACAAGTGATTTCTTGATCTTCACGCCTTCGTTCTTCACGTTTACGGGAAGGCTTGGCGTAGCCTGTGAGACCCTGTTTTGAGTAAGCACATTTGAAATGTCAAGGTCTGATCCCACTTCAAATGACACTTGCAGAGTCATCGTGCCGTCGTTCGCATTGATGGACTTCATATAGATCATATTCTCGACGCCATTCACGTTCTGCTCAATGGGAGTGGCAACGGATTGTTCCACATCAATTGCAGATGCTCCGTAGTATGTGGTCGAAACGCTTATTACGGGAGGCACTATATCCGGAAACTGTGCTATGGGTAGACTCGACATAGTCACGGCGCCAAGGATCACAAGAATGATCGAAAGCACCATTGCAACTATCGGCCTGTTAACGAAGAATTTTGCCATGCGTCAGTTTCCGGCCTGTATGGTGTCCTTTTGCGGAATGAACTCTGAAGGCGAGACGATGATATCCGGCCTTACTTTCTGTATGCCCTCAACTACAACACTCTCTCCCTGGCTGAGTCCGGATGAAACAACTGTGTACGGTCCGAACTGCTGTCCCTTTGTGATCGTTCTGATCTGAGCCTTGTTGTCCGTGCCTATAACAAACACACGGTACTGCCCTTGTAACTCCGTTATGGCACGTGTAGGAATAACTATGGCGCTTGAGAGCACTTTGGTAACCCAGCGGATCTTTGAATACTGTCCCGGCCTCAAGAGCTGATCCGGATTCGGGAAAGTTGCTTCAAGCATCAGCGTTCCCGTGGAAGGATCGATCTGCCTGTTCGCTACATTGACCTTGCCTTTGTCGGGATAAAGCGACCCGTCTGAAAGGATCATCTCCACTTCAGCATTCATAGTGACTCTGTTCCCTTTCGTTCTTTCTTCAAGGGCGCTCTTTCTGAAAGCAAGAAATTCCTGCTCGCTTACAGAAAATCTTACTCTTATCGGATTTATGTTTGATATGGTGTTGAGAAGTGAGCCGGGTGTCTTTGTAACATAGTCTCCGACCTTGAACTGCGTAATGCCGATAAGTCCTGAGATCGGCGCGGTCACTCTTGAGTACCCGAAGTTTATCTCGGCGAGCCTCAGGCCTGCCTGTGCCGCTTCCACAATGCCTTTTTGAGCTTCATACAGGGCAACAGCTGTTTCATATCTTTGAGCGCTGACTGCGCCGGCTTCGGCAAGAGGTTTGAATCGCTTTACGTCATTCTCAGCTTTCACTAGCATTGTTTCCGCTTCTTTAAGCTTGCCCTTTGCCTCTATTACTTTCTGCTCAAGCTCCTTGGTATCAATAGTGTACAGGAGCATGCCTTCGGAAACCTGTGAACCTTCCGTGAAGTAAATGCCCTGTATGTAACCGTCCACTCTTGACCTGAGCTCAATATCTTCCGCGCCAAGTGCCTCTCCCACCCATTCATTTACAACGGGAATATCCCTTGATTCAGCCTTTGTAACTTTCACTTCAGGTGCAGAAGGTGGAGCTTTGATCTCTTCTTTGCTGCAACCTGGCCATGAAGTCATTCCGGCCGTTAGCAAAGATACAATCAGTATCCTTATAACTCCGAACCTACAGCTTGTTTGACGAGATGTCATAGATCAATGCTGAAATATTTTTACTGACACTGAGTCTGTGAACTTTAAATCAAATTTCCTCAACATTGAATAAATTTCGATTAAAAGAAATTGATTTTTTGATGAATGCATTGGAATGTAATTGACAATATTTTCTCGGTTCAAAAATCGTCACATCAGGCGGTGCATTGTTTTTGATAAGCACTGTGAAGTCAGGGAGTTTTAGAATTGAAAGTAAACTGATGTCTTAAGTGAAAAGAGCTGCGCCTCAGGAGCCCTGTCAAGCGCGAGCGCCGTTGCGTTATTCGGGTTGATGTTAAAGTAGCTGTACTGAAACTCTGTGTATCCTCCCATATAATCCCCAAGATTGTACTGCATTCCAAATCCAAATCTGAATCCTTGCAGCCATTCTGACTTTGCCACAGTACCGAGGTAGGCATTGTAAGAATATTCATAGATCCCGTTGTATCCGTAAAATTCCCTTATTCTGTCATACTGTTCATCTGTGTATTGCATTGCGGGCCCACCTTTTATATAAGCGGAATAATCCGACCCGCCGGTAAAGAGCTTGAGGCTTACTGCGATAGGAACCGCGTATAGCATTGCGTAATCATTCCTGTCAAGATAATCCTGCTCGCCAAGGCTTCCTGATTTGAACTGCGGATCAACCCTGCCATTAAGGTGGTAAAGAAAGGATGCTTCGGTTTCGATTGCCATGAACTCGTTGATGAAGAAACCCGCTGTCAGGTCAAATTGTATAGGAGACCAAAGAGTGTAATCATAATTATAGTAATCACTGTAATAATAGGATCCGTAATAGTCATAGTAATCATCATAGCTTGAGCTAAGAACGCGCATCTGATATGCCTGTCCGAAATATCCGCCGAAGTAGCTCGATACAGAAGTGCCGATCCCGAAATATGTTGTTGCCCCTTCTTCATATCCCCATTGAGCCTGTGCAGGAGCAATGCAAGCGGCAATTGAGATCAGGACGAATGCAACTATTGACTTCGCTGATCTCAGTTTGCTCGCCCTCATTTCAGAATGATCATTTTTCTTGTTTGGGAAAATGCGGCGGTACGAAGCTCATAAAAGTATATGCCTGCCGGCAGATCATCAGCCCGAAGAACATATTCATATTCTCCTGCATTGAGAACATTGTTTACAAGTACGGATATCAGCTTTCCGCTTGTGTCGAAAATCCTGAGATTACAATTGCTTCGTTCAGGCAATTCGAATCTGATGACTGTTGATGGATTGAACGGATTCGGATAATTCTGTTCAAGTATGATCTTCCCCGGCATGCTGACCGACGTGCCGCTCAGATTAGTGAGCTGCTTCGTAAGGATCCAGACACCGCCGTTTGCAGAGCCGCTTGCGCCGGCAAAAAGTCTGGCCGTTGCATCGTATTCCACATACAATATCGGAGTGGTTGTAATTGCAAGATTGTAATTTGAAAAGTTGGAACCGCCGTTTGATGATTTGAACACTCCGCCGTTTCCTGATGTGTAAATGTCGGAACCGTAACCGACAGCAACTCCCCGCTGTCCGGAACTTGTGTTGCCAAGTGTTGTCCATGTCAGGCCCTTGTCCGTTGACCTGTCGAAATTGTAGGGAGAAGTGGTTGTTATCATATAGACGGCACCCGACAGAGATTGCGCCAGTTTGTAGCCATTCTTACCGGGATTCAGGTTGTTGCTGAATGTTGCGCCGTTGTCAGTGGACCTGTAGAAACCGATTCCCGTTCCGCCGGCGGAAGTTACCCCTACATAGACAATATTTGAACTGTCTTTGTCAACGATCACCGGAAGACAGTTAAGGCCTGTAAGTGCTGTCTCGGTAAATGTGCCGCCGGAATTTGTGCTTCTGAAGAATCCCGTTGATGTTGTTACAAACACAAAGCCGTTACTGCCGCATTCCACTCCCTGCGGATTCTTATTGTTAAATGCAGAGATTGGAATTGTGCTGAATGTTGTTCCGTTGTCTGTTGACTTCAGTAGGCCCGCAGAGAAGTTGGCAACATAGATGTTGCCGGACTGATCAAATGCAAAGTCCCACATTGTCTGACCGGTACCTGTATATATGGTATCCCAGCTACCGCCTCCGTCGGTGGATTTCCATATTCTTGAATTCGATCCGGTAAGCCCACCGGCGTAAATGTTGTTGACAGCATCTCTTGCAAGAGACCATACATTCCTGCCGTTCAGTGCCTGCTGCCAGTTCTGCGATAATGCAGAATTGCAGATGGCCAGAATTGCCATAAGAAAAATGATTTGCTTCTTCATCTGCTTAGCAAGTTTAATTGATCATTTCATTAGTATGATCTTGATCACCTGTCTTTGAGTTTCTCCGCTCAGCTCGGCAAAATATACACCGCTCGAAAGTTCGTAAGCATTAAATCCGGCGTCATAGGTGCCGGGCGACAAGCGGGTGCTGAACAGCTCACTTACCAGTTTTCCCTGAGTATCAAAAACACAAAGCCTGTAATTCCCGGCTTCAGAAACATCGAACCTGATAGATGTTGAAGGATTGAAAGGGTTGGGAAAGTTTTGCTGTAAGTTGAATCGTGCCGGAAATGAGGATGATATCTGCGATATGCCGGACGTGCCTCTTGAAAATTTATAGACTCTGTCACCAACTGCGTAAGCCAGTGTGTCGTTCAGAAAACGGAATCTGTTAAGATTGGTGCCCCATCCTGCCAATTGCCAGTTCGATCCGCCGTTGGTTGTCATATAAGTCGGCCCTGTCCACCCGCCTATCCATCCTGTTGATTCATTCAGGAAACCGAATCCTTCTTCATCATAGGCCAAAAACTGTATCTCTGACCAGTTGTCTCCGATATTGGATGTTTTGAGAATGTATGCCATACCCGATTCCCTTTCAATGCTCACATATCCGGTCTGCCTCGAAATGAATGAGATCTTCCAGCACCACTCCTGAGTCCTCTGAGTCTTGTGAACCCTCCTCCAGGTTGCGCCGCCGTCCGTTGTCTTTATCACCACTGCGCTTCCGCCCGAGAAGTTGCCCGTTGTGTTGTACCCGCCCACGGCAATTCCGGAATCCTTGCTCCAGAAATAACAGTCAACAAGAGACCTTGCTTTGGAGGTGTCATAGAATGCGTTAGTCCAGTTTGCGCCTTTGTTGGTTGTCTTTATCACTATTCCGGGTCCCATATAAGATCCGCAGGCATAGGCACTAATACTGTCAACTATTGAGATACCGCATATACCGTTTGGCTGAGGAGACGGAAGATTTGCCACAAGTGAATAACTGAAACCTCCGTTTGTGGAACGATAAAGCACATTGGAAGAGAGTGAACCAAGGATTCCGGTCTGAGAGTCAAAGAATCCGACGCTTCTGCTTTCCGGAATTGAAGATGACTGCATTGTCCATGTATTTCCGCCGTTTGTGGTCTTGTAAGACGGTCCGCTGTACCGCACAACCCAACCGGTATTTTCATTGATGAAGTAAATGTCTTCAGACCTCGACTGCCCTGTTATTCCCGGTGAATTTGGCAGCAGCCTCCAGCTTAGGACCTGAGATTCTGCAGTAAGTTCGGCTGTAATAAGGAGTAACGCAAGGATCATTGTTCTCATTCGTTACGGTAATGATTTTTGATTCAAATCTGCTTTGTAAATTACTGAGAATTGCCCGTATGTTCAAATGTGATTTTACAGTTGCAAATGCACAGTTAAAATGGAATGGATAAATTCTACACTTACTGAGGATTGTGTCCAATTATGCCACACTTAAAAACAGCAATAGTGCATTTCCAGCAATGTGGATAACTTTTTGATTGTGGCACAAAAATTGAAATTAATAGAGATATGAAAATGAACATGTCAAAATTCCACACTAACAATAATTACACAGTCATGAAGAGGTTACTACTAACTGTTTTGGCTCTATCAATTGCGACAGGATTCTCCATAGCTGCTCCCAGAGTCAAGATCGTAAATCATGCGACTAATCCTGAAATGATAAAGACCATTCCGGGGCTTATTCCGGATTCATGCGTAGCATCAGGGCTTGTAGCCGTAGGCAAAGGGCAGTACATTTACCTTTCCGTATTCAATTTCGGCGATACCGG
>DAIQRO010000099.1:8183-10412 GCA_036786155.1 Bacteroidota bacterium
CATAATCAGCCAAACCTGGACTTTTGTTTCCAAGCCTGCAGGCTCCAATGCAACTTTTTCTGCAGTTCCGGACCTGGGTTGGTACAAATTCAGGACGGATTCTTTGGGCACATATGAAGTCAGAGTGTCAACAACAACATCAACAGGGACCAAGGACACAACGGAGAAGTTTTACGCGGCTAACTTTGTAGGATTTGGTAACTTTCAGGGAAATCCTAATACGTACCCGAAATGCATGTCATGTCATGCCGGAATGCCTGAATTCCAGGATGTTTTCAACAGATGGAAAGTAAGCGGACACGCCAATATATTCAGGCGCCAGATAGACAGCGGTGCGGCATATTATTCAACTTCCTGCATGAAGTGCCACACAACCGGATATGACCACAACCTTGTGAACAACAATAACGGGTTTGATGATGTAGCAAGATCTTTAGGTTGGGTCTGGGTACCTCCGCCAAATCCGGGCAACTGGGATACGTTGGTCCAGTTTTACCCCGGGCTTGAAGCGTTTGCCACAATTGGCTGTGAAAACTGCCACGGAGCCGGAAGTGAACACGCCAGATTCGGTGGCGATACAAACAAAATAGCTGTCAATTATACATCCAATTCCTGCAGTAATTGCCACGGCGAACCCTGGAGGCACAGCATATTCCAGCAATGGGAACATTCAACTCACGCAGAAGCAGTTTTTGAAGGCAGAAACGTCACAGCCACAAGTCAAAATACACTGCAAGACTGCAACCGCTGTCACGATGGAGAATCCCACATCAATTACACAAAGGGAAAAGTCAAATATAACTTGACGAAAGCAGACCAGGTCACATTAGGTTGCCCGACCTGCCATGATCCGCACGGTAATTCGAATGAATATTCGATCAGGAATAATCCCGCAGGTTCAGATACTCTTTCAAACGGAGTTTCCTTTGCATTTGCCGGCGCGGGAAAAGCCTGCATAAGTTGTCACCAGGCAAGAAGGAACAACAAGACCTACATAGTTGCAGGTGGTTCATTCTCAAGCACATGGGGACCGCACGAAAGCCCGCAGGCAGACATTGTGATAGGTACAAATGCTGCAGAGTTTGGCTTCCCGTACATCACCGGTTCACACAGGAACATAAACAACATGTGTGCCGGATGCCACATGGCTCCTACAACTGACACAGGCACTGTTACCCGTGATAAAGTGGGAGGACACTCAATGAAACTGCATGACGAAGCCGCGAACTATGACCATACACCGGCATGTAATGACTGCCACCCGGGCGTCACGAACTTTGAACAGTTCATTGCCCCGGCAGACTTTGACGGAGACGGAAACAGAGAATCATGGAGATCTGAAGTTGCAGGATGCGTAACGAATCTCAGAATTGCATTGCCGCCAAGAGGTGTCGATTCTGTAGCATGGCAATTGATCGCTCAGGACTCGAACAATGTAACATTGAGGAAAGCATACTGGAACTATTTGCTGTCAATCAGGGAAGCAAGCCGCGGATTGCACAATCCGTTCTTCGAAGTTCAGTTCCTGCTTGCATCCAAGAATGCCATAGTCGGAATCAATCAGATAAGCACGGAAGTACCGGAAACCTTTGACATGTCGCAAAACTATCCGAACCCGTTCAATCCGACAACCAAGATTGACTTTGCGATACCAAAGACTTCAAATGTTTCACTTGTGATCTATGACATCAGCGGAAGGGAGATCAAGACGCTGATAAACAATGAACCTCTGATGACGGGCAAGTACACAGTTGATTGGAATTCAGTCGGAAACTCCGGTTCGATGGTATCGTCGGGAGTTTACTTCTACAGGATAATCAGCGAAGGCAAGATGATCACAAAGAAGATGATGTTGATCAAGTAAGAGGTGTTCCTTTTCATTTCCCTCCTTATTTAGTTGAGAAGCGCCGCAACCTGCGGCGCTTTTCATTTATGCAGATTCCTCATCCTTTAAATTGTGATGTATTGCAGCACATCCGTGCGTAGTTATCGAATGATCAGAAAATGTGCGATTATGGTGTCAGGGATGTAATGACAAGATAAGCATTGTTGTCTATGATCTGAATGTCGGAAGCATCCACCAGATAGTCGCCGTTGACATCTGTGTTCACATATCCTGAAGTGAAATTGAATGCATCGTTATCGGCGCTTGACAGATCCGAGGCGTCAACAGCACCGTCTCCGTTGACGTCGCCGATCGTGACGCCCAACGTCTCCGTGATCGGAGTG
>DAIQRO010000099.1:10422-10897 GCA_036786155.1 Bacteroidota bacterium
GTCGCCGCTGTAAATACAGTACTTGCTGCCCTTAAGCGTAAGATTGCTTCCGTAGGCTCTTGAGGCAGAGGAAGTGAAGTCATATGAATTTGAAATCCCTGCATTTAAGATCTCTCCGCCTTCTCTGTTCCATGTCTCAATCGTATTCCGCCCTTCAACACTTATGTAGTAATTTCCGCTGTAAATATTAGAGAATTCAAAAGTGGCTGTAAGCGAAACGGAGTCAATGACTGCCTTTGAAGAATCAACGATGCCATACGGAGGAAAGTTGTATCGGATAAATACTCTGGCAGTGTCTCTAATTCTGTGCCTTGCCACAAGTGTGTCCAGATATCCCTCAATCGCAAGAGTAAGGCTGAGTGTGGTTTTGGAAGGATAGAAATAGTACTCTGCATATACCGGAAGATGATCGCTTGCAAACTCCAGTGCATCGGCGATCTGCCGCAGGATCGCATTGACGTCTGACAGGAGCATG
>DAIQRO010000347.1:0-2454 GCA_036786155.1 Bacteroidota bacterium
GGGAATAATTTTGAGCTGATCGAGAAGTCTTATCTCTGCAGTGCTTTTGTGGAATATTACATAGATACAAACGAGTTTGACAAATGCTATGAAATGATAATAAGGCAGCATGAGAATGTATCGGCATCTGCGCTGATAGGCATGCTCAGGTTTTCGAGCCAGCAGTCTGCGGCCGAGGAAGGCTACAATCTTTCCACAAGAAAGAACCTGACGCAATCAATGATGAAGCACCTTGACACGAAGTCATTCATAGCGGAACTCAGAAAGGACGGAAGCAGGTATGCGCCTTATATGGAAATAAACTATACCGGACATCTGATACACACCTCAAAGCAAAACGACCGGTCGCTGTTCTTCCGCATGAAAAAGCTCCTTCACGAGAGCCGCGACATCCTCACAAAGCAGGAGATGTACATCTTCTACAGTATGACAGCCGCTTACGGCAACAAGATCTTTTCAGGCGCAAATGAGACAAAGCACCGCGACAATGTGCTTGAACTCTATAAGATCATGATCAGTGAAAACGCATACAAGTTTTCTCCCGAAGACCATCTGCAGATCGGGCTGTTCAGAAGCATGCTGATCTCATCAAGGGTTGCCGGCGATTTCAAATGGATGAAGGAGCTGATAGACAATTACCTTAAGGAGCTTCACCCGAAATATGCCGACAACATGCGGAGCTATGCGATGGGACAGTATTACTTCGGGACCGGTGAATACGGGAAAGCGCTCGAGAGTCTTGCGGTTCTGAAGTCAGACTACTTTCTCTACAAAAAGGATCTTAAGAACCTTCAGTTCAGGATCTACTACAGTCTCGGCTATATAGAAGAAGCTTACTCGGTCCTCGAAAGCCTGAAGAAATATCTTGCCGGCACGGAAGAACTTTCCTCAGAAATGAGAAAGGTCACCGGTAATTTTGTGAAATATGCCGGAGAGCTTCTCAAAGCGCGCGACAAAGGAAGCCGTGAAGAAGCGGAATATGTGAAGGCGAAGATCCTTTCCGATCCGGAAACCGAATCCGCCGACTGGATCATAGAGAAGCTTGATGAGATATGAAGATTCACTCACCGGCAAGTATTTATCTGCCTTGAGCTTGAATCTCCATCCCTGCATACCCTCGCCCGCTGAATTTGAGTAATCTTACTCATATTAATTGTGATAAATTCTGTTGTCTTATGACGCTCTCTTTTCGTAATTTTGTATGAGAACCTTCAACCCCAAATGAAAAGATTCCCGGCCATATTACTTTTCCTCATATTCTTTTCCAATGCCTCATCGCAGGATGCATACTATTATTGTAAAGGTGTTCGCATAGGCCTTGAACAGAGGCCCGATAAGATCGCCGTGGTTTTGAACCGTGCAGAAGCAGGTGCATTAACAGCCGGGCGTGTCATAAGTGAAGTGTTTGGCCGAGACCTTGAATTCAGCATGCCTTCAGAAAATGTCTGCCTTGTATCGTTCAACGGCAACAGGACAGCCGGCGAGATAAATTCAATGACCGGCCGCGCCACATCCGGCAATGCGCTTGTAAAGTTCGCCACTCCGGTTTATTACGGCAGTTCGCGCCGTGTTACTCAAATTCCTGCAGATGAATTCGTAGTGAGGCTGAATAACATCAGAGATCTGGAAAAGCTTGCCGCGCTTAATGTGATGAACAATGTTTCGGTGATCGGAAATGTGAACGGAGAAAAGGGGTTTCTGCTGAAAAGCAATGACGGAGTGAAACTCAATGCGCTTGAGTTAAGCAGTATCTACTATGAAACAGGGTTGTTCGAATTTGCAGAACCTAATTTCATCTATCCTGATCACTGCCTTCTTAACTCGGTTCCAAATGATGAGTTCTTCTCAAAACAATGGACGCTGAGAAATACAGGACAGGTTGTTCCGACGGGGAGCTCTTACTACGGCGATGAACCGATTGCAGGCGGCCTTGCGGATGCCGACATTGACGCCGACCTTGCCTGGGACATTACGACGGGAATCGATCTGATCAGCATAGGTGTTTTCGATACTGGCATTGATTCCACTCATCCCGACTTCAACGTGCCCGGACATCTTCTTCCGGGATATGATGCGATCTGGAATAAGTACGGTGTGCCGAAGGATTCCGGCAATTACGGCGGACACGGAACATGTGCTTCGGGAATTGCCGGTGCTGTTGCAAATAATTCCGTCGGTGTAGCAGGAGTAGCGCCGGCCTGCCGGCTTATGGCGTTCAGGATATTCAATCTAACCGGTGCATCAACATCCGTGGGAATTGCAAGAGCATTCGACACCGCACGAGTGATCGGCATTGACGTGATAAGCAACTCATGGAACGGCTTCACGGAAAATTCTACGGTGACGGATGCGATAAACAACGCGGCTCTTCTCGGACGCAACGGCAAAGGCTGTCTGATCTTCTTTGCCGCCGGAAATGACGGCAGGCAGGGACCATGGTTTCCTGCTTATCTG
>DAIQRO010000348.1:0-2448 GCA_036786155.1 Bacteroidota bacterium
AAATACTCTGAAGTGTATTCCCTGACAAACGCGGTATTCGTTTTCACACAGCCTCCGGAGATTCTCAACGAGGGGGATTTGATGAATGCGACGTGGAGTGTCCGCAGTTCACACGCCGCGGCGCCGTCTTCGACGCGTCCCGAAATCACAAATCGGTTTTCGGGACTGCTCAGACAGACGCCGCTTTTTGATTTTCTAGGAACTCCTAAGCAACGTCACATTGAGCAGTCCTGAAAGCGCAGAGCGCTTTCGGGACGCGTCGAAATGCGACGTTGCGGAAGAGGATATTTGCCCGCGTAGCGCCGTCTTCGTCGCGTCCCGAAAACACAAATCGTTTTCGAGGCTGCTCAGACTGACGCCGCTTGTCACCGAAGTGCGAGGTTGCGTTACTAAAACCTATAGAGTAAGTGGCGAGAGCATTGATTTGTTACCCTGAACAAGTGAGGACGCGCAGAGGACGAACGCAGTGAAGGATCTATGTGAAGGAGATTAAGAGGTCAAAACTATTCCCGTACCCAATCCCCCGATCGGGTACGCAACAACAGCCGTTATGAATCAGGAGAATCTCAACGAGGGGGGAATACAGACTTGACAGGTGCGGACAGAATGCTTTAGTTAGATTAACTATAGTCAATCCTATCATGAAGGCATCATTCAAAGCAATTCCGGCGATCCTTTTATTGGCTCAGACAGTTCTCCTTTCAAACGCGGACAGTTCACCAAGTTATATGCCTCTTCGTGTCGGTAATTCCTGGACATATATCGTTCATCACAATATGAGCTATTGCTGTAAAGCAAAATTTACGATTGTTTCGGATACTGTAATAGGCGGAAAGAAGTATTTCAGAGGTTCCAATAGCTTGCCTGTAATGCATATCCAATCACTAAACATCAGACTTTACAGAGTGGATTCGTTAACAGGAAATTTTTTTGGATTTGTCAACGGCACGGGATGTTCGTACAGTCCTTATGAAATATTGATAGACAGCCTGTCTGCCACTACCGGTGGTTTATCAACAACATGTCCTTCGCAATTGGTTCGGCAGTGTACAGACATTAGTTTGTTTCCGGCACCCTGGAATCAATCTTATATGAGAAAGAGATATCAATATCACAATGGCATTACTCAAACTCCCACTGCTTACTTTAAAGATTTGGGATTGGCAGGTTCAGCCGACGGTCCAATGGGTGAAATTTCTTTCGATATCATCGGATGTGTTGTGGGTGGCATTGTTTACGGAGACACAACATTAACAGCAATTCATCCATCGAATCAATATACACCTAAACAATTTTCGCTGGGCCAAAACTATCCGAACCCGTTCAACCCAATTACCGTTATCAGTTTTTCGCTATTCGAGAGTCATAACATAAGACTGACAGTCAGTGACCTCCTTGGAAATCATGTTGAAACACTTGTAAACGAAAGAAAGAATGCAGGGGATTATGAAGTGCAATTTGACGGCGGCAGGTTTCCAAGCGGTGTATATTTTTACTCGATATCTGTTGACGGAAATGAATCTGTTTCAAAAAGGATGGCACTTTTAAAGTAGAATTTTACCTCTGTAGGTAAGTTTGCATAGCGCTCACTTTAAGATACCGTTTGTTATATACATCTTATCACTTAGCAGTCCGCAGATGGCAAACTCTGAACAATGCGCCTTCAAGCCATTTCCGGCAATACGAGTTTTACCACATCGGACATTTTCATACTCTTTCCGCTATCGAATAACCTGTCAAATTGATCCTGTCCAAGCAATTGACCGGCATGTGCAGTTGTCCTTTCAATTGCTGACTGGTCCGTGCCGGGAAAAATCACTTCCTTCAACTCAGCAAATTCTGTTTCAATAAAGCCAAGCAAGACTGCTGAAAGCCCTGCATCTCCTGTCTCACAAAACAGTTCAGCCATTCTTACAAATGTAAGCGCCAGGTCTTTCATGTTGCCTGTCTTTACGAACATTGATACGCTCTCTTCATATTGCCTTCTGCAGCTGACATGATCTCCTTTCGTAAAACTTATCCTTCCTGCAAGGCATAACTGTGAAGCCATCAGTGAACCTGAATTCAGCTTCTGTGCTATCTCAATGCTTTGATTCAGAAAATCTTCAGCTTCAGATAAATTCTGCAACTCAAGCGAATTCTTTGCTTTGTTGTGCAAAGCTTCTGCAAGCCCTGCATCAAAGGAAGCTTCCCGGGCAATCTCATAACTTCTGTTGTAGTATTCTTCCGCCTTTTCATAGTTACCCCGGTTATATTCCACGTTGCCCAGATTATCATTGCAGATTCCTATTCCCGGCTTGTCTCCAATTTCTAATCTGATCCTCAGACTTTCACTCAGCATTTCTTCCGCTTTCTGATAGTTACCTCTTTCATAAGCAAGGATTCCCAGATTGTTCAGAGTAATTGCCGTTCCCAGTACATCACCGGTCTCTCTTCTTACGGCGAGAG
>DAIQRO010000100.1:0-10832 GCA_036786155.1 Bacteroidota bacterium
ACAAAAAGTCCGGCTGCATGTAAAGCAGTCCGGACTTTAAAGCAATGAAACGAAAGTCTTTGCTTATTTCCGCGCTATTCCGAATGAGTCATTCATTATGTTCTCAAATTCTTCCGATGTCAATGTTGCCGGTACATAATCAGCTCCGCGGGACTTCACATTGCTCACGATCACCTTGAGATGGTTCTCGGAAACCTTCTTCAGTTTGCTGAAAGTAGAAACAACATATTCGTTCGTGGAAGACTCCATGAACCTGCCGAGATCCTGTATGTCCTTTTCCTCAAATCTTGCAGACTGTATCAGACCGTCAAGAACGGAATATGAACCCTTTCTTAAAAGGTCAGTATAAAGGTCCTGAAGTTCCTTGTCTTTGAATTTGCCGGCGGTTGAGTATTCACCGCTCAAGGGACTCGGAACGCCGAACTTGCTCATGACCTGAAGTATGAGCTCTTTGTGCTTGCTTTCGCTCTTGGAAATGCTTCTGAAAAAGCTCAGGCCGTGAGTATTGTACATTTCCAGGTAGAAATCCTCTGCTACCTTTTCTTCCTGTGCCATATAGGTCAGCGAACTTTTTTCGGATTCGCTGAGCGATTCGGTATTCTGAGCCAATACCGGCAGGCTCAATAAGACCGCCAATGTGAGTGTGATGAGAGTTTTCATGGCTTTGTTCCTTTCTGTTAAACTGCCTTTTGATGTATGAAAGGTGTCTATGAACTGTCATAAACTTTACACAAAATTAACATTGGCTTAACAAAAAGGAAATACAGAACACCTTTTCATAAAAAATTTAACATTGGGCTCGGAGCGGACGGAAACGAAAAGGCGGTAACAAGTACGCCGTATTGGAGAGAGTCAGGACGGTTCGGATGAGATTCGAATAACGGAGGATGCGGCATCAGCGGGTGGCCGGTTGAGGCAAGTTAAGAAAGCATCCGGATTCCTTTGAAATAAATGCTCTACTTAGCCAGGACGATCTTGACTGTGGAAGCGAACGCTCCTGAATTGAGAGAACAGAAGTAGATCCCGGAAGCAAGTCCTTCTCCGTTGAAGCGGACAGAGTGTTCGCCGGGTTCATAAACTCCCTGTGCGATCTGTCTTACAAGCCTTCCGGAAGTATCATAAAGCTTCAGAGTCAGGGCCGTCCTTACAGGAAGGCTGAACATGATCGTGGTTGAAGGATTGAAGGGATTCGGATAGTTCTGATGGAGTTTGTATGTGCCGGGAACAACCAAGCCGTTCTCGGCAACGGATACAATGCCGCTGAGTGGAAACGAGTATGAACTCCAATCTGAGTAGTTCTGCGGAACAAAGTAAGATGAGGTCTGAGGCGCTGTAGCAAGCGCAAGGCCGCCTTTTCGGAAAATCTCAAAGGGAAATGTGAGTCCGCCGTCGGGAGAGATCTTCACAACAAGGCTGTCAATGTTTAAGGCATTGAACTGTGCATATGCGTAATCGAATCTTACAGTGTCCCAGATATTGAGATTCCTGAATACGGTTGAATACATTGAGTCGCGCTGTCCGGGAATGTTGTAATCGAAGAAGTCCATAATGACAGACTTCACGCCGCCTATTGACGGCCCGTTTGCACCGGTGAACTGATCAAAGGTAATGTATCCGTCCTGATTGAATACATGCCAGCCGATAGGTGGAAAGAACGCTTCAAAAACTTCCGCAGTCAGATTGGACTGAATAGTGTCTGCGCCCGAAAAAGTCGTTCTCGTGAAATTTCCTTCCGCATTAAAAAGATCGGCTTTGGGAGAATGCCCCTTTGGTATATCGTAAGTCCTTGAGATAACCTCCGACCTGGATTTCCCGCAGTTCAGCACTTCGCGGTTCATATCGTTTTGGATAAATGCCGTCGTGTATATCATGGAATCCTGCCATCCTGGCTCAACGGAATATGTGACCGAATACTGTGAAGTTCCGGGAGCAGTGCTTACCGGAATTCCGTTGGTGTCAGGGTAAACGTCACGGAAGATGTCGTAGAAGTTTGTCTCGCCGTTTGTGCCCTGTTGTTCCTGCTGTCTGTAGCGTTCAACTGCATTGAAACGGATCCTGTAGTTTCCCGGACCCAATGCAGAAATAATGTTCACTGTTGCAGTTGATCTGATCACTCCCGGAGAAATCACTTCATCAGCCACGCTCATTTCAAGCGGAGTGCCGCTCTTCTGCCTGTTTGCATAAGGCACATAAAGATTAACGCTGTCTCCGTAAGGAATGGATATGTAAGTTTTCCCGTCTGCAATTGTCTGCGGAACCGATGCCGCATAGTAGTATCTCCTCCGTGCATCTGCATCAACCGGATTTGCCAGATAGAATGAATCGGTACCGAGAACTCCCAAATGATACTTGATTGCACAGACGCTGTCGAAGTTGTTGTTGACGAGTGCATTCTGGAAAGAGTTGTTGTTTGCGCATGCGGGGCTTGAGTTTGATGTGAACTCCTCAAACAGGACATTCCTTCTGAAACCGGGAAGGACTATTGTATATTGCCACAGAGTGTCATTTACATTGTTGGAGTCAAGCGACTGACGGCAGTATGCGGTAATGCCGAGCCCTGTGCCTATAGGGTATGTGATCCTGTCAAGAGTCACTGCCGCAGATTGCCCCGAAGAAAGCGGAGCAAGCGATACGCTGTCAAGATATCCGATCGGGTCGATCTTCAGAAACACCTTTATTGAATCGGGAGAACTCAACCGCCCGATGTTTGAGATTCCCACAACCGGCGTTATTGTATCTGTCCCTGACTGGTGGACGGAATATATTGTATCGTAAGGAAGATTTATGAGAGCCGTTACTTTCACATCATAATTGACCTGAATGCCTGTCCTCACATTGTCAAGGTACAGATTGTTTCCGTAGCCGTTATAGGTGAAGAATCCGATCACGATGTTTCTCGAAGAACTCTCCGTTCCAGAAGCTCCTGTCTCATTCCTGAAGTAAGCTGAAATCAGCAGGACACAAAGGACTGCGGCGACAGACAGTCTGAAGGAGTTTTGCGAAAACATTTTCATGAAGCGGCAGATCGTCATGCGGATGTCTTTGCAGTGCTTCCCGCTCCGAGACGGTTGAAGTAATAGCTGTAAAAGAAATATTCAATTACGGTTACGAGTACGAGCGTGACACTGTCCTTCGGTGTCAGCGTCACCGTCCTGCCCTGCTGGCTGTAGAATCCCGAGATCTTCATGAAGAACATCAGCACCGAATTTGCCGGTGCGGTGAAGCTGTAGCCGTTTTCGGAAATTACAAGTCCCGTGAAAATTTCGCAAACCGTCAGTGATACCGAGAAAAGAATTATAATGAAGCCGAGGTTCAGGAATGCCTGCAGCCACCCGTCGTTCTGGTAAGAGCGGGCAAATGCATATACGGCGAATATTGCGTGCAGGAAATATATTACGGCAATTATCATTTTTTGTTCGCTTTCAGAATGCTCTTTCGGAGAAGAAGACTTCTTTCAATGTCTTAAAAATAATTTTAAGGTCAAATGCAATAGACCAGTTCTCAATGTAGTAGATGTCATAGTCAATTCTCTGCTGCATTGACGAATCGGAGCCTCTCGCCCCGTTTACCTGCGCCCAACCGGTAATGCCGCATTTAACGCGGTGCCTTTCGAGATACCTCTGTATTGACTCTTTCATCGTGTTTATGAAGAACTCCCTTTCCGGCCTCGGCCCAACAATGCTCATGCTCCCCCCAAGAACATTGAAGAACTGCGGCAGTTCGTCGAGGCTGAATTTGCGTATGAACCTTCCTATCGGCGTGTACCTTTCATCATCCCGCTTTGCCATTTGCGGGCCGCTCTTCTCCGCATCCACACGCATTGACCTGAACTTGAGTATCATGAATTTCTTGCCGTCGAGGCCGACACGCTCCTGCTTGTAAAACAACGGCCCCTTGGAAGTGATCTTGACAAGCAGTGCAATTGTAATGAGGAAAGGTGACAACAGGATTATGAAGAATAACGAGAAGACAATATCAAACAAGCGCTTGACCATCCTGTTCCATGCATTCATAGGGATCTTCTTCAGCCTCATGAAAGGAACGCCGTCAACTTCCTCTATCTTTAGCCGGCTTGTGATCAGATCAATGAAATCGGGTGAGTACATGAACTCAATATTGATTCCCTCGCAGATCCTCAGCAGTTCCTCAAGGGACTCGTGCTCCGTAGAAGGCAATGCAATGAATATTTTCTCCAGTCCGAGCTCCTTTATCTTTTCGGGGATGTCCTTCAGCGAGCCAAGTTTCTTCCTGTCTTTCATGAAACTTTCATGAGTTGCGCCGTGGTCAAAATAGCCGAGAACTTCATAGCCGGTGAACTTGTCCTTCTCAAACCTTTCGTATATGCCGGATGCCATCTCGTTGGTCCCAAGCACTGCAACCTTGCACATTCCGATTCCCTTGTTGTAAAGGTTCTTCTCGAACTTCAGCATGAAGTACCTTCCCAGCATTATAAGGAGGATCGAGATTGCCCAGATGAGCGCGAATACGAGTCTCGAATAGGGGAAATCGCCTTTGAGTATGAAGACAAGCCCCATGGCAAACAGCATGCCTATGGTCACGCATTTGATGATCACGAACAATTCATCAAAGACGAAAACGTTTCTTCTGACTCTGTACATCTTCCTTGTCTGAAAAACCACGATCCAAACAGGGATTATCATCAGTGCAAAGAGGATGTATCCGTCAAGCTCGGGAACTCCCTTGGTTACGGGGAATAACTTCTGGAATGGCTCAAAATCGAACCTGACATAATAGGATATGAGAAAGGCGGAAAATATCGCTGCCGCATCCGTGATTATGGTCAGTAACGGAAGGAATATTTCAAGCCTGGATGATCTGTTGCTCAATAGTCGAATTAATTGCGCCTAAAGATAAATCATTCATGCCAAAGAGAAAACTTAGAAAGAGGGGATTGGCAATAACATTTGGTGCATCCGGCAAGGGCAAGTGAACCTGCTGAGTCAGTTGGCCGCTCAGGCGATCGCCATAAAATAGAGCGAGCCGCTCTTTTCGTTTTCAAATGCCGATCTTATCATTGAATGCCGGGATCTCTGAGCTGAGGATCGTTTTCGACTATGCTGAATGCCTCGTCACGGGCGGTTTCGAGAAGGTCTTTGTCAAGCGTCAGTTCTGTGCACGAGAAATTCAGCACGCCCGATTGCCTTATGCCGAAGAAGTCTCCCGGCCCCCGGATCTCCATATCAGCTTCAGCTATTCTGAATCCGTCATTAGTACTGCAGAGTATTCCAAGCCGTTTTTGCGAGATCTCGTCAAAGGCGGATGCAATGAGTATGCAGTATGACTGCTCTGCTCCTCTTCCCACCCTTCCGCGCAACTGATGCAACTGGGAAAGTCCGAACCTTTGAGCATCTTCCACTATCATTATCGTTGCATTTGGAATGTCCACACCCACTTCAATGACAGTTGTAGATACAAGAATATTTATTTCACCGTTTCTGAATCCCTCAGTCACTTTCTCCTTTTCTTCGGGATCGGATCTGCCGTGAATCATTCCCACGCGCAGGTCGGGAAAGACTCCGTTCTTCAGGATCTCGTAATGCTGCTCGGCTGACTTGAGGTCCATCTTCTCCGATTCTTCAATGAGCGGATAGACGATGTATGCCTGACGGCCTTTGCTTATCTCTTCCCTGAGAAACTTGTAAATAGTGGGCTTGTCTTTTTCATACCTCAATGCAGTCTTGATCTTTTTCCGGTTGGCAGGAAGTTCGTCAATTACGCTTACGTCAAGGTCGCCGTAAAACGTGAGGGACAGCGTGCGCGGTATGGGTGTGGCGGTCATTACAAGCACATCCGGATTGAGGCCCTTCTCTTTCAGCTTTGCCCTCTGCATTACACCGAACTTATGCTGTTCATCTATCACTACAAAGCCGAGACTGCGGAATTCAACTGCCTCCTGGATGAGCGCGTGCGTACCGACAATGATGTCAACGCCGCCGCCCTTTATTTCTTCGAGGATCTGAGTCCTTAACTTTTTCTTTTGTCCTCCGATCAACAGCCGCACTCTGATTCCTACCGGTTCGAGCATTTTTGTGAGCGAAGCGTAATGCTGTCCCGCAAGAATTTCCGCAGGGCACATGAAAGCTGTCTGATATCCGTTGCCGATCGCAGTAAGCATTGCATGCACTGCCACCACGGTCTTGCCGCTTCCCACATCCCCCTGAAGCAGGCGGTTCATGCACTTGTCTGAGCGCATATCGTCAAGTATTTCTGACATTGCCATTCTCTGTGCGCGTGTCAGTTCAAACGGAAGATTGGAAATGAATTTGTCATGCAGTCCGGATACGTCCCTGTCAAATGAGATCCCTTTCTTCTCTAGTTTCAGTGACATTTTCTTGAGGGCAAGTGCAATCTCAAGGTAAAACAATTCGTCGAAGGCAAGCCTTCTCCTCGCTGTCTCAATGTCTTCTCTTACGGCAGGGAAGTTTATTCTCAGCACCGCGTCCTTTCTCGAGGAGAAGCGCAGTTTTGTGATGATGTTTTCGGGCACTGACTCATCAAGCGCCGCGGGGTTTGACTTCAGAACGGCCGTGAACGCATTGTAAACGATTCTTGACAAGAGCAGTGGTTTGATCCAGGTCTTCTTGAGCACACCGGAGAGTTCATACACAGGGATGTATCTGAACTTCTGATACTTCTTCTCGCTTTCATCGTCTGCCAGTTTCAAGTGATCCCTGTAGCTGATCTTCAGACCGGAAGCGTGCCTGTCTTTATCGATCTTGATCCAGAAGGAATATTTCTCTCCCAGCCTGAACTGTCTTGACCTGAATTCGCTTCCGCCGAACATAGGGATCTCAACTGCGCCGGTATTGTCGCGGAGGGCAATGCCCAACGGCTGTGTCTCCTTTTTCGGATAGGAGATGTCAATCACTTCGCCGGTAACGACAACATTCTCATCAATGTAAGCCGGACATTCCCTTACGTTGATTCTTTTGAGGTAAGTCCTGGGGATGAATCTGAGGAAGTCTTCAACATGCATAACGCCGATCTTTTCAAATGCCTCCGCCCGTTTTTCACCTACGCCTTTAAGAAATTTTAAGTCCATGTTCATATCTCCGCGCGAAGTTATAAAATTGAATGTAATTCTTTAAGCGAATTTTATGTGCTTGGGGAGATTTTCCCCCGTGGCGCGAAGGGCTCACTTTGTTTGTGTTCTTCGATGTGAAACGTCCGCTTGCGGGGAGTTTACTGAATTTGCTTTGTGTGGGCAGGAGGAGTCACCAGCATGCGTCAACAAGGGTAAACTGTCGGGCAATATGAACAACGGAATCCTGAACGGAAGCAGAGCTTCCGGAGCAAGTGCGTTGCCAAACAGAGTTTGGCAGCGAGCATCAAATAAGTACAACGGGATCATGAACGGAAGCAAAGCTTCCGGAGGAAGTGCATTGCCAAACAGAGTTTGGCAACGAGCGGTTGAACGGAATCATGCACAAAAGCAGAGCTTCCGGAGCAAGTGCATTGCCAAACGGAGTTTGGCAACGAGCGGTTGAACGGGATCATGCACAGAAGCAGAGCTTCCGGAGCAAGTGCGTTGCCAAACAGAGTTTGGCAACGAGCGATGAAAAGCGGACTGAGCTGCGAAACAGTTGAGCAAAATGTATAACGCGATCTTGAACAGAAGCAGAGCTTCCGGAGCAAGTGCATTGCCAAACGGAGTTTGGCAACGAGCATTAAATACGTACAACGGGATCATGAACAGAAGCAAAGCTTCCGGAGTAATTGCATTGCCAAACAGAGTTTGGCAAGGAGCAGTTAAAAGATTATGGAATCGCAAAAGACTACAGAGAGCTCGCAAAAGGACAGGCAATTTATCTCCTCACACACAGAGATGTTGACTCCATCCGAGCTCGAATCATTGAAGAAGGGCTGTAAGGAATTCTCAAAATACTTTGATGAAAAGTGGGACGAGGATCTAAAGCACAAACCAAAAGCTAAACACCGATAGCGGCACAATAAGGATCATGAATTTGGTAATCCAAGTAAGAATACTTTTTCTTTAGAAGAAATTACCAGACTTTGGTTGGGGCATCTTGAAATAGATATATACCTTACGGGCAACGAAAGCAAAGATGCCGCAAATCAGGCTGATGTCAATTGCAGAGGATACCGGTAAGCCTAATGTTATCAAGAGCAAGAATGACAACACAACTATGGAAATTATCGCTTTCATTAAATCCAATATTCCAAAAATAATTCTGATTAAACAGAGCAAAGCATCTGCCGGAAGGCCGATGAACTTCAGAACTAGGGCTTCTAAAACTGGATGGAAACTTTGGGAAATTTTCCGGGCACGCTGAAATCCACAATGTATCTTCCAGTGGATGTCATTCGCAAATCCATTCAGGCCCCCAATCTAAGAACAGTTCGTTGCTTGACCATGGAATCAACCGAATGTGAAAATGTCTATTGGGCTACCAAACAAGCGTTTGTGACTTTGCGAAAGTGTTCAGACATTAAGTATATAGGGTATTGTGAATTGAGGAGAACTTATCTCTGCCTAAATAAAGCTTAGCGGTTGATAGAAAAGTTGCTTCAGAAATTTTTGTGGAGAATCCTTACGGAAATCCTGATTGGTGGTGACTAGTAGTTAGTCAATCTTATAAGATGATTAAGAAAGATGAAGCGCAACACTTCTTTCTATCTTCGGCCATGAATACCTTCACTGAGATACCATGGATGCGCTTCACCATTGGCAGTGACCTACTTAATCGCAATAGAAATTTAAAGCAAATAGATTAGTCATTCAATGAAGATGACCCAGCAATCATCGCAGTAATAAAAATGTTGAACTCCACAAAGATGTTTCTGCGGCTGACTTTTGAGATACTAATTTAGTCCTGATGCCGAACGAGTTTGCAAGAATTTGTGTACGCATCCATCAGGAAGGCGGCAATATCAACATGCCTCCAAGGAATATGGCAAGACGAACCAAGAAGGACGGCAGATCTGTGTTTGCTTCGAAGAATCGTGATACGGGAAAGAGAAAGAAGGTTGATGTGAGTTTCGAGAAGGCTTATACAATAAAAATTCCGGCGAGACCTTTTTTAGTCATACTGCCTGAAGATTATCCTGTGATGCTTGCGAGGATAAAGGAATCTGTGAGGTAATGATTTGCGGTAACTCGAGTCTTTTGTAAGGGAAAATTTATCTAACTAACTTTAAGTTACCGGAATGTCTTCAGGCTCAATAGTTTGTAGAATTTCTTTTGTTATCACCTTTAGTCCTGAAATTCTGTTTGCCTGGTTTTCCATAGTCTGTTCAAAAATGTTTCTTACAAGTCTTGCGTTTCCGAAACTCTTGTCTCGCTTCTTATGCAATTCGCAGAACAAATCATTTAACTTGCCAATTGCCTGATCACTCAATACATAATCTGATTCCCGGCACTTCTTAATGAAAATTTCAAGAAGTTCATCAGGCTGAAAATCGGGAAATTCTATGTATCTGTTAAATCGTGATTCAAATCCGGGATTTGATTCTATGAATGACGTCATTTCATCAGGATATCCGGCCATTATTACAACAAGATTATCCCTGTAATCTTCAATTCTCTTTATCAGAGCTGCAACAGCTTCTTTGCCGTATGGATCTTCATCATCAAGAAGCAATGCATAAGCCTCATCTATAAACAAAACACCGTTCAAAGCCTTATTCACTACGCTTTCAACCTTTGGAGCTGAATGACCAATATACTGACCTATCAATGATGCTCAGTCCGTTTCAATGAGATGGCCTTCTTTGAGAACGCCGAGATGCCTGTAAATCCTGCCAATTATTCTCGCGACAGTAGTCTTGCCAGTACCGGGTGAGCCGGTAAACACGCAATGGTAAGAAATTGGTGATGTCTTCAATCCCTGTTCCTCTCTCTTTTTCTGGATGTTTATGAAATTCACCAGGGTTCTCACTTCCTCCTTTACTGATGAAAGGCCTGTCAGTTCATCCAGCTCTTTAATTATGCTTTCAATAGTCTCACCGCTCACTTCGCCGGCCTTTACTAATGAATTTATCTTCTCTTCATCAATCGGGACATGAATTGCTTTGTAAAGCTCGTTGAGCAAATCACTTTCTTCATTGGTAACTACCCTGTCGCATTTTACCAGAACAGCAGCAAATCTGTACAGGGCGGAACAATACTTTCCCTCAAACGGACTATCAGTGTACTTCAGGATGATCGGCAGGGAAAATTTCAAATCCAACAACCACGTTTCGCTTTTCAAAGATGCAAAAACCTTGACAAGATCTTTGTTGTTTGAAATCTGAATCAGTGCATCACAAGCAACCTCATATTCATTACTCTCACGAATTTGCCTGAACGCACTTCGAGAAAAAGAGAAATCATTATTGATATCCGATTGGATCGAATTAAGCTCTAAGTTTAGCATGACCAAAGAAAACATCTCCAAAGAATAAATTGGAAGTTCGGGCTTTATTAATTTTACTATCTGGGAGGCATCATACAAAAACATGTACCGGATCGTATTTCGTATTCCTGTATCGTCTGTGGGCTCGCTTGTCATTCTACCCAGTTTATCCTTAAAGCTATCGTCAGTTGACAGTAGCAATGAAATATCCTTTAGCTCGCTTATGACCTCGCGCAGGAGACTGTAATACTCAAATGTGTAGAAATCTTTTGATTCATCGGATTGTTCTTCATTTCCTTGAATTATTGATTTCTGAGATTGTTCATGTCTTTTTACTAAAAACAGAAATGACACAAGCAATACAAGAGTCATTAAGGAAAAAATGAATAATCCGTCCAAAGCGGAAGTCAATTCATTTTTAGTTGAAATTTAGAATATCGGCTCATGCTGCTTTGA
>DAIQRO010000101.1:0-2238 GCA_036786155.1 Bacteroidota bacterium
GGACTTGCAAGCACAATGAATTCATTCAACAGGTCACATCTTGAAGAAGACAAAGACAGCCAAAACACCGAAGTATCATAGAGTAAAGAAACACTTATATGCTTCCCAATAATCAGAAGTTATTGGGATTTTTTTTGCAACATGAAATCAAAAAAAACATAATGAAGAAATTTTTCTTAAGCTTAATCCTGCTGTTGGGGCCGCTGACCGCCATGGCCAGCGAAGCTGACCTGAAGATCCCGGAGCTGAGCGCTGAACAGAACAGCCTGCTCACTTACGGAATCGTGGTTTGCCTTTTGGGGCTTGTGTTCGGAGTCATCCAGTTCCTAAAGGTGAAGAAGCTGCCGGCGCACAAGTCAATGCTTGATGTTGCTCAGGTGATCTTCGAAACCTGCAAGACTTACCTCATTCAGCAGGGCAAGTTCCTTGCAATTCTGTTCGTGTTCATTGCCGCATGTATTGCCTTCTATTTCGGATATCTTCAGCACCAGTCAGCGGGAGGTGTATTGCTCATCCTCGGATGGACGGTCGTTGGTATTCTTGGCTCATACAGCGTTGCCTGGTTTGGTATCAGGATGAACACTCTTGCAAACAGCAGAATGGCATTTGCATCGCTTGAAAGAAAGCCGCTGAAGCTTCTCAACATTCCGCTTACAGCCGGAATGAGCATCGGTGTTCTTCTTTTCTGCGTCGAGCTTATCATGATGCTGATAATCTTCCTCTATGTTCCGAGAGAATATGCGGGAGCAAGCTTCATAGGATTTGCGATCGGCGAATCACTCGGCGCATCGGCGCTGAGAATTGCCGGCGGCATATTCACAAAGATCGCAGATATCGGCTCCGACCTGATGAAGGTTGTGTTCAAGATCAAGGAAGATGATCCGAGAAACCCCGGCGTTATCGCTGACTGCACGGGCGACAATGCAGGTGATTCGGTCGGTCCTACTGCTGACGGTTTTGAAACTTACGGAGTGACGGGCGTTGCTCTCATCAGCTTCATTGTTCTTGCCATCAGCGATATTAACCTGCAGGCGGAACTACTTGTGTGGATATTTTTCATGAGGATTCTCATGATCATTACTTCCATCGTTTCGTTTTATATTAACAAGGCAATATCAACAGCAAGATATTCAAAAGTTGACAACCTTGACTTCGAGGCGCCGCTTACATCACTAGTTTGGATCACGTCTATCATCTCGATAATTGTGACTTTTGTTGTATCAAACTTCTACATCGGGCACCTCGGAAACAACCTCTGGATAACGCTCTCAATTATCATAAGCTGCGGAACTCTCGGAGCGGCACTTATTCCGGAGTTTACAAAGATCTTCACTTCACCAAAGTCGAAACATGTTAAGGAAGTTGTGACTGCCTCACGTGAAGGGGGAGCATCTCTGACAATCCTTTCAGGATTTGTGGCCGGAAATTTCTCGGCTTTCTGGAAAGGAATGGTGTTCTTCGTTCTTATGTATGCCGCTTACCTTGCATCCAATTCAATACCCACAGAGATGATGGACTACAGGGCCATCTTCGCGTTCGGCCTTGTTGCATTCGGGATGCTTGGCATGGGACCTGTTACGATTGCGGTAGATTCTTACGGTCCGGTAACAGATAACGCTCAGTCTGTTTATGAACTTTCTCTCATTGAAGAGAATAAGGAAAAGAATGGTCAGGAAATTGAGAAGGATTTCGGATTCAAACCGGATTGGGAAAGAGCAAAGCTGTACCTCGAAGAGAACGACGGTGCAGGAAACACATTCAAGGCAACTGCAAAGCCCGTATTGATAGGAACAGCTGTGGTTGGAGCAACCACAATGATTTTCTCACTGATACTTGTTCTTAAGAATGTCCTTGGAGTTCAACCCGAAGAAATTCTTAATCTTTTAAATCCTTACACCATACTTGGTTTCCTTGCAGGCGGCGCAGTGATCTACTGGTTTACGGGCGCATCCACTCAGGCAGTTACCACCGGCGCATACAGCGCAGTTGAGTACATCAAGAGAAACATTAATCTCGATGAGACGGCATCACTGAGCGCATCAACCGAGAAATCGAAGGAAGTTGTGGCTATTTGCACGAAGTATGCACAGAAGGGAATGTTCAATATTTTCGTTGCAATATTCTGTTTTGCATTGGCATTTGCATTCATGTCAGCTCCTGCGGGAAGCAACGACCCGGCCGCTTTCTTCGTAAGCTATCTCATTTCGATCGCAGTGTTCGGATTGTTCCAGGCCATCT
>DAIQRO010000101.1:2426-9445 GCA_036786155.1 Bacteroidota bacterium
ATAGCGATCACAGAACAGTTCAGGGATTCTGCTCCGGTTATCGGCATTGTGTTTCTTGCAGTTGCGCTGGTCTTTGTCTGGAGAACGTTCTACTCCATGAGGATCACCAAATAGGAACTTATTTTTCTGTGTTACAATTTAGGGTGTTTTCATAGAAAGCACCCTTTTTTATTTTGTGGCCGCCGTTTGATTGCGATTGAGATTCGGCGGCTGATTTGAGTTTGCAGGCACGCAAATAAATTCTTATTATTGGAACGACTTCAGAGATTCATATCAGATGAGCTGAAACTTAATGCTCAGGAACTTATGCCTCAGTTCTATGAGTATAACAGACTGCTTTTGGAATGGAACGCAAAGATAAACCTGATCTCACGTAAATGCGTGTCCATCGAAGATCATGTTCTTAATTCTGTTTTCTTTCTGACAAGGATGCCGCTTTCCGGAAGCGAGTCAGTTGCCGATATAGGCACAGGCGGCGGATTTCCCGGGATTCCTCTGAAGATCATATATCCCGGACTTAGGGCAACTCTGATAGATTCAATCCGTAAGAAGATAACGGCATTGGGCGATATTGTTAACGAACTCGGGCTCAGTGATACAACCGCTGTGTGCGCAAGAGCAGAGCAGATCTCCGGGGACAGGAACTTTAAGAATGCTTTTGACGTGGTTACTGCGAAAGCTGTTGCTCCGCTTGAGATGCTTTACGATTGGGCAAAGCCGCTTGTATCCGGAAAAGGCAAAATGATCTTCATTAAAGGCGGTGATACCGGAGAAGAAGTTGAGAAGCTCAGGAAGAAGCTCGGAAATGAAAAGGTTGATGAAATCGTATTCAGTTATAACCCTGCATACGGAATTAAACAAAAGAAGATCTTCGTAATAAGCAAACCCTGAAGAATGAAAGTTTACATCATAACTGCGGCCGTGATCTTGCTGACATGCAGTAACGCGAATTCGCAAAACTACGAAGTGTCGGGAAGGATCATTGACTCAAAGACAAACAAGGGCCTGGAGTTTGCGTCCGTCAGAGTTGCCGGAACGGATGCAGGCACGACGACCGATGCGGACGGCAATTACATCATAAGGCTTGCCCGCGGAGCGCACGAGCTCATCGCCTCATACATAGGCTACAATACTGACACTGCAAGAATTTTTATTGATGTGCAGAATACATCGAGAGATATCTATCTCATGCCTGCCGAGCTGACAACTCAGACAATTGATGTTTACGGCGAAGATCCCGCTTATGAGATCATGAGAAAGGTGATAGACACCAAGAGGAAATTCAGGGACAAGCTGAATGAATACGAGTATGATGCCTACAGCAAGTTCGTGATCAGGTCAGACCAGAGGAGCGTGAAGGTTGATACCGTGAAAAAGGAAGGCAAGGATAATGATCTCGGAATCTTCGGAATTCTCGAATCCGAATCGGTGGGGTATTTCAAAAAACCCGACCTTGAGAAGCAGATCATAAAATCCAAGCGCGAAACGGAGAACATTATCCGCGGAATAGCGCTTCCGTTCTTTGTCAATTTCTATGATGATGAAATTGATGTGGGTGAATTCAAGATCCTGACACCGGTTGCCGACAATGCTTTCGGAAGCTATGACTACAGGCTCATAGGAGTCACTTCAATGGATTCGATGAGAGTCTTCAAGATAGAAGTGATAAACAAGTCGGAACTGTCACCGCTTCTTAACGGGGTGATTTACGTTGCAGACAGTCTGTTCTCCGTACTCAAAGTTGACCTCAATTCGAACGGTGCGGCAAATCCGCGGCTGGTGGAGAACATCAGGTTTCAGCAAAAATTTCTGCCGTTCGATGACAGGAAGACAGGATACAGATACTGGATGCCGACGGATATTCAGATCTTTGCAGGAGGATCGTTTGCGGGCATTGCGAAGTTCAATGCTGAAGTGCTCTCGGTGATCTCCGAATACAGGATAAACAAGAAGGCGCCTGCAGGAGTGTTTGACGAATATGTGATAAAGGTGTTGCCGCAAGCGGGTGACAAGGATACGGCATACTGGAACAGCAACAGAAAGCTGAGGGAAACACCAGAGGAGATCAAGGCGTTTGAAGAGATCGAAAAGAAGACAAAGAAGGAAGCAAAGTCTCTCAGTATAGGAATCGGCTCTATTTCATACGGCAACAGAGTCTCTACCAATCCTCTGAGCTATTACAGGTACAACAGGGTGGAAGGAAGTGCACTGAGATTCAACCTTGACTACAACAAGCCACTCGGCGGCCCGAGGATAAACTCATTCTTCAGCTACGGCTTTTCCGACAAGAAGACAAAGTACGGAGTCTCGTATTCTCAAAGACTCGTGGACGGATGGAAACTTCAACTTGCCGGCGAAGCGTACAATACGCTGTCTCCGATCAGTTACGGGGAGATCCCCTCGGCGGATATTTTCATCAATACATTTACGGGCCTGTTTGACAAGACCGATGCATATGACTATTACTATGCTTCCGGATTCAACCTATCCGCAAACTACTGGCTTATGCCTCAGATGAACCTGGGCATGAGCTACATGAATGAAGAACAGAAGACCGCTTACACATCCACCAACTTCAGTATCAGAAAGAAGGAGGACGAGTTCAGCCTTAACCCTGACGTGAATGAAGGCGTGCAGAGAATGATAGGCGTGAACATGCGGCTTAACATAAACGAATACGGCGGAATTGACTGGGGGGACGGAAGCGAGTCAATATTCCGTGACAATGCATTTCCCGTGCTTGATGCGGGATTCATATATTCCGGAAAGGATTTTTTTAAAAGCGCATTTGAGTACAGAAAGTTCTACGCAAGGCTGAGCGGCAGAAAATATTTCAACCGGCTCTTCAATGTCAGATATGAACTTGGCGGGATCTATGCAAACGGTGAGGTCCCGTACCAGTCGCTGGGATTTCTGAACAGCCGGCAGGGGCATATAGACATGGGCAGGAACTTCGGCTCCACTCACATAAACGAATTTCCCGGCGACAGGATCTGGTATGTTACACTGCGGAACAATTTCAGCAACGTGCTATGGAGCAAAGTGCCGTTCTTCAAATCAATCAGACTTGCGGGATATGTAAATGTAATGAGGAACGAAATCACCGAACAGAACAGAAACTTCTCCTCATACAAAGGTTTTCGCATTTCTGACGGGACATACGCCGAGGCAGGATTTGCTCTGACAAACATACTTGAACTGTTCGAGCTCGGATTTACATGGAAGCTTACAAACACTTCAGACAGTTCGCGGGATTTCTATCTTACACTTACGGCAGTCAATTTTTAGGCTTTGGCCATTTTAAACCGGATGTTCAATTCTTGAACACTTCATTGCCGCCCGCATCCGCAGTGAATGTATGCTCACTTTCATTTCTTATGACAGTCAAAGTTGATATTTTGACGCTTGCTTAGCGACATCAAAAATACCGTACGGCAGTCGGCAGTTTACGGCTTGAGCAGGATCTCGCTTAAGCTGGCCGGCTTCATCCTCTTTCCTCTTTATTCCCTCTACCTTTCGGTTGATCAGTACGGAGTGGTTGTAAGAGCGGAGATATTCTGGCAGATCATCAATTCATTCGTGCTCTTTGCATTTGAAACGGCGCTCATGAGATGGGCGGCAAACACCGGATCGGAGGATGAGAGGAGAAGATTATCCTTCACAGTGTTCGCTGTTGTTGCGCTGATCAATGTCCTGTTCATGGCCGTGGGGCTGATGTTCAGCAGTTCCATTTCGGGGCTTTTGTTCGACTCCGCCGGTTACAATTCGCTTGTGCTTATCTGCTTCGGAATATCATTCGCGGAATCACTGATCGGCATTCCGCTGGTCATTCTCAGAATGCGCGAGAAAGCCGGAAGTTACCTTGCCGTTGTTGTCTCAAGCACAGTGATATCCATGGCAATACAGCTGTATGTACTGTTCTATGCGGAAGACAAGATCACCGGAATCTTCATCTCCAAACTGATCGCACCTGTAATGATGCTTGCCGTACTGTCTCCTATGATGATCGGCTATTTCAGGTTCAGGTTTGACCTCATTGCAGGCAGGGAAGTGATGGCATTTGCATTTCCGCTTATGCTTGCGAGTTTTGTTTCAATGATGCTGAGCGGACAGGACAGGTTCATACTCGGTTATCTTTCCGACTCGAAAGAGGTGGGGCTGTACGGTCTCGGCTACAACATTTCCGGCGTACTGAACTTTCTGATAGTCGCGCCATTTGCAATGGCATTTCCGGTGATATTCTGGAAGAAGATAAGCGACGAGAACGGCCCGAGGTTCTTCACCAAATCGGTAACATACGGACAGTTCATAATTACATGGGCGGCACTGGCGCTTTCTCTATATGCCCCGCATTTCATCAAGGTCTTCGCGCTCAATCCCGATTACTGGGCCGCCGCACCGGTCGTTCCAATTCTTGCTCTCACATTCGTGCTGACAAACATGCAGGTTACAGGGCACATGAGCTTCTACCACAGCAAGAAGACAAACATAGTACTGCTCATGTATGTAATCGCAACTGCCGCAAATGTTTTGCTCAACTACCTGCTGATTCCCGCAATGCAGATGTACGGCTCGGCTGTTGCGAAAGTGATCTCTTACCTTATCTGCGTTATGCTGATTTATGTCCTGTCGCCAAGGTACTACTTCATCAGGTGGGAGCTGAGCAAACTGATACTGATGACGGTCGTTGCCGCTGTGCTGACTGTTCCGTTCTATCTTTTCGATATTGGAAGTATCTGGCTCGAACTCATGCTGAAGACGCTCGCTCTTGCATCATTCCCGTTCATACTGTTTATATTCAGATTCTACGAAGAGATAGAAATCTCTTCAATCAAAGGATTCTTTTTGAAATATTCAAGAAAGCTAAGAAGAATATGACCGAAACCGCATACCCGTTTTTTGATTACAGGAAACAGCGAAGGGAAGTCAGGGATATCATAAGCCCGTCAATTTTCAATCCGTACAGTTATGTCAGCAATTGTCTTAGAAGGACCTATGAAGCGGTCCTTCCGAAACATCTTCGTGGAAAGAAAGGGCTCAGGATACTTGATTACGGATGCGGCGTGAAGCCTTATCAGTACATCGTTGAAGGTGTTGCGGATGAATACACGGGGGCGGATGTCGGTGACAATCCCGATGCGGAGATAAAGCTCAGTGCCGGAGAATTACTGCCTCTGGACAACGGCAGTTTTGATGTTGTAATATCTTCTCAGGTGCTTGAGCATGTTGAGGAGTATGACAAGTACATGAGCGAATGCAGAAGAGTGCTTAAGCAGGGCGGAATGCTTTTCCTTTCGACTCACGGCACATGGCAGTTTCATGCCGCACCGTATGACTTCAACCGGTGGACTCACCTCGGGCTCAAGTCACTATTTGCAAAACACGGCTTTGAAGTGATAGACTGCGCGCCGGTGCTTGGTCAGCTTGCTGTGCCTACACAACTTCGGCTAGCATTCTTTGAATCTTTTGCGAATATGACCGGGTTAGCGGGCAAATTGCTCTTCAAGCCGATCGCTTTTCTCGGAAACGTCAAACTCATGATCGAAGACAAGCTCACTCCGGCAAGGGTGAGAGAGCGCGACTCTGCAATATTTCTCCTTACAGGCCGGAAGAAATGACGAAAGGCAAAGGATGCGTCCTTTTTGTGAAGCGCCACGACGCAAATGCAAAGTTTGTGACCAATGATATTGAAATTCTCAGGAAGAATTTTGAAGTGGATGTTGACGAGGTAAATGTACCGAAGTCAACTGCAATACTGCTGATGCTGATGCGCCAGTTTTTCAGTTGTCTTATCAGGATCCCTTCATACGATATCATCTACATTTGGTTTGCAGATTATCATTCATTCATCCCCGCTCTCATCGGCAAGCTGTTCGGGAAGAAGACGGTGATCTGTGCCGGCGGTTACGAAGCCACTTACATTCCTGAGATAGAGATGGGAGTTTATACAAGCGCAGGCTTCAGAAAGAAGATGAGGCGCTTCTTTACAACATACTCACTCAGGAACTGTTCCATGATACTTCCGGTGGATGAGAGTCTGATCAGCAACATCAACACTTACATTTATTCGGATGTGCCGGGGGGTGAAGCACTTCGCGACGGGATCAGAAACATGATACCCGGAATTTCAACTCCCATGAAGACCGTCAGGCTTGGGTATGACAGCGGCATATTCGCGGCCATGAAGGGAGCAGTAAAAGAAAGGGCGGTTGTCAGCGCCGGACTTATCACGAACAGGTTTGAATTCATGCGAAAGGGTTTTGACATACTTACCGAATGCTCGGAAAAGATGAAGGATGTGAAGTTCATACTCATCGGACTCAATGAAGAACACATGAGCAAACTGAAAGCACTCGGCAGAAGCAATCTTGAACTTCACGGCTTGGTGACCTATGATAAACTGATCGAACTATATTCAAGGGCGCGTGTCTATGCACAGCTTTCACTGTTTGAAGGCATGCCAAGCTCCGTGTGCGAGGCGATGCTGTGCGGGTGTGTACCCGTGGGATCAGATGTAAACGGGATACCCGGCATTATCGGAGACACGGGCATAGTGGTTGAGAAGAAGGATGTGCCGCTCATATCATCTGCTTTGACAACGGCTCTTGATCTCTCTGAAAAGCGCGGCGAAGATGCAAGGAGGAGGATCATGGAATTGTTTGACATTAGGAAAAGGGAAGCAGAGATAAACCGAATCTGCAGTTCACTACTTGAAGGCAGGGCGGAATGATCCGCGTGAACGGTCAGCAAGTCAGGAAATGTTCAGTGTCAGGTAATTCCGCCGCACTTAAATAAGATCTGGCACATATTCCCGCGTGCACGCTTCATCGCCGGGTGCATGACACTACCTAATTGCTTAGAAATTGAAGGCCAATTAGTCTATTTTCCTCAAATTTTTCCGATTTGAAGATAGCAATAATAGGTACGGCTTTTCCTATGCGGGGTGCGATGGCTCAGCTTAACGGCATTCTCGCTAATTATCTTTCAAAGGATAATGATGTCGAGATATTTTCATTCAA
>DAIQRO010000101.1:9455-10773 GCA_036786155.1 Bacteroidota bacterium
CAAAAGGCAGTATCCTAAACTTCTTTTTCCCGGCAAGACGCAGGAAGATACGAGCAATACGGACATCATACATCCCGAAATAAGGAATACGCAGATCATTGACTCGATCGATCCAGTCAACTGGAGAAGGTCTGCCAAGCTGATTGCAAAAAGCAAGCCGGATCTGCTGATATTAAGGTTCTGGATACCGTTCTTTGCGCCTGCATTCTATTCCATTTGCAGTTATGTGAAGAAGAAGACCGGCGCGAAGGTGCTTTTCATCTGTGACAATGTGATCCCGCATGAGCACAGGCCGGGCGACAGGACTCTGATAAGGCTGATCTTCAGGGTCGGAGATTATTTCATGATCCATTCAAAGAGCGTGGAGAAAGACCTTATGGAATTCAGCAAAGGCAAGCCGCACATGCTTTCGCCGCATCCGGTATATAACATATTCGGAGAAAGTGTGAGCAAGGAGCATGCAAGGTCGGTTCTTCGCGACAGGTACGCCATAGACCTCGGCAGTGACAGGGTGCTTCTGTTTTTCGGATATGTCAGAAAGTACAAAGGTCTGCCATACCTCATCAATGCACTCAAACTTCTTATGGGAAAGCTTGATGTAAAACTGCTGATCGTGGGTGAGTTTTATGAAGACGAGAAGCCGACGCACGACATGATCGCCGAACTCGGACTTGCGGACCGTATCACAGTGATCTCGGATTATATTCCCAATGAAGAAGTAAGGTACTTCTTCTGCGCATCGGATGTGATGGTGCTTCCGTACATAGATGCAACGCAAAGCGGCATAATTCAGATCGCGTACTTCTATGACAAGCCGGTGATAGCAACGGATGTAGGCGGACTAGGAGAGGTGATTGCCGACGGCAGGACAGGATATGTGGTGAAGCCGCGTTCAGCCAAGGCAGTGGCCGAAGCGGTAATGAGGTATTATGATACGGATTCAGAAGCGGAGTTCAGCAGGAACGTCGCCAAAGAAAAGAAGAAATACAGCTGGGAAGAGTTCATATCCAACATAATGAAACTGGTAAACACAAACGTAAACCGTGAGTCCGTGCAATCATGAAGTATGATCCCGTAAAGAAAATATTCGGAGATATCGTATCAAAGAACACGTTTCTCAGAAAGGTCTTTTACTTTCTGCTCGACCTCATGTTTCTCCGTTCATGGCATGTGAGGAAGAAAGTGAAGGAGCTTTATCCCCGCGGCAAGGTGATGGACATACTTGATGCAGGAATGGGCTTCGGGCAATACACATACTTCATGGCGAAGAGGTTTCCTCAGTCGAAGATACTTGCAGTGGATGTGAAGGAAGATCAGG
>DAIQRO010000349.1:0-851 GCA_036786155.1 Bacteroidota bacterium
TCAATTCCTGAAGCGCAGTGTTCGTCAAATGATACGCAGGCATCGCCGAGCAGGCGTGAAGACTGCAACACATTTGAGATGATCATTGGTTTGTAAACATTCAGTTCAAAGTGACCGCTCATACCACCGACCGATACAGCAACGTCATTGCCGATCACCTGAGCGCATACCATTGTCATTGCCTCTGTTTGTGTCGGATTCACTTTTCCGGGCATTATTGAAGATCCCGGTTCATTCTCGGGTATCAGAATCTCGGCTATTCCGCTTCGAGGGCCTGACGCAAGCATACGGATGTCATTAGCGATCTACATCTGACAAACTGCAAGAAACTTAAGAGCCGAAGAAAGCTCGACCATTGCATCATTTGATGCGAGCGCTTCAAACTTATTTGGCGCCGTTCTGAAAGGCAGTCCGGTAATTTCGGAAATGTGCCTCGCTACAATCTTATCATAATCCTTCGGTACATTAATGCCTGTGCCTACTGCGGAGCCGCCAAGCGCAAGTTCCGAGACATGTCTGAGAGCATTCTCAACCGCTTTGATGCCGTGCCTGATCTGTGAAGCATAGCCGGAAAATTCCTGCCCCAATGTAAGCGGAGTTGCATCCATGAAGTGCGTCCTGCCGATCTTTATTATCTTCCTGAATTTCTTTGACTTCTCTGAGATTGTTGCAAGCAGTTTCCTTGCACCGGGAAGTGTGACTTCGTTTATGATCTTGTACGCTGCAATGTTCATTGCCGTCGGAAAAGTGTCATTGGATGACTGCGACTTATTCACATCATCATTGGGATGAAGTGATTTCACAGGGTCCTCAAGGTTTCAACCTGATATAAGATGAGCACTGTTGGCAAT
>DAIQRO010000349.1:861-2432 GCA_036786155.1 Bacteroidota bacterium
TCACTTCATTCACATTCATATTGGTTTGCGTTCCGGAGCCGGTCTGCCAGATCACCAATGGAAATTCTTCGTCATGCCTGCCGGACAGTATCTCATCACAGACCTTTCCGATGATACCTGCCTTCTCTTTTGAGAGCACACCGCATTCGCTGTTCGCCATTGCCGCCGCCTTCTTCAAGATGGCAAAGGCATAAATCACTTCAATAGGCATCCTCACGGTGCCGATCCTGAAATTGTCCTTTGACCGCTGTGTCTGCGCACCCCACAGTTTATCTGACGGGACCTTCACTTCTCCCATCGTGTCATGTTCTGTCCTGAATTTCATTTGAGATTGTTTTTGTATTAATAAAAAACTCCGCAAAGCATATTGACTTCTTTGCGGAGCTGAAAATCCTGAAAACTCTTGATGTTACTTCACAAGCAGCATCTTCTTCGTATCTGAAAAACCTTCTGATCTCAACGAATAGAAGTACATGCCGCTCGAGAGATTCGACGCATTGAAGTCAACCGTGTAGTAGTTGGCTGTCTTAAATTCATTATTTAACAGCCTGCTTACCAGCCTTCCGCTCATGTCATAGACGTCAAGTGTTACCCTCGCATCTGCAGGAATTGCAAACGTGATCTTTGTGGAAGGATTGAACGGATTCGGAAAATTCTGGCTGAGCTCAAACTTTTGCGGAACACCGATCTCAATTTCATTCAGCAGACTGAAATATTCGAAGTTACCGTTGAAGTCAACCTGCTTCAGCCTGTAATTGTACTTGCCGATATTGAGAGCGGCATCCTTGAATGAGTAATCTACGTTCTGAGTTGAGTTTCCGGCTCCGTTAACAAATCCTATCTTTGTCCACTCTGCAGTTCCGGAATTCTTCCTTTCGATCTCAAATCCCGAGTTGTTTCTCTCTTCGGAAGTTGACCACTTCAGCGTTACATTGTTGTTTGAAGTAATGGCACTGAACGATGAAAGCTCCACCGGCAACGTTCCGTTATAGCTTCCGTTATACGTGCTTGTAACAATCGGCAGAAATGTCGGTGTCACTATTGAAGATGAACTTTCGTCCCATGTGAGCTGTGACTGAACTGCCTGAAGTATGTCAAGCGTAAGAGTTGCCACTCTTTCACCGTAACCTGTAATACCTGGGTCTGCGAGGACTTCAACACCCGGGCCGCTAACGTAATTGATCTGCAGAGCAACCTGTTGTCCGAAGAAGGTTACTGCATCCATGCCCGTATAATTACCGGTGCTGTATCTCGGACTCTGATTTGAAATTACGGGATTTGCAATTGTACCGTTTGTATAATCAAGAACAAACGTTGATGATCCCATATTGTATGAGACCGAGCCTGTCCTGAGCACAAACAGATCGAATCTGAACTGAGCACCTGAGTTTATGATCTCGAAATTGGCAACTGTGACTGTCGCCGTCTGCGACTGCAGATTTCCAGCGCCAATTACCAGAGACAATAGAGCAAACAGGAGAAATTTCTTCATTTTACCTCCCTTAAGGATAATTTAGGTATCATTGTTTTCAAAAATTTTACTTGACCAGGGTCATCTTACCGGTCTGTAC
>DAIQRO010000350.1:0-399 GCA_036786155.1 Bacteroidota bacterium
CCGGAATATGACCTGTAATCATCGAGTATATCCTGCACCTGCCTGCGAAGGTTGTTGTAAGGTGCAGGCAGATTCTCGCTGAAGTATGCTTTTACAAGCACCTTGTCATCGAGTTCCGACACGATCTTCTTGCTGATGTCGGAAAGCGTGTATGACCTGTTCTTCGTAAGGTCAACCCGCGTGAACACTCTCTTTGCTATCACATTTATGGCAACTATTATGCCTATGATTATGAGAGTCTTTATGAGTATGTCTTTCTTATTCATGATTGATTTTCCGCATTAAAATTCATTTGGCTGTTACGTCCATCTTCTGCTTTCAAGCGAAGTCTTTGTGAGAACTATGAAGATCACAATTCCGCTCAGGTAATAGATCAGATTCCTCGTGTCAAGAACTCCC
>DAIQRO010000350.1:409-2429 GCA_036786155.1 Bacteroidota bacterium
AATCCTGAAGGAAGAAATATCAGAACCTTGTTAAGCATGAACAGCGCGAACACTATCAGGAAGCTTATGATGAAAGCCACAACCTGATTATGGGTGAGCGATGAAGCAAATATACCGATGCTGATATATATGCCCGCCATCAGAAGCAATCCGAGATATGCGCCTGTAACAGCGCCGAAGTCCAGCTTGCCGATGAACGAAAGGCTGATCACGTAAGTCCAGGTAAGGAGAAGGGCAATTGCCGTAAGCGACAATGCCGCAAGAAATTTCCCAAGCACTATCTCAAGGTCGGTTACGGGTTTGGTAAGAAGCAGTTCGATCGTGCCGGACTTCTTCTCTTCTGCAAACGTCCTCATTGTGATCGCAGGTATGAAGAAAAGGTAGATGAAAGGTATAATATCGAACACATTTCTCATTGTCACCACTCCGCCGAGAAAGAGGTTGCTTGTGAAGAACCAGCCGGTAATGCCAAGGAATACCGCCAGCACTATGTAGGCAACAGGCGAGCTGAAGTATGACTTCATCTCTTTTTTGAATATCGTCAGAATATTGTTCATTTGTTGGCTTAGTTTTTCGTTAAGAGTCTGAAGATGTCTTCAAGCGACTTCTCCTCCTGATGCAGTCCGAGAAGCACGAGGTTCATTGACACTATCTTCCTGAAAATATCTTCTCTCACATCATGCCCCTATTGCGCGGATACATGAAGCGTGAATGTCTTGTCGTCTGTCCTGGTCACCCTTGCTCTTTCAACATTGCTTATGGAGGCAATTGCCCGCTCAATAAGGTCTTTGTCAATGCTGTCCTTCTTTATTACAAGGTTGATCTCCACTTTTCCGCGGAACTTGTCCTGAAGCGAGTCCGGGCTTCCGTCTGCAACTATCTCTCCGTTGTTGATGATCAGAACCCTGTCGCATGTTGCTTCGACCTCCTGCATGATGTGTGTTGAAAGGACAAGTGTCTTCTGCTTTCCGAGCTGTTTGATCAGCTTTCTGATCTCAATGATCTGGTTCGGATCGAGTCCCGATGTGGGTTCGTCAAGGATCAGCACCTCGGGATTATGAACCATCGCCTGCGCAAGCCCAACCCTCTGCTTGAATCCCTTGGAAAGCTCGCCGATGTCCTTGTGCCGCACATCCTGAAGCCCGCAAAGGTCAACAACCTTGTTGACAGCCGATTCGATCTCATTCTTTGGTACTGATTCCAGTTCAGCGGCGAACTTCAGATAATCGATCACATTCATATCAAGGTAAAGCGGATTCTGCTCCGGCAGGTAACCGATCTTCTTCCTCACTTCTATCGGCTTCTGCTCGGTATCCAGCCCGTCCACATACACTTTCCCCTGATTCTGCGTCAGGTATGTGGTGATGATCTTCATTGTGGTTGATTTTCCGGCGCCGTTCGGTCCGAGAAATCCGACTATCTGCCCCGTGTTGATCTCAAATGAGATGTCCTTCACGGCAGCCGTCGGTCCGTAGTACTTTGTCAGGTTTTCTACTCTTATTGACATATTTCTTTAATAGGTTGCAAAATTAATTTCGGAAGCAAAGATTTTCAAACCATTACCATTGCACTTCTTCAGTGCATCTTGGCAGAATAGTTCTGTTCAAAATATTTAAGATACTCTCCGCTCATTACCTTCTTCCACCAGTTCTCGTTTTCCACATACCAGTTGATTGTAAGTTCAATGCCGTCTTCAAATACATGCGCAGGTTTCCATCCAAGCTCGTTCATTATTTTGGATGAATCGATCGCATACCTTCTGTCATGCCCGGGCCTGTCTTTCACATACTTGATCATGCTTTCCGGCCTGCCAAGCTTCCTGAGAATGAGCTTCACAATGTCAATGTTGTACCACTCGTTGTTTCCTCCCACGTTGTAAACTTCACCGTCCCTGCCCTTCTCAAGAACCGCCAGGATAGCGGAACAGTGGTCATCAACATACAGCCAGTCGCGGACATTCTTGCCATCACCGTAAACAGGCAGTTCCTCACCGCCGAGCGCCTTTGCTATCATAAGCGGG
>DAIQRO010000102.1:0-2800 GCA_036786155.1 Bacteroidota bacterium
GCCTTGCCTGTCAGAACTTCCTTCCGCCCCAGAAGGCTCGCCTGCCTGCTTACGTTTGCCAGCCTGAAGTCATCAAGGATCTCAAGCCTCTCCTTTTCCTTATACTTGGATTTCCCGCCGTTGAGTGCAATGGTCTGATTGCTCATATATATGATAATACTGCAAAAAAATTTTGCCAATTTACTCAATATTGCCCTAAGGGTAAATCTAAAAACTGATCTTCATGCAAGCCTCCTTGAAACTGTTAATCATGCATGCAGGAAAATCCTCACTCTATAAGGTTGCAGATGGAGCAATCAGTGTCTTTAATAAGCGTGGCATTAGTGCTATATTTCGCACAAATCATGTCAACCAAGCTACTAGGCGATTCCGTACAGATAAAGGAGATCAACGAGACCATCAAACAGGTTGCTCCCACTGATGTCAGCATCCTCATTACTGGAGAAAGCGGTTCAGGGAAGGAAGTGGTTGCGAACTCGATCTTCAGGAACAGCAAGAGAGCCGACAAGCCGTTTGTGATCGTAAACTGCGGAGCAATACCGGAGGGGATCATTGAGAGCGAACTTTTCGGGCATCAGAAGGGCGCATTCACCGGGGCCATCGAGGAAAGGAAGGGCTACTTCGAAATGGCGGATAACGGGACAATCTTTCTTGATGAGATCGGAGAGATGCCTGTCTCAACTCAGGTAAAATTTCTCCGTGTGCTTGAAACGGGAGAGTTCATGCGTGTAGGAGGAAGCAAAACAATAAGCGTTGATGTGCGGATAATTGCCGCAACAAACAAGGATCTCGCCGAGGAAGTATTGCAGAAGAATTTCAGGGAAGACCTCTACTACAGACTAAGATCCATCAACATATACATACCGCCTCTGAGAGAAAGAAGAGCAGACATTAGACTGCTTTTCTTCACGTTCATTGACAATTATTCGCAACAGAATAACATAGAGTTTCACGGTATTGATGACGACGCAATGGATTACATTATCAATTACAGCTGGCCGGGCAATGCGCGCGAACTAAAGAATTTCTGCGAAAGCATACTCGTGCTTGTCCCCGGCAGGATGATAACCCTTGAAGATGTGAAAAAACAACTGAAGCCTGATCTTGCCAATTCCCTGATGCACTTCCCCGTTCCGTTCTCAGTCTCCAGGGAGCAGAAAGAAAAGGACTTTCTCTTCAGGGCGCTTGTGGAACTGAAGTCAGACATAATTGATATCAAGGAATCCCTTGCAGGACGTGACAACGGGTACAGAAAAGACGGCAGAAATCATTTCCTGATCCCGGAAGAAGACATGGAAAAATTTTCCATGGATGAAATCGAGAAGGAAGTGATCATTTATGTGCTTGAGAAGTACGGCTGGAATGTTGAACGGGCTGCAGGCCATCTGAAGCAGACTTCGAGAAACATTTACAAAAAAATGAAGAAGTACGGGATAAGCAGGGAAAGCAGATGGAGAAGCTGAAAGGATTTATTCTCTTGCTCTTTCTTACATACGCTTTTGCAGGATGCGGAGTTTACGGATTCCGCGGCAACAATCCGCCTGAAGGCATAAGCAGGATCTACGTTCAGCAGTTTGACGATGTCAGCGGCTTCTCCGATCCGACTCTTCCCGAACTGCTTACACAGGAACTCAAGCAAAGGATCACGAGCGATAACACTTTCAGGATCGCCGAAAAGAGCATCGCCGATGCATCATTGAATTGTGCAGTGGTGTCGGTTATTGACGATGCGCTTGTCATTGTTTCCGGCGAGAATGTTACAAGAAGAAAGATCACCGTTTCTGTGAATGCCGATTTCATTGACCTTAAGAAGCAGAAGACCATCTGGAAAAAGACTTTTACAAACTACGGAGAATATCAGTCTTCGGGCAATGATTTTTCCGAGCGCTCCAACGGGCTAAGGATCGCCTCTGGCAGAATAACTGAAGATATCCTGATAGATCTTACATCAAACTGGTGAATCTAATGATCTTGGTAAAACAAATAATGAACTTTTCGACTGACTGATGACAACCGAAAGCATCATACTTTCTGCTTACATAATTTCACTCACGATCCTCTTCATATTCGGCGCTCACGGTTTCAACATGATCTACTACTATTTCAAGACCTATGGCGAAAGAACACGGGACCTCGAAGAACATGAGTTTCATCTCGATGAATACCCGGTCGTTACAATTCAGCTTCCGCTGTTCAACGAGAGGTATGTGATCACCAGGCTCATTGATGCAACCATGAGGATGGAATATCCTAAGGATAAAATGGAGATCCAGATACTCGACGACTCCACCGACGATACGACCGAGATCATCAGACACCACATACAGAAGTATATAAATGAAGGTTATGACATCAAGTTGATCCACAGAACTAACAGGCAGGGCTATAAGGCAGGGGCGCTGAAGGAAGGGCTCGAAGTTGCGAGGGGAGAGTTTGTAGCAATTTTTGATGCGGACTTCATTCCGAGAAAGAAGTTTCTGAAGAGGACGATACCATATTTCTACAAATACGAGAAGCTGGGACTTGTGCAAACAAGATGGGAGCATCTTAACCGGGAATACTCCCTGATGACCAAGACTCAGGCAATTGCGCTTGACGGGCATTTCGTGATCGAACAGGCGGTGAGAAACAGGGCAGGATTTTTCATTAACTTTAACGGTACTGCAGGAGTCTGGCGCAAGGAATGCATTTTTGATGCAGGGAACTGGGAAGCAGATACGCTTACGGAAGACCTTGACCTCTCTTACAGAGCGCAAATGAAGGGCTGGAAATTCAAGTACCTTGTTAACTTCACATCCCC
>DAIQRO010000102.1:2810-9653 GCA_036786155.1 Bacteroidota bacterium
TCCGCTGGACCAAGGGCGCGATAGAAACGGCCAAGAAGATCTTTCCCGTTGTGATGAGATCGGACATGCCTTTCAAGCTCAAAGTTCAGTCGTTCATACATCTCTGCTCAAACATTGCATACCCGTTCATACTGCTTGCGGCCATACTCAATCTGCCGGTAATGCTCATCAAGCTCGGCGGAGAGTTTGACACTGTGTTCAGGCTTATGTCGCTGTTCATTTTTGCATTCGTCAGTTCGTTCATGTTCTACCTCTATTCTCAGAAGGATGTGTACCCAGACTGGCAGAAGCGCATAATTTACTTCCCCGTTTTCATGGCGGGAAGCATGGGCTTTTCGGTGAATAATACCAAAGCGGTTTTCGAGGGGTTGCTTGGAAAGAAGAGCGAGTTTGTAAGAACCCCCAAGTACAAGATCACGGGAAAGGAAGAATCATGGAAGGGCAAGAAGTATGTGAACAAAAAGCTGAAGTTCACAACTTACATTGAAGCATTCATGGCAGTGTACTGCTTTGCGGGAGTGGTGATTGCAGTTGCGACCGCGCAGATTGCCGCCATACCTTTTCAGCTTATGTTCTTCGGAGGATTTGCGACTGTTTCAATAATCTCGATAAAGCAAGTGTTGGATACATACAGGATTAACAGGCAAAAACTATTAGCACTGGATGCCGGCTAACTCTGAAGCAAAGGAAAAAGTTGACAGGAACTTCCTTTCACCTCTATTTGTGAAAGTGGCCAATCTGCATTATCTGAATGAGGAATATGAAGACTGCATATCTGTGTGCCGGGCCGGGCTATCTGTATATCCATATTACCTGACAGCAAAGCTATTGCTTCTGCGCGCTTTCCTGAAGGCGGAGTATCTGAATGAAGCCGAGGCAATGTACAATGAAATAAAGCCGAAAGTGACAAGCAGTCAGCTCCTGACAAAGTTGCGCAACAGCATAGATTCGCTTGCATCAGTTTCCAATCAGGAAAAGCTGTATATGCCCTCGGAAGCACCGCTTAAGGCTGACTTCAGTGAGTTTGACAGGAATTTTGAGATACAGGAAAAGCTCTTCCCGGAGTTTGACCTGGAGAGCATTCTAGAAGGCAATATCGATGATGCTCCGTCACCCGTTGATCCGGACTATGAAGATTTCATGCTTGCCTATGATACTTTCCATTTTAATATACGACAGCAAAAGAGCGATACGGGGAGTCAGCATGAAGCGCAAAAAGCCACTGCGGCTCTTCCGGCTGGAGACACGCTGATGTCGAAAGTGAGAATAATCACTGAAACGCTTGCAGACCTCTATGCAGAGCAGGGCAACAACAAAGAAGCGATGGAAGCATACAACCTGCTGTTGAGGGCAGGTTCCACAAACTACAAGAGGATCGAGGAAAAACTCCTTGAACTTGAGAGAAAGATTCAGTGACTGCCTTTTCTGTTAGAAGCTTCCATCCGGCAACCCCGGCTTTACAAAGACCACCTTTTCCCTTTCCATGATCACTGCTCCCTGTTTTAGCCCTTTTTTCTTCTTCACATACTTTCTTTCGCTGTATGCAACAGGCACATTTCCTGCGTTCCTTGCCTTGCTGTAGTATGCGGCTATGGACGCTGCCGAAAGCACAGCTTCCTTCGGGATCTTATCTTTTGAAACAGAGGCCTTAAGCACCGTATGTGAGCCGCTTGTGCCTCTTACATGAAACCACAGGTCATTCTGCGCCGAATGCCGGGTGGTGAGAAGGTCGTTTGATGCACTGTCTTTCCCAACCCACACTTCAAGGCCGCCTTCAACAGTGAACTTTCTGAACGAAGTGGTTTCATCAGATTCCATTTTCTTTTCCCTTTTAAATTCCTTTTCAAGAAACTTAAGGTCGCCCGATTCACCAAGCGATTTCAGTTCCTCCCGGATGCACTCGATCTCTTTCATCAATGCACCGGATTTATTCCTCAGCATGCCGACGGACGCCTTTTGCTTTTTGGCTTTCTCAAAATAATAGCTTGCATTCATTGCGGGTGAAATGCCGGGCTTAAGCCTTATCTCAACTGCCTCGCCTGACTCCCCTGCGGCAGTAAGCTTTGTCATGCCCTTCCTGATCTGATGAATGTTTGCCAGAATCAATTCTCCGGATCTTCTGAAAGTGTCCGAGTCGTTGCACTGCCTTATCTGTTCCTCTATGCTCCGTAACCTGCGTTCAGATTCTGCCAGCGATCTCTGAAGCCTCATCAGTGCTGACTTGCGGAGCATGGACTCCCTTTCAGATCTGATCCGGGAGATCACATAATGCACAAGAAGGCCGTTCACGTCATCAAAGATCCTCGGCGGTTGTTTTCCCAAGTGATTAAGTCTGCATAAAGACATAACCGGCTTTCCATTCGCCTCATAATACAGACAGCTTCCTTCGCTGATCTCACTCAGAAGTTCCTCCGCGGCTTTGCTGAGTGAAGCCGCTTCATCTTCAGCCGGAGAAGACGCATCTGCACGGCATCTGAAAAGTATCTCGCGCCTGTAAACTTCCCCGAGATGCGGGTATTTGTTCTTCAGAAATTCCGATGCGTTCAATTGGCGCACATGATCTTGAGCATCCGCTGCCTTGCGCAATAGCAGACTGTCAGCGCTTTTGCCCGCGAGGGATTTGTTGTCCTTGAAAGCGGACGTAACAATTGCATCCTTCAGATGAAAACAGTTTGGCGAAGCAAAAAATGTGAAGAGAAGGCTTGATCCGTCTGACAGCTTCATTTCAACTGCCCTGTCTCCGCCGAATATGCTTATGCCGGTAATGCCCTTCCCGCTTGCCTGAGGGAAAATGCCAGCAGTGTTCTTTGATGCCTTTGCAAAGTTTTTCCTGAGTATCAGGTACGGCATGTCCTTCTGCGAGGAGAATTCAACTGCATTTCCCGGTTCACACCCGCCGATGAATATAACAAGCTTTCCCTTGTCCTGCGTGAAGATGCCCTCAAGCAGACAATTATTCAGGCGGGCATTGAGAAATTCTGCCTGAGCACTTAGCGTATAGAAATTATTCGTCACGCGCAAACATATTTACAATTTATTCATTCGTAAATCCCAAACGCAGTTCTCCGGCAATGACCTGCTTAAGGGTCAAATTCCTTCATGACAGATAGACCGGCGCACCCGGGATGCCGCACATTTGTGATTAACCTGCATGAACCCGGAATACACCTACAAATATTTCACATGAAATTGCCGGCATATCCTTTCTTCATCAGGCTTGATTCCGAACTTACGGAACGACTTGCACAAGGAAGCAATGTCCCTTCTCAGAAGATATTCGCAATCGTTGTTGCTGATTGCGTCGATCATCTGAGGGAAGTCAATCGCAGTCACTTTGCCGTTGTGAAGAAGAAGGTTGAATGCCGAAAAGTCGCCATGCACCTTGCCAAGCTTATGAATGGCGGAAAGAATTCCGAGCGATTGCCGGAAGGCATCTTCGGCTTCGTCTTTGCTCAGTGACATATCCGAGATCCTCGGAGCAGGATCGCCGTCCTCTGTTCCGATAAATTCCATCGCGATCGCAAGTCCCGAAATGGCAACCGGCTTTGGCACCGGAACATTTTCAAGATGAAGTCTCTTCATCTGCCTGAACTCCTCGCCAACCCAGATCATTTGATGGGCATCAAGCCCGAACTTCGAGCCCTGCTCAATCGCTTTCTCGATCCTTTTTTCTCCGATATACCTTCCCTGCCTGTAGATGTCGTCCTTTCTGAAAGACCTTACCCTGATGTCTGTATAGAGTTTGACAGCCAGGTATTCATTGTTGCAAAGGCCAAGGTAAACCGTAGCTTCCTTTCCTGATTTTATGATGCACACGAGTTCATCGAGAACGCCGTCTTCAATCAGCGGATCAAGATACGGATTTTGACCTGCCAGGCCAGAATCAGATGTACTGCACCTGCTGATGTCGGTCTTGCCTGTAAGTTTCCTTTTTTTGGATCTGAACTTCTGAAAGCGGTTGTTGTCAATAAATTCGTCCTGTTCAGACAGAACATTGACGTCAAATGTTGAAATTTTCATTTGCTGATTTTGATTTTTGATTATAAAAAAACTGCGGAGCTTTCCGGGCATCCGCAGTATCAAAATCCTGCAAACAAAATATTTATGACAGCTTACAAATAGATGGAAGTACGAATGTCCGGGATAGTTGCAAATTGTATTTTGACAAATCTTCTCATAGTTCGTACCTCCTCTCGGGATTAGTTGTATGCAACTTAGCAATTCTGATCTTAACATGCAACAGGCACCGTGATTGAACGCAGAAAAAAGCCAAGACTTGGTTGTTGTTTAAACTAAGCGGCGTCTGTCTGAGAAGCCCGTTCGTTGTGCTGTAGGGACTTTCCTGCCTGCAGCAGGCAGGCCTGCCTCGCGTCAGACAGGCGTCCCGACACGCCTGACATTCTTTTCGTCAGGAAAAATGTCCTGACAACACAATGGAACAAAATCACCAATAACGGCGGAAGAAATTACGGACATACGCAACACATGCTTCTTACTTCACCAATGCCATTCGCTTCACATCAAGCTGTCTTCCGTCAGCAGTTAGCGAATAAAAATAGATTCCGCCTGAAAGATCAGCCGCATTGAGTTCAGTCTCATAACTTCCCGCATACTGATTCGCATTCACGAGTGATGTAATGAACCTGCCGGCAACATCATATACTTTCAACTCTATGAAACCTGCAGACTGCAAAATGTAGCTGATCTTTGTGGATGGGTTGAAAGGATTCGGATAGTTCTGTGACAGATAGAAGTTGTCAGTTTGAACAACGAAATATTCAATTGCCGAAGTGACACCTCCGTTTTCTGTTTTTAATATGGCCCCTGAATTTCCTACAATATAACCTGTCTTCGAATCCAGAAAGCACACATCTCTTAATATCTTATCTACTGCAAAGCTTTGCGCAATCCAGTTATTTCCTCCGTTTGTGCTCTTACTTATCAGACTCTGGTATTGCGAGCCGGTCCATCCTCCCCCTACAGCAAATGCAGTATCGTTGCCGGTAAAAGTTATTCCTGTAATTGCCATATTCGGAGAGCTATATACAAGATGCCAGCTGAACCAGTCATTGGCTTTGTATATTCCATAGGATGTCTGAAAATTGGGGGCTCCTGAATAGAAGCTGAAAGAGACAAAGCCTGATCCTGAATTGAAGAACTGACAATCGCTGAATGTATATTCACCGGGACCCCAGAACAATCCACCTGACCAATCCAAGCCTCCGTTGCTTGTCCGCTTCTGGGTTCCTGAGTTTCCCATTGCGTAGCCGGTCAGCTCATTCACAAAATACATGCCCCATATAATGCCGTTAAATCCTGTCATGGTATTGTTCCAGGTCTGCCCTCTGTCCATGCTTCTGTAGACGCCAAAAAATCCCCCGCAATAAACAGTCGAGTCAACACATTGAATGACAGTAAGAGTTGCGCCGCTGAATACAGTGAACCAGTTGTTTCCTGAGTTGCTTGTCTTGAGTAAGATGTTATTGCCGCAACAGTATCCTGTTGAATCATCAGCAAAACTTATCTTGTTCAGTTGATTAACTGAACCTGTCGGCAGGATATCCCAGTTAAGTCCTCCATTGGTAGTTTTGATTATGGTACCGCCACTGCCGCATGCATATCCTGTATTATGATCCGTGAAATGAACTCCGTGGAGATTGACAGTGACTCCGGAGTTGAGCAACTGCCAATCGGATTGAGAATTGACGTATCCGCAGTATATTAAAACAACCAAAAAACAAACCGGTATTCTTTTCATCTTGATTCCTCCCATGTAAATGAAAATTCTTGCATTAGTTCATATGTGCCCGTCACTGAATTGAAATGTGCTGTCTTGCCGCGCCTCCGCATAATCCCAATAGCAACTTAGCAAGTTGTGCATCCTGTCGCAAGTTAGATAAGCGGCAGGAATTACAAGAGAAGTGTATGTGACAGTAGATTGAACCGGTTTGGTAAGGATAATTTATTGCCTGCCAACATTGAAGAGTGAGATTCTGCCTTCTGCGATCGGGGTTTCGCACATAGTTGAATCTAAGAGTGCATTCAGATTTATCGTTAATGATTCCTTCATCGGGAGTCTGGACTATGGAATATCCGTATTCCATATTTGTACCTCCATATGTTCTCTGCCAGGTAATCGTCTTCGCCGTGAGGGTAAATGAGGTAAGTAGCAGTATGAAGTGCGCAAGTAATACTTTCATAGCATCTTGCCTAAGTTAAGTAAAGTTACCCTGATCGGCAGATAATTGATATGCATAAAAAAAATCCCGACTGCTCCTGCAGACGGGATTCTGACAAAGTTTGATCCGGGCTTTCTTAAGCTTCCTTCAGAGCCTCTGCTCCTCCTACAATCTCGAGTATTTCCTTCGTAATTGAAGCCTGGCGCGCCTGATTGTAAGAAAGCTCAAGTATCTGCAACAGGTCCGCCGCGTTCTTTGTGGCAGTCTCCATTGCAGTCATTCTGGCGGCCTGCTCAGCCGCGTTTGATTCAAGCAGGATCTTCCAGAACTGAACTCTCAGATGCTTGGGAATGATATACTTCAGAATGCTAACGTTATCCGGCTCAAAAATGTAATCAACTGAAGCGGACTTTTTCTTCTCTGTCTCATTCAACGCGCTCATGCTCTTGAAGGGAAAGAACTGCTCCCTTACCACAACCTGTTTCACAATTGACTTGAACTCATTATAAATTATGTCAACAGCGTCAAAGTCCTTTCGCTTGTATCCGTCAACTATGAACTCCACTATTGCATTAGACTGCTCAAGCGTAAGATCGTTGAATATGAAGTGATAAGATTCAAATATGATATAGCTACTCTTAATGAATGAATCGGTCACTATATT
>DAIQRO010000102.1:9700-10748 GCA_036786155.1 Bacteroidota bacterium
GACCTTCGTGTTTTCCGGCAGTTCCGCCAGATAGTTCATTCCGTTCCTTATCACATTTGTATTGAAGGATCCCGCCAGGCCCCTGTCTGAAGACACAATAACAACGCATCTTGTCCTGATCTCCCTTTTCTCCAGAAGCTCATCAATTCCTTCACTGCCAACGGACTCCACCAGCTGAGATAGCATTTCTTCAACCTTTCTTGCAAACGGCCTCGCGGAAATTATCCTGTCCTGTGCGCGCCTCAGCTTCGCTGAAGCAACCATCTTCATAGCTTTGGTGATCTTCTGCGTGCCTTTGATCCCGTTTATCCTGACCTTAAGCTCTTTTCGCGTTGCCAATTCTCTTCAGTTTTGATTATTGCTTTACTGTTGATTTGAATCTCTCCGTAAAGTCCTTCAAAACGGAATTGAGCTTCTCCGTTGTCTTATCTGAAAGATCTTTCTCTGTTCTTATGGCCTCAAGAACATCTCCGTGAAGATTCTCAAGTTCCTGCAGGAAGTCATTCTGATACCTTTGAACTTCTCCCGCCGGTATCTCATCAAGATAGCCTCTTGTTGCGGCATAGATAATCGCAACCTGATTCTCAACCGGCATCGGAGTGAACTGCTTCTGCTTCAGCACCTCCACCAGTCTTTCACCTCTTCTCAGCTGTTGAAGAGTTGCTTTGTCAAGGTCAGATCCGAACTTTGCAAATGCCTCAAGCTCCCTGAACTGAGCAAGTTCAAGTCTCAGAGTACCGGCGATCTTCTTCATCGCCTTGATCTGAGCATTGCCGCCCACCCGTGAAACCGAAATACCGACGTTGATAGCCGGCCTGATGCCTGCATTGAAAAGATTTGATTCAAGATAGATCTGACCGTCTGTAATTGAGATCACGTTTGTGGGAATATAAGCGGATACGTCACCGGCTTGCGTTTCAATAACAGGCAATGCCGTAAGGCTTCCTCCGCCGAGATCGTCAGAAAGCTTTGAAGCCCTCTCGAGCAGTCTTGAGTGAAGATAGAACACATCACCGGGATATGCCTCTCTTCCCGGCGGCCTTCTGAG
>DAIQRO010000351.1:0-279 GCA_036786155.1 Bacteroidota bacterium
AACTTTCGTTAAGGTGCATCATTCCCCAACCCGTAAAACCGGAGAGAAGGAATGCAACGGGAAATCTTCTGTCAGAACTGTAATATGAAGGAGGAAGGTAAACCGGAAACTCTCTCACGTGAGGGTCGCCGAGCGGATTGTTCTTCAGCAGTTTGCTTTCAAATGTATCTATCTTGACCGTGCCTTTTGAACTCATCCTCTTATTCTGCCTGTGTGTTTAAGGTCTTCTCTCAATGTGATCTTAATATTGTTGCTTTCGCCGGGAAATGTCTTCACCTT
>DAIQRO010000351.1:331-2428 GCA_036786155.1 Bacteroidota bacterium
CTGCGACAGAAGATTCATCGGTTCCGGCAAAGCGCTTTGCAGCGGCTTTCTCAAAAGCCCTGTAAAGTATGTCAAACCTGAATCCCTGCGGAGTCTGTGCCGTTACAAGTACGTTCCTGTCAATCGTTTCCTTTACGACTCCGTCTTTGCCGATCTTTTTCACCGTGTCAGAAACCGGCATCACGGGCAATGCGCATTTGTACTTCTTCGCATTCATGATCGTTCTTCTTATCAGTTCCCCGGAGACAAATGGCCTTACGGAATCATGAACAAGAACAATATCGCCGGCCGCGCATCCACTCACTTTCAGCGCATTGAATACGGATTCCTGCCTCGTCTTTCCGCCTTCAACTATCGTCTTCGCCTTTCGCAGATCATATTTTCTGATTATCGCCGAAAGCCGGACAAAGTGACCTGGTTCTGCGGCAATTATTATACTGTCAACTTCCCTGCATGAATTGAATTTCGAAATCGTCTGAGCAATGATCTCTTTGCCGCCTGTCTTCAGATACTGCTTTGGTATGGGTCCGCCTATTCTGCTGCCTGTTCCCGCGGCAGGGATCACTACAACAACCTTCATTCAAAAGTGTAAAGGAAATGGAAATATTATTTTGCAAATTTAATCAATTTGATTTTGTTAATCTCTTGAATTCTGATTTCACAGAAGCTTGTTATGACCACTGCTGTCCAAGACAGAATTTCGGATCACAGCAACTTTCGCTAACAATCCTGACACACTTTCAATTTTGTCATCCTGAGCGCCCGCCCGAGGTCGGAGAATATGAATTTGAAACACGATGAATCAAGATAGCAAAATGTATGAAGAAGCAAGAATGACAGGCGGGAAGCGAAGGATCTATTTTTAGCTGCATCCGAAAACTCACAGGCGCATGTTTCCCGATCTCAATGCTCTGACATTTGCATTTCTAAATCGTTTTGGATGGATGTGTTTCTGAAGTTACTTGCCCGAAAGAGAGAGTCACAACAGACTGAATCCATGTTTGATCGAGCAACAGCATTTTGTGTTTATCTCTCCGGAATAGTTTCATTATCTTTGCAAAAAAAACGGGAGCGCAGATGAACGATGAGATCAGGAAGAGCCTTGCCAGAGCCGAGTCGCTTGTATCAAAGCTCCGCAAGTCAAACTCGCGGTATATCGTCATAAGCCTTGCCGCAAGCGTGCTTGCGACACTGCTTGCGGGCACAACAGCTTTCACGGGGCCGGTTGCAGGGCAGGGCCCTCCGGCATGGAAGTGGACTTGCGGGATAGTGGCTGTGTTCACTGCAACTGCCACGATCTTCACGGGATTGCAGAAGCAACTTTTGATCACGGAGAAACTTTCAAAGGCAACAGAGTGCGTTGGCAAACTCCGCTCGATCGATTTCACTCTGAACAATTCGGAGAAGGATGAAGACAGGAAGGATGCGCTGAGCGAGTATAAGAAAGTGCTTGAGGTTTACAGCGAGTATGTATGATTCACAGCGGCATGTATCTGATCACGGCAAACAAAAATATTCTTGAATGAACATTAAGGCATTGGCGATGGCGGTGATGTTTGCAATTGCCGGAACTGCTCCGGCACAGGTTCTTCCGCCGCTCAGCTTTCACGGGACTTCCGGAATTCAGCAATCCGAATCTGTTTCTCTCGGTGAAGTCGCTCTCATTCTGTTTCCCATCAATCCCATACTCCTCATCGAAAATGAAAAGTTCTACGTTGGCATCACAAAGGAGATTTCTTTGGGAGCTTTTCCTTACGGAAGAGTTGCGGCGGAATATTCTCTGATCTTCAGAGAAACGCGGCTCAATCATCTGAGGTTTTCATACAATTATGACTTCGCTCTCGAAGCGCGCGACCTTGGCGCTGTATTGCTGAGTATTGGAGGAGGGTATTTCACCGACTTCAATAAGGAAGGCTACTTTCCGCAGGCCTCATTCGGACTGCTGTTTCCCGTTATGGAAAATGTCGCGGCAAATCCTTACCTGAAGCTCAGGCATACGTTCATGACCGATGCGAATGAATCGGACATCTCAGATCTTTCGCTTGGGTTCGGACTTTATATCGGACTCTGATCTGTCGGGCAGGCAGTGTTCAGCCG
>DAIQRO010000352.1:0-2423 GCA_036786155.1 Bacteroidota bacterium
CACATAGTTGGTATAATTTCCCTGACCCGTAGGATATTCCCACAACGGAACGGGATCAATGTTCCTGAAAAACGAAATCCTGTGATTGTTAAGCATCCAGCCGGTTACATTGTATCTCCCGTTGCCGCTAACAGCGCATCTTTCGGCGATGCCCGCAGGATCAGTGTATATCCATCTTACAGCACCGGAATCAGCCGCCTGTGATTCAGATGATGAATTCGGGGGATTCATTAAATGAAGACTGCCTCCTGGATATTCATTTGCATATACTTGTTTTTTAACAGAAGCGTATCCGCTGTTGGAAACCGAAACACTGAATTTGCCCGGATGATCTGGTTTTGCAGAGGAAATTGATACTGCCAGAAGCAAAAGCAATAGAGTCCTGATCATGGCTATGTACATTTGAGTTACATAAATCCGGCGGTTATCATACGCCGCTGATTTTATGATTTGGGATTATTCAAAAGTCTGCATATTCTTCCAACTTGTCAAATGACTTTTGGAGGCATACAAACAATCTATGATCTACATCTACCGTGAAAGGCAACACGGCTGTTGAAGGTGTAAGATAGGCTCTTGGATGTAAATTATGCTTTGCTGAAAGGATGATCAGATCTTCCTGCCGACAATGAGAGTAATATCGTCGTACTGTGGTGCGCCGGCGGCAAACTTGTTAACATCATCTGCAATAATCTTCATCAGATCGGATGATTGTTTTCCGAGATTCTCCATACAGATCCTTTCCAGCCTGTCTTCGCCGTATTCATCGCTGTTCACATCCTGTGCTTCGGTTACGCCGTCTGTATAGAGGACAATCGTATCGCCGTTTTCAAAGAACGCCTCTCCCACTTCATAGCTTACGCCTGTATCAAGTATGCCGATCATGAATCCGCCTTTATCTAGCTTTGTTAAGCCGTCCCGGTTGAATAAGTAAGGAGGATTGTGTCCTGCGTTAATGTATTGCAATCTGTTAAGTTTGCAGTCAAGTATGCCCCAGAAAAAAGTTATGAATTTTTCGGGCATCGTGTTTTCGTAGATCATTTCATTGATCTTCGAGGTTACTGATGCGATGTCAAAGGATTCTTCATCATAGATCTTCATGTATGAGTGCACTGCAGACTGTATGTTTGACATCAGCAAAGAAGCGGGTGTTCCCTTGCCTGAAACATCCGCAATCACGATTGCAGTCTTGCACTCATTCAGGCTGATGATATCGAAGTAATCTCCTCCCACATGCTTTGCGGGTGCATTCATCCCTGCAAAATCATAGCCGTTTATCCTTGGGATCTTTCCCGGAAGCATGGCTATCTGTATATCACGCGCCGTTATCAGGAAATTCTCAAGAAATTGAATCTCGAGATATTCTTTGAACAGCATGGAATTTCTGATCGATATCAGCGAAAGGTTTACAATTGATTCAAGAAACTCCACGTCTGTCTCTGAATAGGGGAGTCTGCTGAGTTTGCTTCCGAGACAAATGATATTTTCAACTTCGCTGTTAATAACAGCCGGTATCACAAGCTCAAAACCGCATTTGTGAAGTTTCTCCAAGAAGTCTATTCCCGTACCGGGCGTCACTCTCACCGTTTTCCTGAACTCCGGAGAAGTATTGCCGTAAGGAAACACTTCTTCCGGATCAACTTTGTGCTCAGAATCTTTGCGGCTGTCCTTCACCAATACAAATCTGTTGTCACTGCCCCGAGAGAAGATTATGAAGTCTCTGATCCCGAAATTGCCGAGAAGCGTGAAGCTGAGAAGCTTAACTATCGAATCCTTGTCTATAATATTTGAATTGAATTCCTTGCTCAGCTCAAACAGCGACTTCAGCTGCCGTATCTTGTTGTTAAGGTCGGAGTTGAGCGATTTTACCTCATTGAATCTGATTGTGTTTTCAATGGCCGATGCGGAAAGATTCAGCATGGTCTCAATCAGTATTATCTCCGCATTGGCAAGAGGCAACCCGTTCAGTTTCTTTCCAAGACAGAGAACTCCAAGCAGCTTGTTCTGAAAATAGATCTTGAAGAAGTAATTAAGTCCGGTTTGAGTGAAAAAGTCATTACCATTTTCAAGATCAACGAATTCGAAAACGGATAATTTCGGAAGTTCAGCCGCAACTCTCTTTCCAAGAAATTTCGGATCGAGCCCCTTAACCGCTTCGATGAGAAATCCGTCCGAATCATTTTCATCCTCTGACTTTATAAGCACAATGCCCCTTGAGATGAGCAGTTTGCCCATTGTACTTAGGAGGATGTTGTTGAGTATGTAACGAAGATCGAGCTTGCTGCTTACAAGCTGGGAAAATTCAATGAGTGTGTTGAGTTCGAGCTGTTTTCTGACAGGATCATTTTTCTCCATAATGATCTCTGATGTCAGGAGTGTATTACCTTGATGAGAGTGAGGCAGTTGGTGTTAGAGTTCTTCTT
>DAIQRO010000103.1:0-8625 GCA_036786155.1 Bacteroidota bacterium
CATCTGTGCTTTCATCCTTGGAATTTTACACTTCGAAGAACACATAGAACTCTTTCAAATTGTCAACATTGCCGTTAACAAGCGGAGTGATGACCTTTTTCCCGTCTTCAGAAGATATGTTGCTAATCAGCATCAAATTGCTGAAGGATATTTTTTCGTTGGCAAAATCAGGCACCTGAACCTTGCCCTTAAGAGTGAGTTCCTTCTTTGTATTCTTGTCGCTAAGCGTCACGTTAAGGTCATAAGTACCAGGGTTAAGATAGAACTCTCTGACAAGAAATTTGGATGATCCATCAAGGTTCTTCTGTTCTTCCTTGTTGGTGGAGACAAAATCGGAGACCGACTCATTTTCAACCACCTCTCCTGCGAAGTTTTTTATGAGGACCGAGTAAAGAATTTCCGCGTCATATTGCTTTGTTGCCGGATTCTTCTTGAACTGCAGATTCTCCAACGGTATCTCCATATACACATCCAGGCGGGCTTTTGATTTTTCCTTGCTGAAAAAAACCATCGGGTCAAGATAGAACAACTGCCTGGAGTCGCTTCTGATTGTCTTTTCCTCGAGCTGTGAATAGGAATCTCCGGCGCTCAAGATCACTAACGAAAGGACGAATATGACAAGTGCAGACGACCTCAGCAATCTTTCTCTGAATGTAAAATTTTTCATTTCACCTGCTTTTGTGTTGTGATTCTTGTTTTCAGTTTTGAGCAGAACCGAAAAGATCAAATTCTTCGGCATCGTGTATGTTGACTTCGCAGAACTCACCAACCCTGAGGCCATTGCCGGATATCAGAATTTCCTGATCTATTTCAGGGGCATCTCTGTAACTTCTTCCCGCATACTGCCCGTTCTGTTTCCTGTCAATGATCGCAGTGACCGTCTTGCCTATCATGGCGTTGTTTCTTTCCAGCGAGATCTGTTTTTGAATTTCAAGTATCTCTCTCTGCCTGTCTGACTTTTCCTTTTCGGAAATCCTGTCCGGCAGTGATGCGGCATATGTTCCTTCTTCATGCGAGTACCGGAAAACTCCGAGCCTGTCAAATCTGAATTCTTTTACGAACTGCGCTAACTCGTCAAAATCTTTTTCGGTTTCATCGGGATATCCTACTATAAGCGTCGTCCTTATCGCGATGCCGGGCACCGAGTCACGGAGACGCGTCAACAGTCCGGCAAGACTGCCTTTTGTTATTCCCCTTCTCATTGACTTCAGAACATTGTCAGAAACATGCTGTACGGGTATGTCAATGTACTTGCAGACCTTATCATTGCCGGCAATCGTCTCAATCAGGTCTTCGGGGAATCTTGACGGATACGCGTACATAAGTCTTATCCATTCGATGCCGCTGACCATTGAAATTTCATTCAGCACTTCGGAGATCCTTCTTCTTTTGTCAGTGTCGAATCCCCAGTAAGTAGTATCCTGGCCGATCACAATGATCTCCTTTACACCCTTAGACGCAAGTTTCTGCGTTTCTGTTACAATTTCCCGAAGCGGCTTTGACCTGTGCCCGCCTCTCATTATCGGGATTGCGCAGAACGAACACGGATTATCGCATCCTTCGCTGATCTTGAGATAAGCATAATGTCCGGGCGTTGTAGTTTCCCTTTCCCCGAGAAGTTCTTTCCGGAAGTCAACTCCAAGTTCATTGAGAATACCGATGACAGTTTGCGGCTTGTCGGTTGCGCCGAAATACTTGTCAACTTCCGGGATCTCGGCCTCAAGGTCTGTCTTATACCTGTCCGACAAACATCCCGCAACGAACACACCTTTCAGCTTTCCGGCCTCTTTCCGTTTCACGGCCCGCAAAATAGTGTCAATTGACTCCTGTTTGGCCTCCTGAATGAACCCGCAAGTGTTAATAATCACATTCTCCGCGGATTCTTCGTCGTCAACGATCTCTATATCGTTTGACTTCAGCTGAGCGAGAATGAACTCCGAGTCAACCAGGTTCTTGGAGCATCCAAGGGTTATCAGTTTGATCTTGTCTTTCTTTACCTTCATAAACTAAGAAACCCTCCGCCCCGCTTCTTTGCAAGGGATCATAGAGGGTCGGATCTTTTGGTTCAATGTAAACTAATTATCCTGAATTTAAAATATAAAATACGGGTTATCGGCACCGGATTCGCACAAAGCTGTGGATTACTAAGCCGGCAGCCGGGGAACTGACTTTCTTGTCAGGGCCATTTTGAATATTTTGACCAAAATTAATTGATTGTTAGAGACCGCCAAAAAGCTTGAAAGGACAGTCCTTGTCTGTTATTCGAACCGTAAGGATAAGGATAACTACCATTCCGAAGAGTCGCTCGACGAACTCAAATTCCTTGCAGAGACAGCCGGGGCATATGTAGTAAGGTCATTCTTTCAGGAGAATGAGAGATACGACACACGGTACATGATCGGCAAGGGGAAGGTCACGGAGATTGCCGAATTTGTGGAGGATAATGAGATCAGCCTGGTCATTTTTGAGAACGAGCTTGGCTACACACAGCTGAGAAATCTCGAGCAAAAGATCAAATGCAAGATCATAGATAAATCAAACCTGATACTGGACATCTTCGCATCAAATGCAAGAACGGCACAGTCAAAACTGCAGGTAGAACTTGCCCAGCTTGTATTCAGGCTTCCGAGGCTTTGAAGGCTATGGACGCACGTTTCGAATCAATTCGGAGGCATAGGCACAAAGGGTCCCGGAGAAACACAGATCGAGACGGACAGAAGAATGATAGGAAGAAGGATTTCCGCCCTTAAGGAAAAGCTTCTGAAAGTGTCTGAACAAAGAAAGACACAGGCATCAGAAAGAAGCAGGTTTTTCAGAATATCCCTCGTCGGATATACAAACGTAGGAAAGTCCACACTTCTGAACAGCCTCACAAATGCAGGCGTGTATGTTGAGAACAAGCTTTTCGCCACACTCGATACTTCCACGAGATCGCTTGAGATCAGCGTCGGGAAAAAGGGAAAAGCAAAATACCCGAAGAAGGTACTGATCTCAGACACTGTTGGTTTCATCAAGAATCTTCCGCATGATCTTATAGAGTCATTCAAATCAACACTTGCCGAAGTTGTTGAGTCAGACCTTCTGCTTCATGTTATAGATGCATCAAACAGCTCCTTCCGGGAACAGATGGAGGTTGTAAAGGAAACGCTGGAAGAGATCGGCGCGGGCGGCAAGAATATCATAAACGTTTTCAATAAGGTGGATATGATCAGCGACGATGTGCTGAATGAGATCAGAAGTGAATTCAGTGACGGCGTCTTCATCTCTGCAGGCTAGTGGCTGAACATGTAAATGCTGATGGAGAATATAAAGGCGGAGCTCACAGAGGGGAACACCGACAGGGTCCTCAGGCTGAAACCGGATGACCACAAGAAGCTGAGCATGATCTACAAGCTTGCCGAGGTAAGAGATGTGAAGTACCTGAAGAACAGCATCAAGGTTACGTTTACAACAAGCGACAAGAATTTTTCAAGGCTGAAGAGTTTGCAGGAAAGCAAAGAACTTCAGGACAATTAACATTCGAACATTTATTCAAAATAACTAAGGAGAAGGCGGAAAAATGCAAACAACAAGCACCTACAAATCGGTTGACTATTACGGCATAGATGAAATGCTGACGGATGAGGAGAGGTCTATACGCGACACGGTAAGAGACTTCGTAAATGAGGAAGTGATCCCGATAATAGAAGAGTACAATCAGGAAATGCAGTTTCCCACTCAGCTTATTCCAAAGATGGCCGAGCTTGGAATTTTCGGCCCTACTCTTCCCGTGGAATACGGCGGAATGGGAATCAACAATGTTGCTTACGGTCTGATAATGCAGGAGCTCGAAAGGGGTGACAGCGGAGTGCGCAGTTTTGCTTCCGTTCAGTCAGGACTCGTAATGTATCCCATTTACACATTCGGAAGTGAAGAACAGAGAAAGAAATATCTGCCCAAGCTTGCAAAGGGGGAAATGATAGGATGCTTCGGGCTTACAGAACCTGACTTCGGAAGTAACCCGGGAGGCATGATCACAAAGGCGGAGAAGGTTGACGGCGGATACCTCCTCAACGGCGCAAAGATGTGGATAACAAACGGAACGATCGCAGATGTTGCGGTGGTATGGGCAAAGCTTGACGGAAAGGTAAGAGGTTTCCTCGTTGACAAAGGCACCAAAGGATTCTCTGCTCCGGAAACAAAGGGCAAACTGTCACTGCGCGCTTCGGTTACTTCGGAGCTCGTGTTCGAAGACTGCCTCATACCGGAAGAGAACCTGATGCCAAACAGCGGCGGACTCAAATCTCCGCTGATGTGCCTTACGCAGGCAAGATACGGAATTGCCTGGGGTGTTCTCGGCCTTGCAATGGAATGCTACAGTACGGCGCTGAACTATTCTCTGTCAAGAGTACAATTCGGAAATCCCATTGCATGATTTCAGATATCTCAGGAGAAACTTGCATACATGCTCTCAGAGATTACAAAGGCACTACTGCAGGTCTATCAGCTTGCAAAGCTGAAGGATTCGGGAAAGATGCGCCCTCAGCAGGTTTCGCTTGCCAAGAGGAACAACTGCGAGATCGCCAAAACGATAGCTTCAATGGCAAGGGAGATGCTTGGAGCAAACGGAATTCTTGACGAGTATCCTGTAATGAGGCATATGAACAACATCGAATCGGTGAAGACTTATGAAGGCACACATGAAATGCACACACTGATACTCGGCGAAGACATTACAGGCCTTTCAGCATTTGAATAGTAAGCAGGACAGCACAGAATTAATATTCGGGCAACAGGCTGTTTCAGTTCAGTTTTGTTGCCCTTCTCATTTTAACAGATGAAGGCATTCGACATTCCGGTTTTTTACAGAAGTCCGATAATTTCCAGGATCAAGAATATGCGCAGGCATGATGATCCTAGGAAGAAGGACTACTCACCAACAGAGCTCGACTTCGGCCCGGTGATTTTTTACATAGCCAGGCATTTCGGATTCTGTTACGGAGTGGAGAATGCCATCGAGATCTCGTACAAGGCCATTGAAGAGAACCCCGGCAGAAGAATATTCCTTCTGAGTGAAATGATCCACAATCCGGAAGTCAACAGCGACATACTGGGCAGAGGAGTAAAATTCATCATGAACACCAACGGAGAGATGATCATTGACTGGGATGAAATAAAGAGTGATGACATTGTAATTGTCCCGGCCTTCGGTACAACTGTCGAGATAGAGGAGAAACTTTCCGGAATCGGAGTTGATACAAGAAAGTACAATACCACCTGCCCTTTTGTTGAGAAGGTCTGGAACAGGGCTGAATCGCTTGGCAAGTCTGAGTTCACCGTCATTGTTCACGGGAAGTTCAGGCACGAGGAAACACGGGCAACTTTTTCACATTCGAAGGAATCCGCACCCACGCTTATCATCCGCGATCTGGACGAGGCTGTGATGCTTGGCAAGTTCATACTAGGTGAATCCCCGGCTGATGAATTCTGCAGTATATTCGGGCAAAGATGCTCTGAGGGATTTGACCCGCAAATTCACCTCGAAAGGATCGGTGTTGTGAACCAGACAACGATGCTTGCAACAGAGACTCAGGCGATAGCCGACTATCTCAGAAGCATCATGGTCAGAAAATTCGGGGAGGAGGAGATTAAACTCCACTTTGCAGATACCAGAGACACGCTATGCTATGCAACGCATGACAATCAACGCGCAACATACGCATTGCTTGAAAAGGATGCAGACCTTGCCATTGTTGTCGGAGGGTACAACAGTTCAAATACATCGCACATTGTTGAACTTTGCGAGGAGAAACTTCCCACATATTTCATATCGGGCGCTGATAAGATACTTTCAAAGGAAGTTGTCCGTCATTTTATCATTCATGAACACCGGGAGGAAACAACATCCGGTTACCTTCCTTCAGGTGAGCCGGTGAGAATAATTCTGACAAGCGGAGCTTCATGTCCGGATTCTGTAGTTGATGCCGTGCTTCAGAAGATACTGTCTTACTTTGAAGGGACAAGGAATTCAGATGAAGTCCTGTCTCTGTCAGGATCAGGTTCAAACTAAACCAAACTGTACTTGATTCAGAATCTCATTGACCCTGTCATTCTCTTCTTCATTATCGGCATTGCCGCCGGCATGCTCAAGACGGATCTCAAACTGCCGGAAGCAATTTACGACGCGCTCAGCATTTACCTGCTCATTGCGATCGGATACAAGGGAGGCATGGAACTTTCGGGTTCTGAATTGTCTTCATTGACCATACCCGTGATTGCAACTCTATTGCTCGGCATCACCATACCTCTCATTGCTTTTAGCATACTCAGGAAGGTCGGGAGATTCGGCAAAGATGACTCAGCCGCTATCGCAGCACATTACGGCTCAGTCAGCGCCGTGACGTTTGCAGTGGCTGTAGATTTCATTTCAAAGTCCGGGATCGGTTCTGATGAGTTCATGACCGTACTGCTTGTGATGCTCGAGATCCCCGCTATTGCCGTAGGCATACTGCTCGCGCGTTCCGGCGCAGGCACAAGCCGGGGAGGTGCCGGGGAGGCGCTTAGGGAAGTGTTTCTCGGAAAGAGCATCTATCTTCTGATAAGCGGAATAGCCGTCGGCTACTTTGCGGGAATTTACGGCAACAAAAGCATCAACGTGCTTTTCAGCGACATGTTCAGGGGATTTCTCGCATTCTTTCTTTTGGAGATGGGAATAATTGCATCAAAGAGGTTTGCAGACTTCAGGCGCGTCGGGCCATTTCTTATTGCTTTCGGAATTGCAATGCCTGTCATTTCCTCACTGTTCGGAATTGCGGCCGGTGTTCTGTGCGGACTCTCACAGGGAGGAACATTCGTGCTTGCCTGCATGGCGGCGAGCGCTTCTTATATTGCTGCTCCCACGGCAATGAGAATTGCGGTGCCAAATGCCAATCCGACTTACTACATCACCACTTCGCTCGGGATCACGTTCCCATTCAACATCATAGCAGGGATCTACATATACTATTCAATAACCGATTTTGTCTATAACTCACTTCTGAAGTAAATGAACATCAAAGAATCCAAAGTGCTGACCGTCATTACGGAATCGGTCATTGAGCAGAAGCTTGTCAAGTGCATCAAGGAGCTTGGAGCGCCGGGCTACACGATCGAAGAGGTTCGCGGAGAAGGAAGGCGCGGAGTAAGAAGAAATGACTGGGACCAGTCGGGAAGCATAAGACTGCAGATCGTATGCGACAAGGATACGGCAGAAAAGATTGCCCTGTACCTGACGGAGAATTTCACACAGAGCTATGCAATGTTCATTTTCATGTTTGATGGAGTCACATTTTAAAAATAAAAAAGGCGGACAACAGCCCGCCCCTGATTTGTATCTTGGTCTGTGCTTTGACTTCAGGCAGTTGCGCCTTCCTTCAGAAATATCTTCTGGAATTCCCTCTTAGACCTGTTCTTCCAGTTGCCTTTGTGATATGCATAGCCGGCAATCAGCGGCATGGCAATCGTGGCCTCGCAGTAAACCATTTGCTCATAGGTCATGTCAACCTTGCCCCATGAACTCGCTTCTTTCAGAGTTGATCCGGAGAGTGCGCCGTCACGGTCATCTGCCACAGTAATCTGAATCGCATACTTATGCATCGGTACTTCCTTGTTGAGTATCTCTGCAGCCACAACTGTATCCTGAGCAAAGTTTTTTGGAACTCCCCCGCCAACCATGAACAGGCCTGTCTCAAATGCTTCAAGCTTGATCTTTGTCAGTTCGAGGAAATCCTTAGCGGAGTCTATTGAAACATTTGATTCCGGATTATGAAACTGATGATGAACAAATCCGAATCCCGCTGAGCAGTCGGAGAACGCCGGAACAAAGATCGGAACATTGTGCTCATAGGCCGCAAGCACCACCGAGTCGCGGTTCTTTCCGTGCTTTGAGAGATATTCACCCATATGCCAGATGAACTCGCGCGATGAATAAGTCCTCTTCTCGAGAGTGTCGCATATCTTTGCAATCGTAAAATCACAATCCCTGAGTTCCTCTTCATCAATGTAGGTGTCGTAGATCCTGTCTATCATCAGGTCGCGAAGTTCGTTGTCATCCACAAACTGAGTTCCCTTGTAATGCTTGAATCCAAGCCCTTCAAAGAAATCCTGGTCAACCATTATAGCTCCCGTGGAGACTATTGCATCAACCATGTTGCTTCTGACCATATCCACCACAACATTCTTCAGGCCGGCAGAGAACAAGGAGCCCGCAAGGCAAAGAAAGACAGAGCAGTTCTTGTCTGCAAGCATCATGTCGTAGTATCTTGCGGCATTTGCAAGGTCTCTTGATGAGAATGCCATGTCATACATGTCATCCACAATGTTCACAACATTGTGCCTCTTTATGTCGATGTGTTGTATTGTATCCTTGAGGTAATCCTTCTTACTCTTCATGTCGTTGATTTTTATTTTGGCAATAATAGCCCTATTACTCAAAAGTGGAAAGCTAAAAGCACAGCATAACGGCTGAATCAATCCCCGCTTCAGTCACAAGAAAAGAGATCTGAATGGTGTGATCACTGCTGATTTACTTCAGCATTGCCATCTTTACCGTTGCCTTCATTTCACTGCCCTCGCCGGAAGGCGAGAATGTAAGCACCGCATAATAAA
>DAIQRO010000103.1:8635-10701 GCA_036786155.1 Bacteroidota bacterium
AAACGCCGCTTGCAAGCTCCTTCTCACCTGACCTGAAATCGGATGTATAGAAACCGGCTGTAACTGGCTTTGAATTCTCGAGCCTTGCTATCTCGGAACCCTTGCTGTCGTAAACTGCAAGAGTTATTCTGCCTTCTGAAGGAATATCATAGTTCAGCTTCGTTGACGGATTGAAAGGATTCGGGAAGTTCTGATGCAGGAAGAACCTCTCCGGCACACCTATAACAACTTCGCCGCTCATTTCATGATAACTGAAGCTCCCGTTATTATCGATCTGCTTCAGCCTGTAATTGTATCTTCCAGAAGAAAGGTCCCTGTCTTCAAAAGAATACTGCAAAGGTGCATTCGAGTTGCCGGCGCCGCTCACAAATCCTGCGGTCGTCCATCCGCCGGATAATTCCGCGGATCTTCTTTCAATATCAAAACCGTAATTGTTCAGTTCGGATGCTGTGGACCAGTTAAGCACGGCGTTTCTTCCCGAGGCGGTTGCAGTGAATGACGACAGCTCAACCGGAAGAGGTGCTTCCGGAGTTATGTAAACCTTGTATGTAAGTTCACTCGGGAATGACGGGCCGCCGTTAGGTATCCTGCCTTTTATTCCACCGAACACATATCCCGCAAATGTCCTTCCGCTCAGCTCGCTGAGCTTGATTACCCCGTTTGAATAGGACGGAACCGAAGGATCAAGTATGAACTTTGCATTCGATCCGACCAATGAATCGAATCTGACATTCATGATTGTCTCTGCCGTACTGCCGTCATGCCTTCTGGTGACAGTAGTAATGTCGTTGATGAAGGGCACGAGTGAATCAAGTTCCAGTGTGTTTGTATTTTCATTATATGAATTAAGGCTCATTCCGGCGAACAATGTAGTATGCATTCCCCCGTCCCTGGAATTGAACACGCTCATATAGGCGCAAGTGTACTGGCTCATCTGCTGTTCGAATGAATAGTCAACGGTGATCGAACCGGAATCGATATAGATCGGCGTGAGATAAGGAAGGTCAACGCCTATCCTGAAAACGCCGCCGTAAAGTATGGCATACTTCCCGACGCCGTCAGGCTTTATTGCCGGCACCACGTTCATATCCCTTCTGTGATACTCAACCGAATCGATAGCCTCAGAGTAATCCGATATGCTGATGCTCACCCCGTCATCATTGACCCTGAACCTGCTGATCTTCTTTGTGTAAGTCTGATTGTTCACATTGCGCCTGTAGGGTCCCATGAATTTGTGTCCGCCGATAAGGTAGAAGAAATCACCGAACGAAGTCAGTTCACCGCCGGTAACCTGAAACCTCGTATCGTTGAGCTCCCTGATATGCTGTGAAGTTGAAGATCCGTTCATGATCGCATTTATCGTTTCAGCAACATCGATCACCTTGAGCAGAGGAAACGAAATCAGTGCGTTCGATGTGCTGTCGTAGCCGTACCCTCCGAGAAAGTAGAGCTTGTTTCCCACCTGATAGTACTGCATATTGGTTGACCTGAGCTGATCCGCTTTCCAGAAAGGCAGATCGGCGAAGATACTCCTTGACCATGTCTGTCCTGTAGAAGGATCAACCACGTACATTCTTGTATTCGAAAACTCTTTTGGAAATGATGTACTGGTTGTGAAACCGTGCATTCCGTTGATCCTTCCGCCAACAAAGAGCCATTTGCCGCCGGCTTGCGCAAACGCAAACGAATGTATCTTTGGTGCACCGGGTATATCCGCACGTTCGATCTCTATCGAATACGGAACTTCAGAAGCCTCAACACTTACGCTTATCATTTGCAGAAGCATTGCAATAAGTAGAATTATCCTGTAATTCATTTTGTTTGGTTTGAAATTTCACATTTGGTTTTACTCTCAAAGATCCGGATCTTGCCGGAGAGAGCTTTTCATTTGAAATCAGTTTTGTCTTCCTTTTGAAAGGGATTTATTGAATCCGGGTGCAACTTCGGATGGGCCAAGGCACACTAAGCATGACCTTGTGAAGGATTTCTTTGGATTACATTATGAACTTCAGCCGGTTTTGAAAGCACCCGGTTCGGACCAGTCGCCGTTTTCTATTATGAGTTGT
>DAIQRO010000104.1:0-7652 GCA_036786155.1 Bacteroidota bacterium
TCATCTCCAAGGACCTTGATCTTGTCAAACAACGGAAATGTCACATCAAATTTGCTCTCGCAGAATGTCCTGATCTCGTCATTTGTGCCGGGCTCCTGACCGCCGAAGTCGTTGCAGGGAAATCCAAGTACAACAAATCCTTTGTCGGCATACTTTTTGTATATCTCCTCAAGCGGTGCGTACTGCTTGGTGTATCCGCACTTTGAGGCAACATTAACTATCATAAGAACCTTGCCGGAGTAATCCGACAGTTTCTTGTCTTCACCTTCCATTGTCTTTACCGAAAGGTCATGTATGTTCTTGCCACTCGAACTGTTCATTTCACTCCTGATCTCTTTGGTTTTGATTGTGCCTGAAGTTTCCTTTTCTTTGGAACATGCCGGCGCCAGGATTGACGTGGCCAGCAGTAATAAGAGTGCTTGTGATAATTTTCTCATGATTTGATTTTATTAACAACCGGACAACTGAATTTGCCTCAGTTAAAATTCCCGGAATCTTCCTTTATCTCGCCGAGTTCACCTTCGCTGTTTGCAATCACTACGCAGGCAAGAGAATCGGCAATTACGTTTGGTACTGTTCTGCACATGTCAAGAAGGCGGTCAACCCCGATAATGAGCGCGATCCCCTCTTCCGGTACACCCACTGACTTCAATACAATTATCAGCATTATAAGCCCTACGCCGGGAACGGGAGCAGTTCCAATTGCCGCAAGCGCTGCCGTAAGAACAATCGTGAGCTGTTGCGTTATGTTCAGATCAAATCCGTAAACCTGAGCAATGAACATGGCCGCGACGGCCTGATACAGGGCGGTACCGTCCATATTGACTGTGGTACCAAGCGGAAGAACGAAGCTTGCAATCTTGTTTGGCACCCCAAGCTTCTTCTCGCAAATGTCCATTGTCACGGGTAATGTTGCCGCGGAGGAACTTGTGGAGAATGCGACGGCGATAACCGGCCTTTGCACCCTGAAGAACCTTACAACATTCACTTTGGTAAAGATCTTGAGAAGCAGTGGATATTCAACAAATGTAAGTATGGTCAGTCCAAGTACAACAGTAACAGAATAGAGGAGCAATGTCTGCAAAATGCTGAACCCGAACTCGGCCACAGTTGCTGAAATCAGTGTGAACACGGCATACGGAGCAATCAGCATCACCTTCTCCACCATCAGTATCATTGCGCCGCTAAGGCCGTCAAAGAACCCGATCACTGCCTTTGTACGTTCGGAGTGTATCTGGGAAAGGAATACACCTGCCATAATCGCGAAGAATACTATCTGCAGGAAGTCCCCGTCGGCAATTGCTTTGAAAGGATTTTTCGGAACCATATTAACGAGAAAGTCCACAATGTTAAGGGATATGTTCTGCTCAATCTTTGAAGAGGCATCATCCTGATATGTCTGCATCAGCCTCTGCTTTGTCTCTTCCGTCATTTGCTGTCCTGGCTGGATTATGTTCGCCAGCACAAGCCCGATCGTTATTGCCATCACTGCCGTCAGGGCATAGAATCCGATCGTCTTGCCTCCGATTTTTGCAATGTGCCTGATATCAGTCAGCGATGCGGCACCCACAATGAGTGAAGCAAGGACAAGCGGAACAGCTATCATGTTGAGCAGTCTTATGAAGATATCTCCAAGCGGCTTGAACATCACGCCAATCGTCTTCTCCCTTCTCATCTCTGAGACTTTGCTGAAAGTCTCCCTCCTGCCATCGGGATAAATGGCCTCCATCACAATCGAACTCTTGTCTTTTAGCTTGGCAAAGTGCTTGATGGCAGTTATTTGTGACTTCGAGTCGAATACTATTAGCGTTGAGTCAGCTCTCTTAAACTCCAGCGATGCCCAGTTTTCGATTACAGCCTGACTGCCGTCTGCCGTGATCAGGATCTTGCTCGGGCTCACGTGGAATATAGAGCCGAATATTACGCCCAGTATAAGGCCGATAACTATCTTTGTATGCAACGCAATTCGCTTCTTCTTCATTGTCACCTACGGTCTTTTTGAGATTATTCTTACCCTCAGCTTTTGAAGAAACACCAACAGCACCGAACTGACAATGCTCAGCACCATTATTACGGGCCAGAGCTGAGGCCTCACAAACTCGATCTCATAAAAGGTTTTTGCAAGACCGATTATTCCGGTTTGTATGCTTGTTGCCGCGAGGAAAATATACAGTAGCAGGATCATGAACCCGTAGATCACATACATCAGCCTGTTTGCCGACTCTTCCTTTGTAAGCACTATGGAGAAATAGTTGGCGATGTTTGTAATGATCATTATGGTAAGCATTGTCATCTGCAGGTCGCTTTCTGTGACCTGGTAAAACTTCTGCGCAATGTAAACTCCCGCATAGCCTGCCGCCACGATCACTGCCGCTGACAGTATGACAAATGAAAAGAGTTCCTTTGTGAAGTCGGGAGCCCTAGAACGGTTTGAGTTCTTTAGCGTGATCATGAATGCCGGAAGGCCAATCCCGAAAACATTTATTAGCGACACTCTTCTGGGCGTAAGCGGAAATTCCAGAAGGAACAGAATTGACATCAGCGTAATATAGATGACAAAAAAGTTCTTCGTGATGAAAAGTTTGCCGACCGACATCACCGAATTGACAATGAGATTGCCTTCATCAAAGATCTTCGGAAGCAATGAGAATTTGTTTTGCAGCAGAACTATGTCTGCAACTTCCTTCGTAATTGCGCTCCCTTCCTCCATCGCAATGCCCATGTTGGATTCCTTGATCGCGGGCAGGTCGTTCACTCCGTCGCCGATCATTGCAGTATAGATCTTCTGCGACTTAAGCGCCTTGATTATCCTGAGCTTATGCTCGGGTTTCAGCCGGGCAAAGATCGTCTTCTCATTTACCAGATGCATTAGTTCTTTCTCCCCTGACCTCTCTATTTCATCACCCGAAACAAGTTCATCATCGGCGATCTTCCAGCCAATTTCCGATGCTACTTCCTGAACTGCCTTCGCGGAATCTCCTGAAAGGATCTTCAGCTTTATCCCGTTGTCAGTGAAAAGCCTGATCGCATCAAAGACATCATCCCTGATCTTGTCTGTAATTGAGATGATGCATACAGGTTCCAGCTCGATCCCGCTCAGCTTCTCCGCAGCTTCCTTAAGGCTTTGAATGTTCCGAACCTTGCACAGCAGAAGATTTCTGTAATACACCAGCTTCTCTTCTTCAAACTTTTCTCTTATGTAGGGATTGGCCGGTCCGGAAATATTGCCGATAAGAATGTCATAACCGCCGAGTACCAGAACTTCCTTATTGCCCTGCGGACTTAAGGCTTCAATCATGCTGAATTTTCTTTCTGAACTGAACGGAAACTCATCTGTCAATGTGTATCCGCTTTCAGGCGGAAGTTCCGATATCGCAGTTGCCGTCGCATTCTTGTCGCTAGTAAGGCTTGCATAGGTTCCGGCAATTGCATTTGCTCTTTCGGGAGACACGCCGTTTGCAGGTATGATGCTCCTCAAAGTAAGCTTGTTCTGAGTCAAAGTGCCTGTCTTGTCCATGCAGACAACCTGAACATTGGAAAATGACTCTATCGCATTCAGTCTCTGAATAATTGCGCCGAGCTTGCTGATCCTGTAAACGCCCACTGCAAATGTGACCGTTGACATAAGCACAAGTCCCTGCGGCACAAGCGACATGACTATTGTGGAGATCTTTCTGACGAAGTCAGGATTCATACCGTCCCTGTTCAGTGCAACCGAAAGAATCACAAGAGCTATAGCCACGCCGAACAGCGCCTTTACAATAAGGTTGATCTTCTTCTGCAGAGGTGTCAGATCGAACTTGTACTTCTTCGCCTGCATTGTCACCTGTGAAGCGTAGCTTTCCATTCCGATCTTGTCAGCTTTGTAGTAACCGCTTCCGGAGAGGCAGAAGCTTCCCGAAAGAACTTCCTGCCCCACCTTCTTGAGAATGGGATTCGACTCACCTGTCAGAAGTGATTCATCTATCTCGAGATGACTAGTAAATTGCACAATGCCGTCAACAACCACCTGATCGCCTCGTGTAAGCTTTAGAATATCGTCCTTCACAATTTCATAGGGCTCGATCTCCGACTCAGCGCCGTCCCTCACAACTTTTACCTTTCTCTTAAGCAGCAGGTTAACTTTGTCAAGCGCCCGCTTTGCCTTCAGCTCCTGGACGATCGCAAGCAGGGTGTTGATCACGGCAATGATAAGCACTCCTACACTGTCAAGCAGAAGTCTTTCGTCACGGTAAACATAGTAGAAATAAAGGAGGAAGATTATGATGGCAAAGATGACAAGGTTGAATACGGAGAAGAGATTCTCGACAATGATCTCACCGGCAGTCTTTGTCTTCGGTTTGGAGATCTTGTTCTGAAGTCCCTTTGAAACCCGCTCTCTTACTTCTTCGGCGCTTAAACCTCTTGGCTGCAACAGGCTGTGAGTGATTTTGAAAGACTCGAAGTTATTAAAATATCAAATCAAAGAGTATTTACTAATACCGGCATTAGCATTGAGTTAGCAATTGACCGTGATCTCATCTTATCGGGCTCATTTCAATTGCTTTGTCATAAAAACGGCGGTCTCTCCCCTGCACTCATGACCAGAGTACAGGGCGGTGTCAAGTCCGGTGATCTTAAAGCCGCATCTGAGGTAGAAGTTGACGGCAGCCGGATTCGTATTCTGTGTTTCGAGGCATATCTTCTCCGCGCCTTGCGATACCGCTGAAGTCTCAACTGCCCTTATCAGTTCTCTGCCAATGCCGCGGTTTCTGAATGATTTGCTGACATGAAGTTTTTCCACATACACTGAGTTGTTCCATTTCCTCCTTTCCACTATCACAATTGCCGCGGTCCTTCCTTCCGACACAGCCCGGAAAGAAAGCATACCGGCGAGCATCTTTCCCATCCTCAACTCATCCTCATCACTTTCTGTCCATCTCTTGGTCTTCGGCGCCGGAAGTCGGACCGGCTTCAATGCAAATGAAAACTCACCGCCTGATGAGCTGATGCTTAGGGCATATTCATTATCTGCAGTATAGCCGTACTCTTCTCCCGGTAAGCACGTGCTTTCTCCGGGGAGAAGAAGTTTTGTTTCTACCGCTTTCATTCGATTTTGTTTCCCGCAAATTGAAAAGGCACAAGCGCAAAGTCCATGCATTAATTCGTGTTCGGCATTTTCTATGTTGCAATACGTCTCAATTGAAATTACGTTGTCAGTTCATGATCACGAAACCGCATGTTACAAACGGCCGGCTCTGCTATGGGGACAGGCCATTCAGGTTTGTCGGGGCAAACATGTATGAGCTTGCATACGTTGATTCCGAAAGAACTCAGATGATGCTGGAAAATGCGGCTTCAGAAGGCTTTACCGTTGTAAGGTTCTGGGCATTTTCTTCCATGCCTGCAGAAAAGCTGAATGAGATCTGCCGTACTGCGGAACGTCTTGAATTGAAGCTTATACCGGTACTTGCAGATATGAATGAGTATCTGCAGGGATTCAGAGTGAATGATGACTGGTTCAGAAGCGGATATACGAAGGAGTACCTTCCGCATGCTGTTTCTGTTGCAAGCAACTTCGCGGACTGTAATGAGATACTACTTTTAGAGCTTTTCAACGAACCGGCAGTTGACAGTTTTGATGCATTGTATGATTTCACTGTCCGGAGTGCGGAAACCATAAAAAAATACGACGAGTCACGGCTTGTTTCAATCGGCACTATCGGTGGAATAGGTGACAGATTCGGCGGAGAGCTTTCACGGTTTGATCACGGCAGATTCAAAAAGCTCCATTCAGTCTCTTCACTTGACCTCGTCTCTATACATGATTACAGCTTCAGTGCAACTTTGCTTGAACGGGCGGACCTATATTTCAGGCTCAATTCCGGCAAAGGCATGTCTCAACTCTTCAGCAAGCTCGATATGATATTCAACTCACTCAGCGATCTCATTGACATTAAGCTGATAAGGAGCATCGGCAAGACATTTTCATTCCCGCTCACTGTAAGAAATCTCTGGAGACTCTATAATGAAATTGATTATGCTGTGGCGAGGTCACTCGGTAAGCCGGTTTACGTGGGGGAGATTGGGATAAAGAAAAAATTCGGTGATGCCAGGAAACTGATTTTAAAGAGCGAAGTAAAAAAACACTTCGTTAACGGAGCGGCGGGTGTTCTTCTCTGGTCATTTGAAACGGTGAATGCATCTAAAGACGGGCATGATTACGGATTCAAAGAATCTGACGGACTGGGTCCTGCCGTTTCAGATGTGCTGAAAGTGATCAGCAAGGGAACCGCCGGATCATAGGCATGAATACATGTCAGCTTCCCTTGCATGCACTTACGAACTCTCTGAAAACAGGATGCGGTTCGATAACTCTTGACTTGAATTCGGGATGGAACTGGGAAGCTATGAAGAACGGATGCATAGACTTCGGAAGTTCTATCATCTCCACAAGAGTGCTGTCAGGCGATAGTCCGCTGAGGACCATGCCTTTCTCAGATAAGATCTTCCTGTAGTTGTTATTCACCTCATACCTGTGCCTGTGCCTTTCATTCACAAACTCCTTCTTGTAGCACCTGTATGCGAGAGAATGTTTTTCGATTATGCACGGATAAGAACCGAGCCTCATTGAACCGCCTTTGATCTTCACGGATTTCTGATACTCCATGATGTCTATAACATTGTGGCGTGACTCTTTGAATTCCGTTGAGTTTGCATTTTTGAGGCCGCATACGTTTCTCGCAAATTCAATTACAGCACACTGAAGCCCGAGGCAGATACCGAAGAAGGGTATCCTGTTTTCCCTTACGTACTTTATTGCCGCGATCTTGCCTTCTATTCCCCTCTCGCCGAATCCCGGGCATACAAGCAGCCCCTTGATTCCCGATAGGATCTGGCCCGTGCTTCTCTTGCCTTTCTCTATCTCCTCAGCATCTATCCACTTCAGATTGACCTTGACGCCGTTGTATGCGCCTGCATGAATGAATGACTCTGTAATGCTTTTGTAAGCGTCGGGAATGATGTTGTACTTTCCGCAAATACCAATTGTGATCTCCTTTTCCGGATATGTGATCCTGTCAACTACCTTTTTCCACGCAGTAAGTTTTGGAGCAGATGCCTTGAGGTTCAGCTTGTCCATCACTATCTCGTCAAATCTCTCCTTCTTCAGCAAGAGCGGCACTTCGTAAATGGACTTTGCATCCAGCGCCTGCATCACAGAATCGGGTTCGATATTGCAGAACAGGCCGATCTTCGACTTTAGCTCCTTAGAAAGCTGCTGCTCGCTTCTGCATAGAAGTATGTCGGGCTGAATTCCGATCTCAAGCATTGTCTTTACAGAATGCTGTGTGGGCTTTGTCTTAAGTTCGCCGGCTGATTTTATGAACGGCACAAGCGTGAGATGAACACTAAGAGAGTTGTTCTTTCCCACATCAAACATCAACTGCCTCATTGCTTCAAGAAACGGCAGGGATTCAATATCGCCGACAGTTCCGCCTATTTCGGAGATTATGACATCGTATTTTCTGTCCTTCTCAAGAAGCCTGATCCTCCTCTTGATCTCATCCGTGATGTGTGGGATCACCTGTACCGTTGCGCCAAGATAATCTCCCCTTCTTTCCCTTGTAATTACTTCATTGTATATCTGCCCCGTTGTCATATTGTTTGCCCGC
>DAIQRO010000104.1:7662-8727 GCA_036786155.1 Bacteroidota bacterium
AGGTCAAGATCCGTCTCGGCTCCGTCGTCCGTTACAAACACTTCACCGTGCTGTACAGGAGACATTGTTCCGGGATCCACATTAATGTAAGGATCAAGCTTCTGTATCGTAACTCTGAGCCCTCTCGACTTGAGAAGAAGCCCCAGTGATGCCGCCGCAATTCCTTTACCAAGCGATGATACAACTCCGCCTGTGAGAAAAACGTATTTTATATTCTTCAATGTGTTGTGATTTTCATTTTACTACGGCAAATATCTTGCAGTCCACAGGAACTCCGTCCTTCACTCTGGCTTTCCTCATCAGGCCCTCATATTGAAATCCGCATTTCTCCAGCACACGCTCGGAGGCGTCGTTGCCTATGAAGGTGATCGCATAGATCCTCAGGAGTCCCATTTCACTGAATCCAATATTAAGGATCTGATTCAGCGCAGTCGTTGCTATGCCCTTGTTTGAATACCGCTTCCCAACCCAGTATCCGACCTCTCCCGAATGCTGTTCCCTTCTGTGTATTCCGATTCCGCCGACATGTTCGCCGTTATATTCTATTGCATATCTTTTGCTGTCAGCGCTGCCCCTTCCTTCCAGGCAAACGGATATGAATGAATCCGCATCCTGCAAACTGTATGGATAGGGAACGGTTAAAAGCCATCTCGAAATATCATGATCGTTAAGGAACCTAGCAAGAGTCTCTCGATGCTTCGCTTGTATTTCAACCAGTTCGATCACCGATCATTCAATGCTTTGAGATCTTCTGCAGTATCAACTGCGATCGAATCGCGTGATGTCTCAATCACCCTTATCTTGTATCCGTTCGCAAGTATCCTCAATTGTTCAAGCCTCTCCGCTTTCTCAAGCTCCGTCTTCCTGAGTTGCGGAATGATTCCGAGAAATCTCTTCCTGAAAGCATAAATGCCAAGATGTTTCATGTGAGGATAGCTCCCGGCGATATCATTGGGAATCAGTGAGCGTGAAAAATACAGCGCGTCGCCGTTCAAGTCGGTCACAACCTTGACTTTGTTTATGTCACTGCGGTCATCGTCAGGCGAAAATCTTACAGCGAGTGTC
>DAIQRO010000104.1:8759-10660 GCA_036786155.1 Bacteroidota bacterium
ATCACCCTGTCGGTTCCCGACTGATGCCTCCTGGAAGTCATTACAGCAATGCCGCCGAAATCCTCAACGCATTTCATTATTCTCTTATCGTCAGTGGCCACGATCACTTTGTCTATTGACTTTGCTTTTCTGCACTGCTCATAAACTCTCTGCACCATCGGCTTGCCTTTGATCATCGCCAAAGGTTTTCCTGGAAGCCTTGTAGAGCCGTATCTGGCGGGTATGACGGCTATTGCGTTCATTTGTCTATCACCTTCGGAACCCGGAAATATATTCCGGTCTTTGCCGGAGCATTTTTCAGCGCCTCCTCATTTGTAATACAGTCTCTGGGAACATCCGTACGCTCCACATTCTCAATGTCGTTGATGTTTTCAAGCGGCTCAATATCCCCCAGATCAAGTTCATTCAGACTGTCAATATAACCGAGTATCCGGTTCATGTCTCCTCTCAGTCTTTCGAGCTCATCGCCGCCGAACCTGAGCTTGGCAAGCTCTGCGATCTTTTCCACATCCTTGATGCTTACTGACATGCGCTTATGATTTAGTGTTTAAGCATAATGTTGATCCTGTTTCTGATCTCTTCAAGCAGTGCCTTGTCTTTCGAATAAGGGATCGGTTCTGCAAATGTCACCTTCACTTTTCCCGGAACTATCCTGAACTTCCCTCTAGGCATTATCGAGTATGTTCCGTCAATTGCGGTCGGCACCAGACTCACTTTGGCCTCATCTGCAAGCACAAACATTCCCCTCTTGAATTCTCCAGTCTTTCCGTCGTAACTTCTTGTTCCCTCCGGAAAGATAGCCACCGAAATTCCCTTTCTGATCTTTTCCGCGGCCCTTTTAAGTGACTTCATTGCCTCTCTCACATTTTCCCTGTTGATCGGAATATACTGTCCAAGATACATTCCCCAGCCGAGTATTGGTATTTTCGAGAGCGAATCTTTGTAAATGAGCCGCACATTGTTCGGAATTGAATGCATCAGCACGGGGATGTCGAAGTAGCTCTGGTGGTTGGAGACGAAGATGTAAGTCTCCGATTTGTCGAGATTCTCCGTGCCTTCCGTAGAGACTTTAACTCCTGCTATCATCAGTATGCCGTTTCCAAACAGCTTTGAAAGGAAGTGCGTAATCTTTCCTTTGCTGTCTATGGGGAAAACGAGAATGGTCAGAACGGCTATGACAAGGCAATGTACGGATATAATGACTGCTTTAACATAGGTGAACACGGGTTCGAAGATAGCCAATGCATGTTACTATTTAAAGATAATTCATTAATAACCTCTTTTGACTATTTTGCCCGAAACAAAGATCCTTCAGGAGATGATGAAGAAAGAATTCAGAAAGGGTTCCTATGTAATCAGCACAGACAAGCGGAGACTTAGTTTCATTGTCGTTCAAGGGTTTCTAGCCTCTTCATACTGGGCAGAAGGCCGCAGTCCGGAAGTTACAAGAGCATCCGTAAGGAACTCCGTTTGTTTTGGCCTGTATCACGGAAAGAAGCAGATCGGATTTGCGAGGGTGATAACCGACAAGGCGACGTTTGCCTATCTTGCGGATGTGTTCATTATTGATGAGTACCGTGGCCGCGGATTATCAAAGTGGATGATGAAGGTCATCTCTGAACATGAGATGTTCCGGTCAGTGAAAAGCTGGTTGCTTGCAACGCGCGATGCTCACGGTTTGTACAGGAAATTCGGTTTCAAAGCGCTGAGCGATCCTGGGAAGTATATGCAGAGGAAATCATAACTGATGCATGGCAAGCCTGATTCATCCGTGAATTGATTTTTAAACGGCATCACATTTTGCTACAGGGGGTCTGTGTACTGACTGTCTTTTGGACTATTTCGGAATCGGTGAGCCGTGCGGGTCCTTTTCGGGATGGCCAAGTTCTTCATCAATCTCT
>DAIQRO010000353.1:0-2412 GCA_036786155.1 Bacteroidota bacterium
GTTAAGGAGGGAGACGTACTGCGCCTGCACCCCGAGATCACCGCCGGATAGATTCTTTCGGCTTATCCGTAATTCCTGCAAACAGCATTACACGATGAAGTGAAAACCTGCGGATGATTGTGTCCGCAGACGGTCCGTTTTCATTTTGTCAGATTGTCAGGATCATAATTTTGGCTGAAGATGGAAACAGTTGTCTTCAATGCCGACTTTACTTTGTGGGCACAGGATTAAGCGGAGCTTCTCGTAAATGTGATTGGATAATCAGAACTTCCCGGAGGTTCACTCAGAGCTTATTTTGCGGGAGGCACTTCATCGAGACTGTAATAGACCGGGAGTCCTTTGGAAATCATCAGGTCCCTCTCCATATTGGCTCCCTTGCTTTCGCCGATCATGAGTATTCCGTCGCACATGTTCACAAGCTCAAGAGAGATCTTCATTAAAGACCCGTACTTGTCATCAACATTGGATTTCTCAACTACAGGCAGTGCTGCATTTATCCCGATGAACGGCACATGCCCTGCTTCGAGAAGCCTTGCCGCCGTTTAATTCATCGCATCGAGGTTCTTCTGTCTTTGCCCGGGCGTATCTGCTGAGTATGGCCCCGCAACAGCAATGATCATTCAGTACTATTTGTTTGATTCAACTGCTACTATCTGATTTCCGTAAAGATCAGTGAATTGAACTGACTGCTGTTCATCGGCCGACTTTGGTTCTCTGGTAATGGTAGTTCCGTTTGCCACAAGCCTGTCATAGAATTCTGCAATTGAATCAGTGTAAACAACAAGCACCGGTTTCTTTCCCGTCTGATTGCCGACTCTCCTCAGCTCATCATCATCTTCCGCCTCGCTTAGCCATATTCCCGCGGAGAGGTCAGGCTCAAATCCGAGATGCAGATACCTCTTGCCGTTATCCATTACGAGGTCGAAGAACTTCTTGCATCCGAGGTTCTTTTCGTAAAACTCAAAAGCCTCGTCACAGTCCTTTACAAGAATTGTGACCCTTCCCAGTTCGGTCTTCATTGAGTTTGTGTTTGTTAAGAAATTGTATCTTCCTTTCAGAAACTGCTTCAAAAATAGCTATTTGATGAGGTCATTTCAATTGTCAAAGCCGATTCATGTGTGGAAAGAAAAAAGTTCTTGACTAAATGAACAATGTTCAGTAACTTTGCACTGTTCAATATAACTATGGGAATAAAACAGAGAAAAGAGCGCGAGAAAGAGGAAATGAAAAAGCTTGTCCTTGATGCGGCCGGAAAGATAGCAGTCAGCGAGGGCTTTGAAAAGATCTCCATCAGAAGGATTGCGGAAGAGATCGAATACAGTCCCGGAACGATCTATCTGTACTTCAAGAACAGGGATGAGATTCTTTATGACCTGCACCGGCTTGCATTTCAGAAGTTCTATGAAATGCAGTTGACGGTCAGCGACATCAAGGACCCTTTTGAAAAGCTCCGCGAGCACGGCAGGGTTTACATCACGTTCGGCCTTGATAATCCTGAGTTGTACGAGCTCATGTTCATAGTGCAGGCGCCGGGAAATGAGATCGAAGCAAATCAGGAATGGAATGAAGGCATGAAGACCTTCGAGTTTCTGAAACAGAATATTCAGGAATGTGTGGATGCAGGTTATCTCAGGGGAGATGTAAGCGTTCTCTCAATAGGCATGTGGTCGCTCGTGCACGGACTCGTTTCTCTCTTTCTCAGGAAGAGAATGGCTATGGTTCCGAAAGATTATATCAGGCCCGTGCTCTACAATGCGTATGAAACAATGGTGGACAACTTCAGGCAGGGAAAGTAATATTTTTTTATACTGACAATGAACACTGTTCAATAAACAAATAACGTTCACTCAAACAAACACAATGAAAAACACTCTAATGTCATTGGCACTTCTCATTTTCATTGCCGGCACCGCAACAGCTCAAAGCGCTGACGGGATCATCCGCGGTAAGGTGATTGACGGCGAAACAAAAGCTCCTCTTGAAGGCGCGGTAGTTGAATTGCTTGAAACAAAGCAGAAAACTGGCACTGATGCCAACGGCGAATTCGTCTTCGACCGGGAGCTGCGGAAGACATTTCAAGAATGGTGCAGGCAGTTTCAGGTGTTTCGTTTTCCAATGACCAGAGGAACGACCTCATAATCCGAGGGGGCTCACCTGCCGAAAACCTCTTCCTTATTGACGGCATCGAAATACCGAACATCAATCACTTCGGAAGCCAGGGTTCCACCGGCGGGCCGATCGGGATACTGAACCTGAAGTTTCTTCAGAATGCCGATATTTATACGGGGGGATTTCCGGTGTCTTACGGCAATGCTCTCTCAGGCGCGGTTGACATAAGCTTCAGGGAGGGAAGCAAAAAGTACTATTACAACAATATCGACATGTCGCTTCAGGGATTCGGGGGACAGTTTG
>DAIQRO010000105.1:0-294 GCA_036786155.1 Bacteroidota bacterium
CTTCCTTGCCTTTGTATTTCCAGAGTCTCCGCTCACTTTCAGAACCTGACCTGTCATTATCTTCTCTCCTTTGATTCCGTTCCACTTCCTTAACTCGTCCTGAGTCACACCATACATGCTTGCGATCTTTGCAAGTGTTTCTCCCTTCTTAACTGTATGCAGTTTCTTGCTTGAAGCGGATGTCTTTTTCACTGTCCTGGCATCCCCTGTCAAAGCAAGCTTCTGACCCGGTACAATGATGTCGCTGTTTAAACCGTTCAATTCTTTCAGACTGTTTACATCAATTCCATACTT
>DAIQRO010000105.1:304-1435 GCA_036786155.1 Bacteroidota bacterium
ATTCCGGCTGTTCCTTTATCTTCAGCTTCTGGCCCACAAGTATTTTGTCGCTCTCAAGCTGATTCCAAATCATCAGGTCGGAGACGGAAACGTTGTTTTCCCTTGCAATCCCGCTAAGGTTCTCACCTTCCTCTACCGTGTGTGTAGAAAAACTCCCGGCATTTGAGAGATCTTCCTGCGATGTAGTATTTTCTTCAGTGCTGACTCCCACCTCCGACGATTGCGTGCTTCCCGGATCCGAACTTACTTCTTGATTAGCTTCCCCGATCTCCTGAGTTACGTTCTCAGAGCCTGGTGAAGTGTTCTGATCATCAATAGTCGCATCACCGGAGTTTTCGGAGCCTTCCATCGGCTCATTGGAAGAAATATACTGCCCGATCTCCTTCGGAGGCTCTGGCTGGTATTCCTGCTCAACATTCGGACTTTCCGTAACATTCAGATCAACATTCGTTTCCACATCTGAAGAATTTCCTTCCTGTTTTGTATCCGCAAGTTCAACGGATTCTGATTTCTTAAGTCCTAACATTCTCTCATACCTTGACGGTGACTAATTATTGTCCTCTTTCTTCTGTGAATGTAGTTCGGTTCCGTAATTGATATTGTTCCACAGTCTTATCTCAACAGGCCGTACATCATAATAACTGGAAAGCCACAGAAGGTTCTGGCTTGTCAGGAGGTCATGGCTGACTTTGACCTTGTCTTTGGTTGTGCCGATTGTGCTTTTGTCATCCACCGAATAGCCGCTGACCTTGAATTCAGTTCCTGCAATTCCGGTGCTTCCAAATTCCTCATGGCCAAGGAACTGAGGTTCCACCGAACCTTTCTGAATGTCGCTTGCAGAAGCGTAGTTTGATGCAAATGTATTGAAAGTCTGGTGAGGAATCCTCAGATGATACGGAACATCGTACATCGGTACACGGTCATTGGTAAGTTCGGGATTAAGGTCGCGGATCGTTTCAATGTCAGTTCCGCACAGCTCCGCAACTTTCTGAAGATCCATAGAAGCAAGCACTTCCACCCGGTCAAACTTGATCGGCTCGGCAAGCTCAACTTCATTGAAGCCGTAAGCAACAGGATCTCTTAGCACAAACGACAGTGCGATTATAGAAGGAACATAATTCTTTGTCTCAC
>DAIQRO010000105.1:1445-10588 GCA_036786155.1 Bacteroidota bacterium
AAGAAATGACCTTGCAACCCAGAAGTCATTTGATCCGCTTCGGCTGATCGCCTTTCGAACGCGTCCCGGTCCCGCATTGTAAGCTGCGAATGCCAGGTACCAGTCATCAAATGTCCTGTAAAGGTCCTTCAGATGCCGTGCTGCAGCATCGGTTGCCTTCTCAAAATCCCTCCGGTCATCCCTGTAATCGTCCTGATAGAGACCGTAAGATTTTCCGGTAGCAGGCATGAACTGCCACAGGCCGACTGCTCCCGCTCTTGATACGATAGTGGGTGAAAGGCCCGACTCCTGAACGGAAAGATAAATGAGTTCTTCAGGCGCATCATTCTCCCGAAGTATTGAACGCATCAGAGGGAAATATTTCCCTCCTCTGTACAGGCACTTGTCAATGAAACTCCTGCCCCTGTCTGTATTAGAGAAAAGCTCAATATACTCGTCAACCGCGGGATTTCTTACAAGAGGTACATCTTTCCCTTCGGGAAGCGGTTCGGACTCGAATGACTTATGCTCGATCTTCTCGTAGCCGATCGAAAGTTTTGAAGCATAATCAAATACGAGGCTCGAATTGTCTATCTCGCTTTGTGTGATGAGGTAGTCCTGAACTATGCCTCGCGCAAGTTCCTCATAATCCTTTTTCCAGTTGTAGCACAACGGGTCGTTAAGTACGGAAAGGTTGACGTTATTGAGTTTCTTCAGAGACTTTTCGAAAAACTCGGCGGCAGTGCGAGGATCGCCGGTTTCATTTTGTGCAAGAGCTTTTTTGTAGTAACCGAACGACTCCTGAAGGACCGAATAGGTCATTATGGAATCTGTTTGCCTCTTAGTGAGCACTTCCTCTTCCTCGGATCCGGAACAGCCGCTCAATATATGAGATAAACAAATCCCCCCTATCAGGAGCAATATGTTAAGAAAGCTCTTCACATTTAGATTTATAGTTGATGGTCTTTGCATCATGCTCATTTTAGTTTCTGAAAAATATGTGATTTAGATGCATTATGTGAAGTATGTTATGAACAGGGGAAAGATAGAAAATTTTTCCTGCAAAGAAAGGTCTTAAAAGAATATGGGCTTCTTCTGATCATTTACCGCCGGATTATGAATAGTAAAATGCAGAAGCCCTTCCCGCGAAGTAATTTCGAATCAATCTCATACTTCCATGCCTTGAAAAGATCAGCATCACTTCTTGTAAATCTTCATATCCCTGAATCGGAAGAATCCGTAGCCTGCCCCTGAGACAACTTTGATCGTATAGAAGAAGTACTCTTTCACTTTGGGCGACGGCAATGTTACGGTTACGCTATGTTCGGCTGAATTCAGGATCAGGCCTGTTGATGAATAGATGGTCGAGTCAGAAACAGTAGATGTGAATGAGATCGTCAACGGGACAGCCGAATTGTTCGAATTGCCTGCATAAGTGAAACTTATCTCTGCGCTGTCGCGGTCGGTGAAATCCAGTCTGCCGGCGCTTACATTCTGGCTCCTTGTTGATGAGCCGAAGTTAGTGCTTACGGAATCACCCGCAACCTCTGCCAGGAGCACTTTTCCGGTTGTCTGCGGCGATTGCGGATCATCTCCGCAAGAGAGAGTAAGCAGTGCGGCAAGTGCAAAAAAGATCAGGCCGAACTTCCTGAGTGTTACAGCATTCATTCCGTTAAATTTGATTTGCGTTTCATTTCAATAGCAAAGCTCTCTTAACTGATGTCCCTCTGCCGTCACTGAATCTCACAAGATATATACCTGCAGAAAGTCCGCCGGCATTCCATATGATCTCTCCCCGGCCGGCACCAGCAACATCATTAAAAAGTACAGCGACCTCTCTTCCAGCTACATCATGAACTGAGATCCTTAGTGCGCGTTCGTCTGCAAGCGAATACGTTATCTTTGTTTCCGGGTTGAACGGGTTCGGAAAGATCTGCCAGATTGAAAAGCTGTCGGGCGCCAATGATTCTGACTCTCCGATAAATGTGAGGCCTCCGTTGGTGGTCTTAAGCACTTTTCCTGACCAGGCCCCAATATATCCCGTTTGAGCATTGGGAAAGCTTATCTCGTAAAGATTCTCTGTCAGTGGAGTGTTTTGCACTCCCCAGGAATTACCTGCATCGGTTGTCTTAAGCACGGTTCCATCTGACCGACACCCGTATCCGGTATTGTCATTTGTGAAACTCAATCCCCAAACCGCTATTCCGGAATTGAAGTGGACTTCAGACCAGTTGTTTCCTCCATTGGTTGTCTTAACTATCCTTCCGGCATTTGTTGCATAGTATCCTGTGTTCTGATCTCTGAATACTATAGCGGTAGCTGTTTCAAAGGATGAAAATATGCCCTGCTGCAATGTCCACGTATCTCCCGAGTTCGTTGTTTTCATTATTACGGTTGATCCTCCGGCGTATCCGGTATTCTCATCAAGGAACCAGAGGCCGTCAAGAGCCGCCGTTACTCCTGTGTTCAATGTAGTCCAGTTGTCTCCTTTGTTAACGGTCTTTATGATCTTCCCGAAACTTCCGGCAGCAAATCCGGTGGATGAATTCACAAATTGCAGGCCCCAGTACTGAATGAGAGTATCAGAGTTGACCGTAACCCAGTTGTTGCCGCCATTATATGTTCGTATGATCTTGCCGTAGTTTCCGCTGATGAATACAGTATCGGGATGAATGATCCAAATTGACATGAATCTTTGTGAAGTATATCCGGAATTCTGGGCTGAGTAATTCAGGCCGCCGTTTGTAGTCTTATAGATGTTGAAATTAGAGCCGTTGAACAGACTCGTAGTGTGATAGCCCGTATTTGCATCATAAAACCTCAATGAAGAAATGGTCTGTGCGAACGAAGGATTATGCTGTACAACCCACTGCGCCGGTGACCAGGACGCGGACAACAGCAGGAATATCAATGCTGTAAATGTGTGTTTCATAAAACGACTTTTCCGAATTTTTCAAAGCTAAGTAAATTTGCATGAGTATGATATGCAATTGCCGGGATGTTTCATAGTCTGTCAATCTTACAAATGATTCTGCTATTTTTGCAGAGATCAATAATTATCATTTGGAAAGATTCTATAATCTGACGGTTCCGAAGATCGGGGAAAGAGAGAGAATTGACAAGTACATTGCCCGCTTCATTGAAAATGCGTCGAGGACAAAAGTGCAGAAGGCGATTGACCTCGGCTATGTGACCGTGAACGGCGAAGTTGTGAAGTCGAACTACCTTGTAAAACCTGAAGACGAGATTGAAATAGAACTTGACGTGCCGGAGAAGCAGGATGTGCTTCCCGAGAACATTCCGCTTGACATCAGTTATGAAGACCCGAACCTGATGGTGATAAACAAGCCGCCCGGAATGGTTGTGCACCCTGCATACAAAAATTACAGCGGCACTCTTGTAAATGCCATTCTATACTATTCGGGACTTCATGACGGCTCGCTGTCCAAACTGAATGGCTTCGAAAGGGCAGGCATTGTCCACAGGCTCGATAAGGACACATCGGGCCTTATCGTCATAGCGAAAGATGAAGTGACTCACAGGAAATTGTCGGAGCAGTTCTTTCATCATACCATTGAGCGGGAGTACAATGCGCTGGTTTGGGGTAAATTCAAGAGCGCCAAAGGAACAATCGAAACGCGGCTGGGAAGAGACAAGCGTGACAGAAAAAAGGTTGCTGTGCTTAAGGATGGTGATGACTCAGGCAAGAAAGCGGTGACTCACTATGAGGTGATTGCTGAGTATGATTTTCTCTCTCTTGTGAAATTGAATCTTGAAACCGGCAGGACACATCAGATCAGGGTACACATGGCTCATACAGGGCATCCTGTATTCGGAGACGAAACCTACGGAGGCAGGGACCCGCATTCTGTAAACATGACTTCAAGGCTCAATTCAACGGCTAAGAATCTTCTTGAGATGATGCCGAGGCAGGCGCTTCATGCCAGGGTACTTGGATTTATCCTCCCGTGAACATTTGCGGTTTGAATCAGAACTTCCTGCGGACATTCAGCAGGCCATAAACAAGCTTGAGGATATGCAAAAATCAAACCGGACAAGTTAGGGAAACGGCCGGTTCATTGTTCGTCTTCGTCCTTTTCTTTCCCCTTACTGTTCCCATCACCGTCCTTCTGTTTGTCATCTGTTTTGCCGGAGGTGTCATTCTGCACAGCATCAGACCTGATCTCAGGGTGATGTATCTTTCCTCCAAGGTTTGCTGTGTAAGCCATCATTCCGTTGACTGCGAGAACGAGCACAAACATAATGACTGCGTATGAATTTGAGATCTCCTTCGGCTTTCTGTACAGGAACATTGACAGAATTGCCAAAGCTCCGACAATGTCCATGGCAATGAAACTGTACAGCGCAAAGTCTTCATGCTGGTCAATATACTGCTCATCCACATCATCATAATTCCCTTCGATCATCTCCTGAGCGCCGTCGCCGGAGATATAAACAGGTATTGTCACAACTGCTGTCAATATCAGAACGAGCATTGCCGCTTTCTTCACATCATCGCTCTTCTTGAGGATGCCGATGAAAAGCAGAAACATGGTTATGATCGTTCCGATCACTGGAAAGTGATTTATGACCAGATGAAAGTGTGCCGCGTTCATTTGCAATTACTCCTTTCGGTAAGATTTTTAGAGTTGTCATGTTGAATCACTGCATTGAACTATAGTGCAAAATTAGAGTGATGATATTTAGAATGAAAGCAAATATGGTGTCATGTGTAGAATTCAAATGAAAGACTGCGGAGCAATTTCAAACCTTGACTTAATGTGCCAAGTCGAAGTTGATTCATGATCAGACAGAATTTTGTTCTGAAAATCATTTTGACTATTTTTGCCGCAAACTATTTCGTCAATCAAAATCATTAGCGGTATCGCAGTAAAAAAGATCTTATTCTCATTTGTAGGGCTTAATGACGCCAACAAGGAGAAGGACGGAGCTATCCTGACCGTTGCGGTGAATCACAGATTTGATGAGATCCACCTTCTTTGGAGCGAAAGCAAGTTCTATGATTTTGAAGGTATCGGGGAGTATGTAAGATCACAGCTTTTGGGTAGAGGCCTTTGCGGAAATGTGGTGATGCGTGAGCTTAAGATAAAGGATCCCACAGATCACAACGAGATCTATCCGAAGCTGCTTGCTTACCTCGAAACAGTTCAGGAGAGAAACAGGCACTACGTAGCGGCAATATCCTCGGGCACTCCTTCAATGCAGGCCTGCTGGATACTCATTGCCGAATCCGGAGCTTTTCCCCTGAAGCTTGTAAGAAGCGATGACCCGAAGTGGGGGGTGCCCGTGGTGAGGCCTGTAAAACTCAGCGCTGCCTTGCCCCGCATAGAGAAGATAGTGAAGGAGAATAAGGAGCTGAAGAAGTCAGTCCTTCCGCGGCTCAGGATTAACAGGCAAATTGCTGAAGTTCACATTGGCGAGAAAGAACTGACCCTCAGCCCAATGGAGTTTGTATATTATGTGATCTTTGCCGAGCGAGCAATGGAAGGAAAGGACTACCTCAGATTTGGCATAGCTAATGTTCCGCCGGAGTTTTTCGAGCATGTTCTGGAATATCACAGTGAATTTTTCCCTGATGCAGAATCTGCAAGAATTACGCTTGAGAGGGCGAAGTCAATTGCATGCGCCACATTCAGGGCGAATGTGACAAGAATGAATATCAAAATAAAAAGACTGCTTAAGCACGACGTTTATGCAAAGTATTTTCTCATAGAAAGTGAAGGGAAAAAGTATTCGAAGAGGTACGGTATCAACTTAGAGAAACAGCTGATCACCATCAGGTAGCTTCGCCTGCGACAGGGCATTCTCACAGAAAAAGAATTCAATAACTTAAATACAATGGAGGACATTATGGCCTTAGAAAGCCTTGAGAGTACCTATAAAGAGTTCATTAGATTCAAGAACGAGATACTTTCACATAACAACCTCTATAATATCCGCACGGATATCTGCGAGGACTTATTTCAGGACACCGTCATAGTATTTCTCAGCAAGTATGATGAAAACAGAGGGAGCGCACGTGCGTTCTTCATTACTGTCTTCAGGAATAAGATGAAAGATTTCGTAAGAAAGGATAAGTTCAGCAAGATCATTTCAATCATGACAATTCAGGATGAGGGTGAAGAGATCCCCGATACGGAGGAGACGGAGATACTCGTTCCCGAAGGCTTCGATTCCATTCACCATTTTGTTGCAAGCTTGAAAAAGGTCCTCAGTGATGAAGAGAAGGAGTTTCTCGGTACGTTGAGCGAAGTTATCACAGAAGCAAGCGGCCACGGATTGATATCCGAAGTGGCGAGGGATTTGAACCTTGAGCCGAGTGAGGGCTGGAACATCTGGAGAAGGATCATTAGAAAGGCAAAGAAGCATGCAAGTGAGAGGAAGGAAGCACATGGCATGCCTAAGAGAAGCGACCTGAGATTTCAAAGACAAGTTCCACCAAAGGATACAGGTGATATAATGTTTCAACTGCCTGATAGAATGGATAGCGCCGAATATTATATTCACGGGGAAATGCTCAAATTTGATCAACTTAATTTTCTCTCCCCGGGCAATATCCGCAGACTGCTGGAAATTTTCTCAAAAGAATTTTTTCCGGACCCGCCAAAATCACCCTGACTCTGAGTATATAAGATAAAGGGGGATCTGTTACAGCAATATTTCTTCAACGTTACAGCAACGTTGCGGAAACTTATTGCGTTGATCAAATTCCTAATTTTGAATCAAAACAATACGGGAGGTTATCGAAATGAACTTCGAAAGATCGTCGTTTGCAAAAAGCGGAATGATCAGCATTGTTCAGTTCAGGTCAAAGGACGCGGACAGCTTCAGTTACATCTCATTGCAGGATGCCGTTTCAAAAGGTGCGATCAGGATTGAGGAAGTGGACGAATCGGGTAGTGTGAACAATCTCAAAGTAAGCAATTCATCCGATCACTATGTATTCTTCTCCGATGGTGAGATACTCAAGGGTGCAAAGCAGGACAGGGTATTGAACACTTCGGTGTTGATCGAACCCGGGTCTGTGACAGTGTTGCCGGTAAGCTGTATTGAAGCGGGAAGATGGAGATACCAGTCGAGGTCATTTGCGGCATCCGAGTTTTATGAGCCTTCGGCAATGCGGATGAAAAAGATGGTGAAAGTTTCAGCATCATTAAGGCAGGGCTTGAAGCACAGGTCCGACCAGTCGGATGTGTGGCGCAATGTGAGTGAATACGAATCGAGAAAATCGTTCAGCTCAAACACCTCAAACCTTTCGGACGTGTTCGAGAGCATGTCTCACAGCTTTGCAAAAAATCTCAACGACATATTTCCGGAAGTAGCCTGCAATGGTATGGCCATATTCATCGGCAAAGACATTGCCAGCATAGAGTCTTTCAACAGCTCCGCCGTTTACGCGGAGTATTTTCCGAAGTTGTTAAAGGCAGCGTATATGGATATTGACCTTTACAACACAGGGGAGATCAGTGAAGAAGAGGCGATCAAGGAACTCAGCCATGCAATGAAGAGCGTGAATGATGCCAAAGGCGAAGAGCACAAGGCGGTAGCGGCAGGGATTGAATTCCGCCACCACGATGACAATATGACCTTGTTCAGGCTCAACTACGGCACGACGCCCATACATTTGACTGCTTTGTTCAGGCCAGGGCAAACTGGTGGAAAAGTCTATTGGGAAAACCTTGATGACCTCATTCTGAATTTCGGTCGATACAAAGGTATGAAATTCAAGGACCTTCTCAGGCGCGACTATGAATCTGCAATGAGGCTGATCGCTTCTGAAGACTTCAATGAAAACGAGGTTGAAGCTCTTTTAAAAGAACTGAGGAAATTCAGAAAAGCAAACAGAAAGTAACTTAATCGACTGAAACTCAAACCCAAAAAGGAGGAAAAATGGAAACAGGACAGAAGGTACACCATCTCATCATTCTTGATGAGAGCGGTTCTATGAACAGCATCAGAGAGCCGATCATTGAGACATTCAATGAGATCGTATTGTCAACAAAGGAGTGCGCGAAGGACTTTCCGGAGCAGGAGCACTTCGTAACATTTGCCACATTCAATTCCAACGGGATGAAGAGCTATCTGAATTCAGCTCCTCTCCAGAGGTTTGAGATAATCACGGGAAGGAACTACAGGCCGGACGCCGCCACCCCGCTCTTCGATGCGGTGGGCAGGAGCATCTCCGGGCTCAGGGACGAACTCCGGTTTCAAAGGAAATACAAAGTGCTTGTAAGCATTCTTACCGACGGTTTCGAGAATGCATCCAGGGAATTTTCAGGAAGGGACATTGTGAACTTGCAGGAAGAGCTCAGAAAGTCCGGCAACTGGACAATCACTTATTCCGGAGCCGATCACGATGTTGAAGCCGCGGCTTCGAGCATGGACATCAGGAACTTCAGCAGGTTTGACAAGTCCGCTGCAGGATTGGCTGAACTCAGACGCAGGGAAAGAATGGCGAAGCTTAACTGGCTCAGGAAGATCAGAGAAAATGAAGATACCAGGGACAACTACTACAACGGAATCAGCTGACGCCGGAAGAGTCCGGTCATACATGAGAGAGCACTGCGGGGGATTGTTGTGAGCCTCCGCAGGCTCTTCCCACTGAACAGGACAGTTTGCAGTTATCAGCTAAAATAAATTTCAACTTTGCGCGGGTTTTGATAACTTGCTTCAAAACAGAACAAGAAAATGAACATCAAAGGCAGGATCCACGAAATTTCTGATACAAAGCAAGTTACCGATAAATTCAAGAAGCGGGATTTCGTTGTTGAGTACTCGGACAATCCGTCATTTCCGCAATACATAAAGTTCGAACTTCATCAGGATAACACAGGCTTGCTGGACATGTACAAGGTCGGCGATGAGGTTGACATCACTTTTGATCTTCGCGGAAAGCCGTGGACAAACAAGGAAGGCGTAAAGACTTACTTCAACAGTCTTGTAGTGTGGAAGCTGCAGATGTCTGAAGGCAGTTCTGAAACTGCAAGGCAGGCGGCGGGTGATGACATGAACACGGAAGACGAAGACCTTCCGTTCTGATTTCCGCAAAGCAGGATCCGTATTTTTGAGGCAGGTGCACAAAGTGCCTGCCTTTTTCATTCCACTGTATTGCCTGCCCTTATCAATCCTTTCCGTAAACATTT
>DAIQRO010000106.1:0-10580 GCA_036786155.1 Bacteroidota bacterium
CACATTTGCAATTGCCTGCATACTCTCCCCTTCCCTTATGAGATTGACTGTCTCAAGCGAGAATGTCGAAAAGGTTGTGAAGCCGCCCAGGAAACCAATCGATGTGAAGCTTCTCCATTCCGAGGGTACCAAAAGATCTTCAAACATCTCAGCTACAATTCCGATCATGAAACATCCGATGATATTGACGCTTAGCGTACCGTACGGAAAGCCGATGCCGGCACTCTTTTGTATGAGCGAAGACAGGCCGAACCTTGCTGCACTGCCGAGCGCACCGCCCGCCGCTATCATAAGGTAATTGATCATGACAATTCTGCTGTTCGGTGTTTTGATTCTGCCTCAGGCATCCCTCAGAAGGTCAAGATGTGCCAGATGATGTTCGCAGTGTCATGCATAAAGCCCGAGAGCTTCCGCCAACGTGAATTCCCTCTTTTCATCGGGATGATAATACTTCCTGCTGAAATCAATCTCATTGAAGCTCTTAAGCAGAAACACCCATTTCGTGTGAAGAGGCACAAGCAAAGCGATGCTCGATTCCGCAGGCATATTCTTCGAATCGGCAAGCTCCGCCCACCTGTCTTCCTTATATGGCTTTATCTCCGGTGTATCCTCCGTCAGCGCAAGTTTGAACCTGATGTAAGCATTGGTGTGGCTGTCAGCACAGTGATGAACAACCTGCAGGCCCGTCCATCCGCCCGGCCTGTAATTCTTTGCAAGTGCGGCGTTTCCAAGTTCTCTCACTGCAGCTTCCAGCCTTGCCGGAAATTCCTCTATGAATTTAATCCACTCAACTATATGCACATCCGTGATCTCATCGGGCAGAGCCAGCATGCCTATCGGATACCTGAGTTTATCGTCACTGTTCATTTCCTATCCAGCCCCTTCGTAAGCTTCTTTCAGGTATTCAAGAATATCATCCGTTATCTCATCAACAGATTCGACCTTAATCTTATGCGTGCACATTGAGTTGGCCGCCTTCACTTCTTCCAGTTTGCCTTTGCCGGGCTTGCCCTTGAGATTAAGCCCTATCTCAAACCTTGTCTTGGTAGCGGGAATGAGCATGGCAAACTGTTTCTTCCTTCTCAGACTCACATACGCATTCTTCGGCGCCGCTTCAACATCCTCTCCGAACTTCATTATCTTTGCAAGAAGATGTTCATAGATCGGTTTCAGGGATTCCTTCCCTTTATACTGCAACTCAACTGCATCCGCGCCTTTCTCGTCAGAGTCTATGAGAGTTCCTTTGGAACTGTGCGCGATCAGATTTGCAAAGCCGTGAGTGAGTCCGTGTTCCTCTTTGAGGAATTTCATCATTTCGCCGTGCTTTGCGAAGTTCTTTGACTTCACTGTCGAAACCCACTCATCGAGCGATTTGCCCGTGTTCTTCCGCAGGTTTTCGATCATTGTTTGTGTTCCTTTGTCCATGATGATATTGTTAGATGATTTATCCTAAAGTCTGACGCCGTACAGTCTGCACCATTTCAGCAGGTTGTAGATCTTCCAGAGAAAGTGAGACTTGATTGAAGCGTCCGAAATTATTGCATCATAGTTGCTGACTATCACTATCGAATTCAACAGCTCTGAAACTCCGGACCGGTCATTTTCAAGCGTTTCAGTAAAATCCTTCTTAAGCTTCATCATCCATTTTCTCTCGGGAGTGGGAAATCCTTTCTTGTCACGCCTCCACGTGATCCCGTCGGGAAGCCTGCCGTTCATTGAATTCCTTAATATCCACTTGCTCCAGCCGTTGTGTATCTTGTAAATGCCTTCGGTTTCAAAGAGCATCTTAACCAACCTGTAATCAAGGAACGGTGTGCGAGATTCGATTGAAAACTTCATCGCGTTTCTGTCTTCGTAACGGAGAAGGGAAGGAAGGATGTACGATGTAAGGTCTTCAAACAACTTCACATTGAGATTGTCTGTTGTCCTGAACGACAGCACGCTTCTGTCTTTATGAGAATCGAGAAACTTCGCAGAGTAATATTGCGAAGTGGAACTCTTCACATTTCCGCCTTTCTGGGTAAGATAATACTTCAATCCCCTTGTTGAAATCTCAAGGCCCTTCCTGAAATTCTTAAGAACTTCCGATAACAGACTTGCATAGTTTCCGCTTCTGAAAAGATTGGAGTAAAGAAATCCGAAATAGACTTCATATCCTCCCAGAGATTCATCGGCTCCCTGTCCGTCAAGCAGGACTGTCACGCCGTTCTGCCGTGCAAGCCGCATCACATTCCATTGGGCATAAGGAGATGTTCCGGCAACGGGTTCATCAAGCTGAAAGATGAAGTCTTCCGCCTCCGCGGAAAAATCCGCTTTGTCCGGAAAGACATAATTCGAACTGCAGTTGGATTCCTTTACTATCTGCTCGATGAACTTCCTTTCATCATACATAAGGTCATCATACACCGCCGAAAATGTTTTCTGCCTGTCACCGATCTGCTGCATCGGCATTCCGTCGCCAGAAAGCATTTTGCCGATGAAGTATGTAATGGTTGAAGAATCAAGTCCGCCGCTGAGGCATGTGCCAACAGGCACATCCGACCTAAGCCTGAGCTTCACCGCATCATTAAGTAGGTCGCCGTAATCTGAGCTCAGCTCTGAAAAACGGCCTGCATCATATTCTCCCAATTGCCTGTTGATCTCAAGGCTGAAGTATCTTTCAACTGCGAGCTTGCCTGACTCCGCCCTTATGAAATGAGAAGGCGGAAGATGCATAATGCCTTTTATGAAAGTTTCCGGAGTGTGATCAACGAAGTTGTTTACAAGATAGTCATATACGATGTCTTCATTGAGGATCTTTGAAAATCCGTCATCGCCCTTGAAGTATTCCGTAATTGATTTGAGTTCGGAAGCAAAGATGAATTCATTTTTCCCGTCGTAGTAGTAGAACGGTTTCACTCCGAACCTGTCCCGTGAGCAAAACAGAAGATCCTTCTTAACATCATAAAGCGCGATCGCCCACATGCCGTTGAAGCGCTGAAGGCAGTCGGTTCCCCATTCAAGGTATGAATTCAGTATCACTTCAGTATCAGTACCTGTCCTGAATTTGTAACCTTTCTGAACAAGCTCTTCACGGATCTCGATGTAGTTGTAAATTTCGCCGTTGAAGATAAGGCAGACGCTTCTGTCGTCATTGGTGAACGGCTGATGTCCGTTGGAAGAAAGGTCGAGAATGGAAAGTCTTCTGAATCCGAATGCAAGATCGAATGCACCGCCCTCCTGTGAGAGGATATGAGATCCCTTTCTTATCTGTGAGTTGTCGTCGTAGCGGTCTTCATAAACGCCGGATGAAGTGTTGAACACCGCATAGCCCTCGTCATCGGGGCCGCGGTGGCTTATGATCCTTACCGCGGATCTCAGCCGCGCCGTATCAATGCCGCCGCCGTTCTTTCTGAGTACGCCGAAGATTCCGCACATTGTCTTAGGGCCTTCAGGCGATTATTAGAGGCAATGCAAACACGGCGTCAGGCGTTCTTCTCTTCCGTCTTCTCATCTGCGGCCGGCTTCTTCTTCCTGCCTGCGGCATATCCGATCACCCCTGCAACAAGTATCACCCCGAGCACAGCATTTGCCGCCGTGCTTACCGTCTTGCCGGTGAAGTAGGTCTGAGGCTCGTATCTGAACTCCACCTTATGATTGCCTTTCGGAACGATTAACGAACGGAGCAGATAATTGGTCTTCAGTATTTCCGCCTCCTTTCCGTCTATGAATGCTTTCCATCCGAACGGCAGGTATATCTCGCTGAATACGACAAGATTATTCCCGCTTGCACTTACATCATATTCGAGATTGTGAATATCAGCCTTCACCAGTTTCACCGAAGCAGTTGAATCAGGCTTGTCAATCTTAACACCCGGATCCTTCTCAAGAAATGCCAGCTTGTCCGGATCGAAGCTCATGTCACGGATGCTGTTGAGTATGCTGATGTCCTTGTCAACCTTGTACTCGTCAACGAACCAGTTCTTTGAACCGAATGCATTGTTTCTGTAAATGTTCACACCGTTGCCTTTCATAACCTGCACAAAATTCGTGTCCTGCATCGGCGCATCTGAGATTGCGTACTTCACACCGCCGAGAGTAAGAAGCAATGGATTGTTGCCTCCGGCAATATCAATTGCATCCTGATAAATTCTTATCTTTGCTCCGTGATAGCCGTTGAATGACTGTATGCCGAAATACGCAAGCGAATTGTCGGTCGCAAGCCCCTGCCCTTTCATCATTGCCACTCTGTATGAGTAAGGATCGGTTTCATTCTTCTTCAGCCAGGTAATGTAGTCTCTTTCTGCAAAGGCCGTCTTCTCTTCTCCCGGTTCATCCCAGTGGAGTGTTTTGAAGTTCACATTCCACAGGTCGAATATTGTAAGCAGGATCACTCCCGCAAGGAACATCTTCCCCTTCACTTTTCCTGTGACAAAGAAGTATGCAAGCGCCGTGAGAATAGCGATAAAGAATCCGTGAAGCCTGAGGTCGCTGATAATGTTCTCGTATGCAATGCTGGAGATCTGTTTCATATATTGAGAGATCTGCTGTGAGTTTGCGCCTTGCTGTTTCAGCTTTTCCGCAAGCGGGCTGTTTGCAATAGATGAAGCGTACGAATCCTGAAATCCGAATACAGAGATCAGTACCATTATTCCCGCCACTCCGAAGAATGCATAAGCGACCTTCTTGAATCTCTCCTCTCCGGCACCGGATGCCGCAGACTCGACAATTGACTTCAGCCCGTAACCCGAGAGTATCACTATTGCGATGTTCATGAAGTGATGTATCATCACCGGCGCGCGGAAACTGCTGAAGAACGGGAAGTAGTAGAAGAACAGGTCGTAGATCACCGAAAAATTTCTTCCGAACGACATGAGAAGAAAGAGGAATGTGATGACAGTCATTGCCTGCACCACTGCGTCCCTGCGGAAGTTGTACCAAATGCCTATAAGAGCAAGTACAAGCACCACAACTCCGAAATACATAGGGTTGGTAGTGAACGGCATTTGCCCCCAGTACAGATTTGCCTTCTGCCCCTGCACCTGCACATCGCCGAATCCGTAGTAATAGGGTAGAAGGAATGTTATCACTTCCCCGGGACTGAACGACCAGTTGGTTGCATACTCATAATCAAGCGGCGTGTCGTTTGAAACCTTGGGATCAAGTTTCGCTTCTATGCCGGCTTCGCCTCTGATCGAATACTTGTTGTATTCCTTCATGGTCATGAGCACGTCTGCATTCATTGCAACGGCAATCAAAGCGGCTACAACGAAGAATGCTCCTGCCTTGATCATGCCGGCGATGTTATGCTTCTGAACTGCTGATTGGATGATCAGATACAATAGATAAATTCCGATGAACAGATATGAATAGAATATCATCTGTATGTGATTGGAATTCAACTGTATGTGAAGCATGAGTGCAAGGAAGAAGAGGTTCAGCAGGTTCTTGTATGAGAACATGCCTTTCTCACCCTTGCTGAATGAATCTGCAAGCTTGTCAATTACAAGAAGTATGAACGGAAAGAAGGCAAGCGACAAGACCTTTGTATTGTGCCCTACAACTATCCGCTGAATGAAGTCGGTTGCAAATGTTGCCGCAAGCGCGCAGTAAAGCGCGATGAGCTTGTTTCTGAATCTGTTGGCGGCGTAAAAATAGAATCCGATGCCGAAGATCACATAGTACATAACGATCGGCAATACCGTATTCGTGGAAGAGTTCGTGATCGCACCGAATACGGAATCCCAGATATAGTAGAAGAAGTCATACACTCTCGGATTGAAACCGATCACAGGGAAATTCGGCATGCCCATGAAGATGTGCGGGGTCCAGAGGGGAAACACGCCGCTTTTCTTCGCATCTTCGAGAAAATTTCTGAAACTGTCGAATGCAATATTATCGCTTGTGGCGAAGACTTTTCCGCCGAACACGCCGTCTTTGAAGAAGATCAGCACGGCAAGTATGATTATTGCAACATAGATCAGCGAATCGTAACTGCCGAAATCAAATGAATTGTCAGTCTTTTTCTTCAGGGCGGCCGTTCCTGAGGAAACGCCGGAGGCCCTGGTCTTCGGTTTGTCTTTTGCCATCAGTAAGTAAAAATTTGATTAAAATAGTTTATATGCCGTAAAGATTCTAACTACTTAGTTGAGGAAATGCGCCCTTGTATTGCGCTCGCAGGTCAATTCAATTATTCTGTCCAATAATTTTTGCAAGCGCTTCGGCCTGTTTCCTTCTTGAGTATTTCTTGAAAGTGTCCCCGGCATTATCCAACTGCTCTCCGTTCATCCTGGCATTGATAAGCACGAGAATGTATTCGGCGATCCGGTCTTCCTGATCCCTCGAAAACATTTTTCCCGCATTGCATTCGCTGATTATTTTCGCTGCATCCCCGTCAACCGGACCGACAGCAATGATAGGCTTTCTCGATGCAAGGTACTCAAACAGTTTGCCCGTTAGAATTCCCTTGTCGTCCTTTACGCGCGGAATAAGAAGCCACAGTGCATCACTGGCAAAGAGCATTTCCACCGACTTCTCGTGCGAAACCGTAGGCGTGAGCCTGATGCAGTCTGCAATCGAAAGCTCTTCGGCCTTTCTCATAATGGACTCCGAAGGATTGCCAATTAAGTGCAGAACCACTTTCATTCCGGTTTGCGACTGTACAACTTTCCTGAGCGCTCTTAAGAATACTTCGGGCTCATAGCTGTCAGCCAACGTTCCGGTATAACTTATCACGAAGTCTTTCCCTTTCGCCGTGCTTTCTTTCCTGAAATCATCTTCGTCATATCCGTTGTGAATGACTGTGATCTTAGCAGGGCTGATGTTTTGTGATTTGCCGAGAAAGAGTTTTTTGAGCTCATCGCTGACGGTGACCACTGCATCAGACCTTTCAAGAACTTTAAGCTCAAGGCACCTGTCAATGTTCTTTGCATGGGGCAGGTGCATGAACTCGTCATAGTAGTAGATGTCTGTCCACGGATCGCGAAGATCGGCGATATACCTGATGTTGAATTTCCTTTTCAGTTCAAGTCCTGCAAGTTGTGCCGAGTGAGGCGGGCTTGTGCATATCACGGTATCTATGCTTTCCTTCCGGATCAACTCCGACGCCGCTTTTACGGCATAGCTTACCCATCCCCTCCTCGCATCGGGAATGAAGAAGTTTCCTCTGATGAATCTCGTCGCTTTCTGTACAAGTCCCGGATTGCTTTCATTTGAAAATCCCGTCGGTATTGATCTTCGCCCTATGATCTTTGAGTATGCATTGAACGGTTCAAATGTCTGCGTGCGCACTACTGTTGCTGAAGCCGGTACGTCCTTCGCGAAGGTCTCGTCGAATGAAGGGTAACTTGCGGCCTTCTCGTCTACAGTAACTATGAACAGTTTGTATCCAAGCCGGGCAAGGTACTTTGAGAATTTCAGAACCCGCTGAACTCCGGCTCCGCCGCTTGGCGGCCAGTAATATGTAATGATCAGTACCTTCTTCAATCTTGCTTCATGAATAGCAAATAAAATTCGGCGGACCACAAAGCAAGCAGGAACAGACTTCCCAATGCCCCGGCGATCTTCACCACCGCTCTTTGACCGAGTACGGAAGAAACTCCTGCGCTTAACAGATTTACAGTGCCGATCACAAAGAATGGTATCAGAACATAATGATACCTGGGAAGCCCGACAAACATGAATACCGTCGCTATCCATGCAAGCACAATTCCCGCTGTCAGTGATCTCTTCTTATACGGAATCAGCATTCCCCATAAGCCAAGAAGAATCACGGCAAAGTAAGGAATGTTGACCAGTGCAAGTATTAACGGGTTCGTTCTTCTATAAACTTCAGTTGATCTGGTTCCCGGCTGTGTTTCAGAGAAGTACAAAACAGCCATTCTCTCGCTTGAAAACAAATATGCGATCTTCCTGAAACCAAGCTCAATGAACTTTGCGGGATTCTCGCTCATGAATTGCAGCGCCTGTTTCCTGAACTCCCTGTCGGCTTTCAGCTCATCCTTTTCTTCAAACAGAGGGTTGGCATCAGCGGCTTCCTTGTTCCATGTGCCTGTTGCGCGGGGATTGCTTCCCTCCCAAAGCGTGCTTCCTCCCTGAGTTGAAAGCACATATTCTCCGATCGTGATCTTATTGCGGATCAGCCAGGGCGACATGACAAGCAATGCTCCGGCAGCAAACAGCAATGCTTTTCCTGCGATTGTCTTCGGTCCTGCCGCTTCGGGAACACTGCCCACTGATCTGAACAGATAAAAGGCAACCGGCACAATGCAAAGAAGAAAAGAAGTTCTGATAAGCAAAGCTGTAGAGAACAAGAGCCCTGAGATGAATGGTCGCTTCTGCACAACGTCTCCGTAAACAAAAAGCAGGAACAGCATTGATGCAAATCCGAATAATGTCTCGGTCAGTATTGCCTGCGTATACAAGATGTTGGAGGGGAAGAATGCAAAAATGATCAATGCAACGAAGGCGTTGCGCTTGTCAAAGATCTTCCGGCAGATTAAATAGAACAGAAATGCAGTTGCAACATCAAGAATGCTTTGGATTATCCTGACGGCTGTTTCACCGCTGCCGAACAGCGAATATATGCCCGCAAGGAACAGCGGATATCCGGGCACAACGAAAGCTGTCGGGTAGCCGTCACGGGCATACTCGCCTGAGAGTATTGACATTGCGAGCTTGTGGTAAGTAAGACTGTCTGACCTGAGCGGCGGTGTATCTATGAAGAGCATAGTGAGCCTTACGGCAAGCGCCGCGGCAAGCACAATAGTTACGCGTGAATTTACCTGTAATTTTGACACTAAGAATTTGCTTTCGTGTTTTCAGTGTCTTCACTCATACGCAGTGAAACGCTTCCTGCTGAAACCGCAGATTTCGCATCACCCTTTCTGAGCTTGGATAACTGCTCTGCGATCAGTCCCAGCAGAAAAACCATAACACCGGTCAGCATCAGCAGTGCCGCGCCCACGCTTACTCCCCTTCCAGCAATCATGATCGGAATTCCCCACAGAAGTCCGAGCATAAACATGAGAATGGCTATAGGAAGATATATCCTGATCGGATTGAACAGCATTACGATGTTGAGTATTTCATGCAGGGTGTCAAATGCCGTTGTGATTCCGATGGTGCTTGATCCCGATGTTCTCGGCCGTATCCTGATCGGCTCTTCAACCACAAGATTCCTTTCTGCTGCAAACGAAAGCGTAAGCACATCGCTGAATGCCATGCTGTCTGGACACAGCCGGATGAGCTCCTTCGCTTTCCCTGTCCTGAAGAGCTTCATGCCGGAGTTCAGATCGGACACATGTGTTTCAGTGAGTATGTGCGCTACCTTTCTTATCGCCCACTTGCCTGCGGACCTGTACCTGCCTCCTGCACTGTGATCAGTTCTGCTTCCGACCACAAGGTCTGCATCAGTTTCCTTTTGCTTTTGAATCAGCCGTGGAATGTCGTCAGGGAAATGCTGGCCGTCGGCGTCAATTGTCACCGCAAATTCCGTTACAGTATTCTGAATGCCTGTCTTAAGCGCGGCGCCGTAACCTTTGTTTGTGTTATGCCTTATCACCTTTAGCTCAGGATAGTGAGCGCTCATCGCCTCAAGAATCATCGCGCTTTCATCAGTTGAGCCGTCGTCAACCGCGATCATGCACCATCCCTGCGGCCCGGCAAGATTCAGCACTTCCGGGAGGAAGCTTCTCAGCGAGCCTGCTTCATTATAGCATGGCATTATTACAGTGAGCCCCTTTACTTCATCCATTTGATCTGCTGATGTTCTCTCTAATCAAGACTGCAACCGCATTTGCCTGCGCATCATCCGACTCCTCAAGCTTTTGCGCTACGAGCGCCTGTCTTTCAGGAGGATGATTTTGCGAGAGCTTTTTCTTTCCTTCAAGCCTGCTGATCTTCATCCGGAATGCCCTTGTTCCCTTAACAAGCCCGCTGAAGTAAGTCTCTTCAAGGGCGGCAATGCTGTAGCCTGAAGTGCTGTCTTCATAGTGTTCAACAAGCATGCGCGCGATCTTTGCTTTGCTCTTGAAGTCCTCAATCACATTCAATTTCCCGTATGCATGCACCGCAACATAATTCCATGTGGGAACCGCCCTTGCTGTTTCGTACCACGACGGTGACACATAGCAGTGCGGGCCGGAGAAAATTGCAAGCGATTCGCCTGAGATCCCCTCAAACAGATCATTGGCGGCGGAGATGTGGCCGCAGAGTGTGCCGAATTCACCTTCATCCCTGATGAGCATCATCGGAATATGAACAGCTTTGATTCCGGCCTCAGTAATTGTCGCTAGTATCCCGAAGCTGTTGCCTTCGATGATGTCGAATATCTCGTCACGGTCCTTTATGAGTGTATGTTTAGGAATGTACATGAGCTCACTCCTTCACAGATACCATAAGCACTCCGGTACCTGTTTCATTTTCAGTGTGCACATCAAGCCACATGAGGATCAGCACAAACCAAAGTGTGAACAGATAATAGAGCGGCAGGAGGAGTATGAGAAACTTTGAGGCCCCCGCCATGAGAATCGGATACTTTATGCCGAATCTCCATGAGACGGTTCCGTATTTACCGTAAGTGTATGAAAAGCTCTCCACCT
>DAIQRO010000354.1:0-471 GCA_036786155.1 Bacteroidota bacterium
TCCCCAAGTAACATTATTACCTTTAACGACACCATTGGAAGACTTAACGGCACTTTGGAAGTTAACAATGTATGAAAGCGCATCAAAAAACTTAGCAGCACCTGACCCCGGTGTGATAACATATTCAAATACCGCCCCCGTATCGCTACCATACCAGTACGATTTTATAAACGAAAAACCCGGTGCTGTATTGAGCTTGCTGAAATCTTTGAAATCAAGCTCTACAGTAACAAAATAAGTAGAATCTTTCACATCAAAATCAAGCCGAGATGTTTTCACGGTTGTGTTTGGAGAAGTGAAGTTCTGCCGGGCAAGTTTATCACTGAACACAAATTTGCCTAATACAAAGTTGTTTGCCCTCAAGACCCTGTTCTGCGCACTATAGCTGAGTTTTATGGAACCAGAACCATCATCATTCAGATTGATTATCTGGTAAACATTGCCTGCACTGGCAAATGATGAAATGAACAT
>DAIQRO010000354.1:481-2394 GCA_036786155.1 Bacteroidota bacterium
ACAGCAAGAACAGCGGCAAAAAACTTTGATAACGAAACCCAGGTGAATTTCATTTTTGAATGTTTCCTTTCGATTTACTTTTTTAAAAAATAGTTATTGAGGTTCAGAGAATCAACAGATTAAGGCAATTGTGATGCGAGCGAAGCTCTTTGCTCTTTCACTCTGCAAAAGAGATTTACATTGATCAGTGGATCATTGCCTTTCCAAAACAATGTATGTTCTGAATGCCATGAATCTCCTCAGCAAGGACATTGAGTTTTCAAATTTCATAATTGACCGTATGACAGATTCCGGTATCAGCGGTTTATTCTCAAATCCCCCGGATAACGGATATGCAAGCATTGAAAGCAACTCTCTTTTCCTGATCCTCAGCCGGTTGCCAAACCGCTCTTCAAATTTGTCAGCAAGTTTATGGAATATCAGATATGGTACTGCCTGGTTTGAATCCCATGGATCCTTTTCGCGTCTTGCATTCATTGAAAAATAGTCAACGTCATAAATGAACGGCTCAGGATGGAAAAGCGAGTAGATTATTCTCGAAAAAGGGGAGGGATATGGCTCAAGCATCAATAGCCTTCCGCCTGATGCCAGCACTCTTGATGCCTCGTTCAAAAATGCCAGCGGATCCGCAAGATGGTGCAGTACGTCGATCATCACTATGTTGGCTATGCTCCCGTCTTCAAAAGGCATTTCATGCGCATCAAATGACATGTCAAGCCAATCACGTTTCTCAATATCCGCCGAAATTGCCTTTGGATAATACTCCTTGAAGTTTCCGCCGCCGGCACCGAGCTCAACTGTAGGGCCTTCAACTTCGCTCAGGTCTGAAATGATCATCCTGTACCAGTCTTCATATATCTCGCGAAGGATCTTCTTCTGTTTCCAGACTTCCCTGTGCTTAAGCAGTATGTCTTTCGTCATACAAACTTGAATTTGTTCATGGCATAAGCAGTCATCTTCAGGAGCATCCATCCGTGCCGGAACCTTGAAATATTTGTTTCACCGTAAACCCTGGCCTTATACCTGATCGGGATCTCCCTGAATTTTAGGTTTGCCTTGGCCGCGCCAAAGATCAGGTCAAAGTCGCCAAAGGGATCAAAGTCGCCGAGATAGCTCTTGGCTGACTTTATCTTTTCGTAATCAGACCTTGTAAACACTTTGGTCCCGCAGAGTGTGTCCTTTATGCTTTGGTTAAGTATCCATGAAAACATGATTGAGAAGAACTTATTGCCAAGTATGTTCAGTGTTCTCATCGCATCCTTTTCAAGCGGATATACAAGCCTTGAGCCGTTCAGAAATTCGCCTCTGCCGCCCGCAATGCAGTCATAGAATTTTGTAAGATCCTCCGGAGGCACCGTCATATCAGCGTCAAGGATCATGAGCACATCCCCTGTGCATTCGGAATAGCCCTTGCGGACAGCATCGGCCTTTCCTTTGCCTTCCTGCACAAAGTGCTTGAGTTTCAAAGGACCGCTGTATTCACTGCAGACCTTCCTGATCTCAGCCAGTGTGTCGTCCGTAGAATTTCCCTCAACAAAGACAACTTCGGTCTCCTTTCCCATTTGCGGAATTCTCCTGACAATCTCTGCAATATTTCCTTTTTCATTTCTTGCAGGAACAACGACACTTACGCTAAGCTCTTCGGAATATTTGTGAACCTGCTTTGACACTATGAACGACATAAGTCAGAGAGTATTGAAAATGGGCAGGTTGGCAATGTAATTATTAATGAAGTCCGAAAGCACAGGTATTCCGACAGGAAGCAATGTCATCTTACCGGACCGGATCTCCTCAAAGCCGGTCATTTCAAGCAGATTGGTGATATCATTGATGTTCATCCAGTTGTTCCTGCTTGCTTTCATCTTCAGTCCGAGAAACTCGGCGAGTCTGAGAACCGGAAGCCAGAGAAAGTT
>DAIQRO010000355.1:0-1387 GCA_036786155.1 Bacteroidota bacterium
CCATATTGTTGTGAAGCACAGCAAGAGCGCTCCTCCTTTCTTCAGCGATTGCATAACGACATTCAGGAATTGGCTGAAGTCAGGTCCGGCCAACTGTTCTCCTTTGATTATCGATAAAGAGAATATGAGATCAAAGTTCTCAGTAGGAAGCTTAAGGTCGTTAGCCGCCGGATCATAATGCATTAAATCAATACCTTCAGCATCTTCTTCCTCTAGAAACAGTTCAGGCTTGAATTTTGGCAGCAATTCAGTGCAGTCTTATTCTGACTTCTGCTGATTCAGAACGTGTGGTGTCTGATTGCCTTTCTCATGTATTGATGCTCCCGCCTTCAGATTGTTTTTGATGTATGAGTATGCCAGCATGGTCTGGTAATTCCTGACATCAGATGAATCAGGCGATTGAATTGACCCAAGGATTGCTTGTGCTGTTCCGCTGTCATTGAAGAATTTAAAATGAGACCTGCGGGAATAACAGTACTGATCAAAATTGTCAGGAGTGGGTGCATCTGCTCCGGCATTTGAGGTATTCCCTGGCTCAGAAGGCTTGAAGCCTGCGTTGAGTACAGTGAAATAGTTCAGCGGTGTGTGCCTCTTCTCTCTCGGGATCTGCCACAGAAATTTTTCCGTCACCATCATAGGGTTCTCCACCATTACTCTTTCAAATGCATCAAGCAGAGATTCCTTGTCATATTCGTTTATTCTGTCATCCCAGAAAACATTCATAGTGTGCCTGGGTTTCAGCCATTCAAATCCGTTTGATTCATAAGCACTGAAAACCTTGCTTGTGTCATATCTGTACGCTATGTCGTAACTGTGAGAGACAATACCGCCGGGGCGAAGAATTCTGTATGTGTCTTTGAAGACGGCATCAAGATGCTCGTGTGGAATATGCTCAAGCACTGAAACTGAACACACAAGATCAAAGTAATTGTCCGGCAGTTCGGGATTGTTTTGTCCAAGAAGTCCTGTGACAAATCTGACATTAGGATAGGTCTTCTTTGTCTCGGCCAGTGAGTCCGCTGTAACAGCATTGTCTTCTATTGTGTCATCAAGCCCCCAGAACTCTATCTTATCGCTGAAGATATCAAAGAGGTATGAGCCTGCACCATGGCCAACCTCAAGTACTCTCTTCGGCTTAAATGCTTCAATGAGGTTAACCATGTGCGCATAACCAAGTGGCTTCAAGGTCTGTTCCTTTCTGGAAAGGGAGGGATGCTTCTTCGCAACTTCCCACCATTGGTTGATTCGTCCTAGTTCAAACATGTGTAAGTTTTGGGGTTCCGTGAATTTCTTCTGGCAAGCCGATATCCTGTTCTTGAAAAGCCTGTAATCTCAAGGAAGTCTGTTGAATTTTTCGACGCAATAATCGTAGATCTTGTAATCCAGT
>DAIQRO010000355.1:1397-2390 GCA_036786155.1 Bacteroidota bacterium
AGTTGATTGATTTCTTTGAATTCCTTCAGAATCTGATCGTCAAGCAAGTCCTGTTGTTCATCTTTTGGGGATACATTCTGTTTCTTGACAGTGAAGCCCCTCTTGCCGGACAATGCAGCCAGCTTGTCAACCGATTCCTGCATCCTTTCAAGAATACCGATGAAAAAGTACCTGTCAAGCACTTCTCTGTAATTGGCTTCATCACAAGGGAATAGAGTTGACATATAATTGGGCATCAGTGTAAGGAATTTGCTGAGAGGAATGTTCGCAATGTCCCCCTTTTTCTTTGCAAAGTAGTATAGCGAAATTTGAAACTTCAACGGATCCCTTACAAAAGTGAAAAGCCTTATGTTGAACTTCGGATCCAGCAACTCAGGATACCTTTGTGCTACAAAGAATCCGTTGTAATGAAAATGACTGGTTATGCACAGATCGCTTGTCAGCAAGTTAGTATTGAATCTGTATCTGCTGAGACCATTCACCTCGGCACCTGCAAGTATGTGGTCATACTCCATACCAAACCAATTCACCAGATCCTTGACAAGTGAACTTCCTCCGCACTTGATCAAATGATGAAAAATATAAGCAGAGCCTGATTTCAGAAAATCATGCGGTCTGGTAAATGTGCTAAGTTCAAGCTGTTCTGGCTCGTTCTGCAATACGAGGTTATAAGAAAATGATTCGTACTCTTCTTCTCCTTTTGACTGTTTCCCTTTCCCTTTCTTGAAACGGGCTGTCTGTTTGTCAGAAATAACCTGCTTGAGGTCAGTGAATCCTATAAGCGGCTTAAGACCCAGCGCTGAATGCTTAAACAGGAAATATGCCAAAGGCGGTAAAGCATCTTCGTTCTTATGCGGGAAGGATTCAAATTACAAGTAGCAATGCGCTCCACCGTCCAGCATGTTTTTCAGATTCAGTATCAATTTCACTGAAGAATTCCTTGCATCCGAAAAAGAAATATCGTCAAGACCTGACATAGTGAATATGCAGTCA
>DAIQRO010000107.1:0-6414 GCA_036786155.1 Bacteroidota bacterium
CACGTCCGACGTATCCCACTTCAGTGAATTTCGAAGCTTCAACCTTTATGAACGGGGCATTTGCCAGCTTTGAGAGGCGCCTTGCAATCTCAGTTTTCCCGACTCCGGTCGGCCCTATCATTATGATATTGTTCGGCATGATCTCATCCTTCATGATGTCCTTGACCTGTTGTCTTCTCCATCTGTTTCTCAAAGCAATTGCCACGGATTTCTTAGCGCTGTCCTGTCCGATCACATACTTGTCCAGCTCTTCGACGATCTCAGAAGGTGTAAGCTGACGATGTGCTGTCGCTGTCTCAACTTTTGCCTTTGCCTGTACCTGCTCGCTTTTCTTCGGCCTTCCCCGTCCCCTCTTCTTTGGTTCTTCGGTCACTTCCATTCCTTTCTTATTTTAGAGTTTCGATGCTGATGTTGTTGTTTGTGTAGATGCAAATATCCGCCGCCTGTTCCAGCGCTTCCTTCACGATATGTTCAGCGTCAAGTTTTGTGTATTTGACCAGCATTCTGGCGGCAGTAAGCGCATAAGGCGCTCCAGAGCCGATAGCTACAATGCCGTCATCAGGTTCGATCACATCCCCGGTTCCGGAAATTATTAGTGCATTTTGCCTGTCAAGCACTGCCAGCAGGGCCTCAAGCCTTCGCAGGTATTTGTCTGTCCTCCATTCCTTGGCCAGCTCGACGGCCGCCCTCGGAAGATTACCTTTATACTGTTCGAGCTTCGCCTCGAACCTTTCGAAAAGCGTAAAGGCATCCGATGTTGCGCCTGCAAATCCTGCAAGCACTTTGTCGTTGTAGAGTTTTCGGACTTTTTTGGTTGTGTGTTTTACAACAGTCGGACCCATCGTAACCTGTCCGTCACTGCCGATAACGGCGATACCGTCCCTGATCAGGCCGATCACCGTGGTTGAATGGAAACGGATGTGGCTATTCAAGCAGATTTGTTTGGTTAGTCAAAAATTGTCAATATTGAGCGAATCCTGCTCATTTCAATTTCAATTCCCTTCTCAGTCTTGCAATTGGCAGATCAAGCGCTTCGCGGTATTTTGCGACTGTTCTTCTGGCAACTTCGTATCCGCTTTTTGCAAGTTCGCGCGAAAGCTGAAGGTCTGTGAGAGGATGGCTCTTGTTTTCATTGTCAATGAGCATCTTCAGCCTGTCCTTTATCTCCATGTTCGAAACATCTTCACCATCGGCCTTGTGCATCGTGCCTGTGAAGAATGACCTGAGCTCATAAATGCCAAAGTCTGTCTGAACATATTTGTTCCTCACAGCCCTGCTGACAGTTGATGTATCCATTCCGATCTCTTCCGCTACTTCCTTCTCAAGCATTGGCCTGAGGCCCTCGCCGTTGTTGTCAAAGAATTCCTTCTGCCTTCTTATAATTGCCTCCATTATCTTGATCATCGTATCTCGTCTTGAGTTGATGGCTTCAATGAACCACTTTGCACGGTTGAAATTATTCAGCAGATATGTCTTTGTATTCTGATCAAGCGTGCTTTTTCCGTTCATATACATATCCTTGTATGCACCGTTCACTCTCAAAGAAGGAGTGAACCGCTCATTAATAAAGATATCGTAACTGCCGTCTCTTGACCTCACAATGAGGTCAGGAACAATGTAATTCTCGGGCTCGGCATTCTCACTGTATCCGGGCTTCGGATTAAGCCTGTGGAGAAGTTCAAAGACCTGTTTCATTTCCTCCGGAGTAGCGCTCAGCTCTTTCTCAAGTCTCTCAAAACGCTTCCTCACAATGTCATCAAAATGCATTGAGACGGCTTCCGAAGCAAGCGCTTTCAGATGGTCAGAGTATTTCCCTCTCTCGATCTGTATAAGAAGGCATTCCTTCAGGTTCCTTGCGCCGATACCCGGAGGGTCAAGTTCTTTCTGTATCAGCTCCAGGGCGGCATTGAAGTCGGCAAGTGTAAAGTCCACTTCTTCAAATTCAGTACCGGCCTTCTTCACCTTAAGGTCATTCAGTATGTCTTCCGGCTCCTCTGCAAGAAATCCGTCTTCGTTCAAAGACCAGATTATTTCTTCCGCCACAAAAATGATCTTCGGAGAAACATCAGAAAGATGAAGCTGAAGAAGCAGGCTCTCGTGCAGTTTCCCTCCATCGTCTGCAATACTGCTGTAATCAAAAGCCCTTGGTTCGGAACTTTCATACGAAGCGTACTCCTCGGCTTCGTTCTGAAAATATTCGTCCCAGTCGTATTCATCATTCTTGTCTGTACCTTCCGTTTTTGTATCTGCCTCCTCTGTTTCAATTTCCCTTCCGGCCTCTTCCGACATCTCTGCCGGGGAAGGATTATCTCTTACGGCATCCTCGTCCGGCTGATCCTTCTCATCATTCAAAAGTGCATCATCAGTCGGTTCGCTTTCCAGCTCAGGCCCCTCTTCGAGAAGAGGATTCTGCTCCAGCTCGCGCTTAACAATGTTGTCGAGGGCTATTGACGGAATTGCCAGAAGGTTTTGGCTGAGTACAATCTTCGGTAAGAGCTTCTGTACCTGTTTCTGTGTTTGATATTGCTTAAGCATAATCAGTCCTCCAAATATCGTTTTTTCAGTGCATTGAAAAATTCCCTTCCATATTCCCGTACCAGCGCTTCCTCCAGAAATTCAAACATTGTAATGTTGTCTGTTTCTCCCTTATCGAGAGCGTCCTGGCATTCGTAAAGCTCTTCATATCTGATTATGTTCCTCCTTTGGCCTTTGATGCGTATCGGAAAAAGATGGCAGGAAATCGGTTTGGGAAATCCCGTCCTCTTCTCATAATACGCTCTCTGAAACGAACACTTTGCTATTCCTTCCTCGTAGTACGCAAAAACACATTCTTTGTCATCAACACTCTTTATACCGTACTCTCCGTCTGTGATCTCAACAAATCCTTCATTCTCAAGAAGCTCCCTGTGACGCGGGCTAAGGTAACCTTTGACCGTTTCAATCAGCTTATTCATGCGCGGCACTTCTTCCTTCAGCAAGGGCGCACCGCCCGCACCTTTCAAGGTACAGCAGGCGCCGAAACATTTGCTGACATCACAGGAAAACTTCACGCTGAAGATCCTGTCGTCAATAATGAACTTTGTCAACTGCTCATCAGTAACTTGTAAAGAACTTGCCCGGCAACTGGCGCGCAAGCAGTTTGAACTCAAGCGAAAGCAAGTGAACAAGGCATTCATTCACAGGCTTGCCTGACAATTCGCTTATCCGGTCAATGTGAATGGGCTCGCGCTTAAGTGTTTCAAGAATATGTCGCTCTTCTGTTGTCATGTCTGCAGTTTGCTGCCGCTCCGGCAGTGTAAGTTGCCCTCCGATAAGCGGTGCAAGTTTTCTTTCTAGTTCGCATATCACATCATCAATGCAAGTTATCAGCTTTGCCTGGCCTCTCTTTATCATCTCATTGGTTCCCTCTGACTGCCTCGAATGAATGAAGCCCGGCACAGCAAACACTTCCCTGTTTTGTTCCAGCGCATACTCTCCGGTCAGCACGGCCCCGCCGTTAATACTGCTTTCAATCACTATTGTGCCGATGCTCAATCCGCTGATTATCCGGTTTCTTCTCGGAAAGTTCATCCTGTCCGGCTTTGTGCCGGGAGGAAACTCGGATATGACGGCTCCGCTTTCTATGACTTCCTCGTAGAGTTTTCTGTTTTCCGACGGATAGATCACATCAACACCGCAACCGAAAACCGCGTAAGTGACATTCCCTGTTCTGATCGCTGTCCTGTGTGCAACTGTGTCTATTCCCCTTGCAAAACCGCTGACAACAGGGATGCCGTAGCGGGAAACTGCCTCAGTCAGTATCTCACATGTGTGCTTGCCGTACTCTGTCGGCGTTCTTGTTCCGACAATGCTTATCGAATACCTGTCAAGCGCGGTGAGATTGCCTTTGTAAAAGAACATTACCGGAGATCCCGAAACAGTTCTGAGATTTGCGGGGAAATCATCATCAAACACCGAACACATCTTTATCTTCCTTATCTCGGCCAATTCACAGAGTTTCTCAAACTCCCGCTTAATTTCAGCTTTCCTGCCGAGGGCATCCGCAATGTTTGAAGTCATCTGGACATCAATTCCCTCTGCCCTCAGATAACCGCCATCAATTGCCTTAAAGAACTTTTCGGAATTATCGTACCGGTCAATAATGTTTCTGATCCTCCAAGATCCGAGATTTCTTACGGAACTCAGAAAGTACAGGTAACACAGATCATTCATAAGAATCGGAACATGCTCATTTATCTCAATGCAAATTTACTCATTAAATCACATTAATTGAACCTCAAAAAAATCTGATTAAGATCACTTCTGCATAAGAGAGATTCGTGCCGGAGAAATATCATTACATTGTAACTTCATCACTGCAAGGTTAATTTGAGCGCTAATCAATTCATCTTACAAAGATATATGAAACTGGGCGGCGTAGAGCTGAAGGATGTAAAGAATAAGTCTATAAGACAGCTTGTTGCAAACTTCCGCAATGAGTATATCTCAAACGGCATAGACGAGAAGACTATGAGCGATGACCCTATACAGCAGTTTGAAAAGTGGTTCAGCGAAGCGCTTGAGAACAAGGTGCTTGAGCCGAACGCGTTTCATCTATCAACATGCTCTGAAGACGGCAGGCCGTCAGGAAGGGTAATGCTTCTCAAGGGATTCAGCGACGAGGGTTTCATATTCTTCACGAACTATGACAGCCGCAAGGGCAATGATCTTAAGAAAAATGCGAATGCCTCAATGACATTCCTCTGGCTTGAACTGTATCGCCAGATAAGGATTGAAGGCAGTGTAAGCAGGATTCCGGCAAAGGACTCGGATGAATATTTTCATAGCCGTCCGCGGGGAAGCCAGGTCGGCGCCGCAGTATCGGCACAAAGCAAAGCTCTTTCGGGAAGGGATGATCTCGAGAATGCGGCGCAGGAACTCGAAAAGAATTTCAGCGGAAGAGAAATTCCACGGCCGGAAAACTGGGGAGGCCTGTTGTTAAAGCCAATCAGAATTGAGTTCTGGCAGGGCCGCGTAAACCGCCTTCATGACAGGATTTTGTACGAAGCCGCTGACGGCGGCAAGTGGACAAGATCCAGACTGTATCCGTAAAATCAAAATAGTCGGCATTCATAATGGCAATTGCCGGAAGTCAGCTTGCGTTTGAATGATGAATTCCCTACTGCTTAAACCTCTCCGATTTCAGTCTCTCCGCTTCCCGATGTGAGTTCTGAAAGTTCTTCATCGCAAGCACCTTGTCATAATACATATCCGCAGTTGACCTGTTACCCTTGGCATCATTTATCATGCCGCTCAGGAGATTGATATATGCAGTGATGGCAGATTCATTTTCCGGGTCCACCTGTTTTGTGATCTCCTCTGCCTTTGCAACATATTTCTCACCGTCAAGAGGTTGCCCCAGTTTGAGAAAGCTCAGCGCAGTGTAATAATTTGCTTCGCGCGCCAGCGCACGGCTTCCGTAACCGAACTTGCCGCTGTCAATTTTCTGGATCAGGCTTAGCCATCCGCTGCGTGCCTCGTTCCATTTCCCCAAACCTACATAGCTGTTCAGCAGATACTTCTCAAACAAAGGATTTTCGGGAAATTCCTGATGAAGAGAAATCGAGTATTGCTCTGATTCCGTATAGTTCTTCTCATATAAAAGATAAAGATATGCAAGTACATACCTCGCCTCGTTCTTCGCATACTTTGCGCTTGCCGCAGTCTCCTTGATCTGTGAAAGCCCTTTCAGCTTGTCCCCTTTCGGGAAAATGAGCATCAGCGGCTTTACTACAGGATAGACCTCCGGTACATACTCTGCGAAGTAGTTATACAATCCGACACCGAACATTACATCCTTGTTTCCGGGATCAAGTTCATACGCCTCCTGAAGGAGGTTCAGCGCCTCCTTGCCGTATTCCGCCGCCTTGAACCAGTTCTCCCTGATACTGTAAACGAGCCCCTTGTAGCCGAGCGCTCCGCCTTTGTAAAACAGTGCATTCTGATTATTCTCATTCTTCTCAAGAACCCGGTCGGCAACCTCGATCACTTTGTCTGCCTTCCTGAAGAACTCCTCGTCAAGCGATGTATTCTCCTTATTGATGTTGATGTTCCACCATACTATCATCGCATCAAAGAAATAGCCCTTGGGATCTCCCGGATTGTTCCTTATGATCTGTTCAGCGTTTATCCGTGCGGAATCAAACTGCAAGTGATATATCTCTCCTATGCACTTCTGTACAAGGTCGTCTGTGCTTTGTCCAAATGCCGTGCAATATGAAATAAGGATCATGCAGAGCGAAACAATATGTACGATTGTCTTCTTCAAGTAAAAATAAATTTTTGGCTATTCCCCGTTCTGTCATAAGCAACTGTCCTGAGAGCCACCGGCAAAACTAATCACCGGAATCAAAAAAATGAAGGACAGTTTCTTTC
>DAIQRO010000107.1:6424-10503 GCA_036786155.1 Bacteroidota bacterium
GCCGGAGTTTCGTACTGACTCCGTAGTCCTCACTGCCTTTCTGTACTTCTCATTCGCCGCTTTGATCTTCTCCTTCACTGTAATCAGATCGCTCGGAGAAGTTCCCGGTGTCACTTTTGAGATGAAGTTTGAAGCGTTGTTGTCCGTCACGGCAAGGTCAGAACCGTCAACGGTTCCGTCACCGTTCACATCGGTTGATACATAGCCCGATTCGAAATTGAAGGCATCGTTGTCAATAGCAACAAGGTCGGAACCGTCTATCGAACCGTCCTGATTTATGTCGCCGCTGAAGAACAGCCAATAAGAACCGGCCTGTACGGAATTGCTGCCGTATGACTGTGACTGTGCCGAGGTGAAATCAAACGTTGAGAATACTCCCTTTGTGATCGCCTCGCCGCCCGTCTTGCTCCATGTTTCTAGTGCATTCCTGTGTAGAACCTGAATGTAGTACGTTCCCGAGTTTGCATATTTGAAAACACAGGGGGCAGTAAACGTAACCGAATCGAATACTACTTTTGATGAATCCACAATTGCAAACGGGTTTGATGTGTTTCTCAGATAAACCTTTACCGTATCGCGCAACCTCAGTGTGGATCCGTTAAGATAACCTTCCGGCCCCATCTTAACATTAAGCTGTGTATAAAGCGAACCGCTTTCCACGGCGATGTTGTCAATGTAGAAGTTGTTTCCGAAATTGCTTCTGGCCTTGAACCTGATCCTGTTTGTTCCGTTCGGCAGTCCCCATGACTTTGACAGCCATTGTCCTGATGTAGGCGTAAACACTGTGCCTTGCTGAGGCGCTGTGTTCAAAGAGTACGGCCCGCTTGCAGAGGTGCTTCCGTATAGTCTTACCAGCACGGAATAAGTTGATCCGCCGTTTGTCGAGGTTTCGATGATGATCGAATCCGTTGACCCGGAATACGGTGAATATGCATAATCATATGTAAGCGAATCGCCGCTCGTGGTTGCAGTGAATGTGGATGTTGCCAGATACTGCGTCGTGCCGTTCGGTGCGTTCCAGAAGTCATACTTTGAGCTTCCCGTTCCGTTGCCGTAACCGCTAACGGGATCATACATCCATCTCATTGTTCCGCTTCCCGAAGTTGCCCATCCTGTTGGCGGGAATGTAACGGTTGAAAACTGCTGGTCGAGCTTTGTTGCAACTGTTCCCACATAAGGCGTGAGCGATCCGCTCAGCACGTCATTTGAAGGAACTTCATCGCTTGCAATATACACCGAGTCCTTCACCGTGTAAGCTGTGCCTGACTGGAATGTCCACGGGTCAAATGTCACATTGGTTGAAGTGTTTGAAGCCAGATTGCTGACCGTCTTTGTAGAAACGTAGCTTCCCGGAGTGATCTTCCTGGTGACAGTGAATGTTGCGCTCGCAACTCCGTTGTTGTTCTTTACTGTCCCCGACGGTGTTATGGTAGCTGATTCATAATAAGCCGTGCCAAGCGATCCGAGGGACAATGCCTGCACATCAACCTGTGCTGTGACAGTAACGTCATTGTAAACTATGTTCATCTTGAAGAGTCCGCCGGTCTGCATGTTAAGCATATAACCTCTTTCGGGAACGATGATACCGGCACCTGCTCCGCCGCCTACGGAAGTGGAAGTGAAGTTTGCACCTGAGTTAGTAGTAAGCCATGTTGGCGATCCGTAAGTGCCCTTCAGGACCGTGTTTGGATCTTCATGGCAATAGTCTGATCCCCATCCTGAAGATGACTGAGTTGAATGAAGGAACCAGCTGTCACCGTAATTTGTGGTCTTATAGAACTGACCGCCGCTCCAGTTTGTGGCCCAGAAAGTGCTCTTGTCAAACACAGAGTTGCACATCGAAGGGATCTCACTGCTTGATCCGTTTGTGTGAACCCTGAACCAGTTCACCCCGTTGTTTGTGGATTTGAATATCTCGGCAAGTCCGCTTCCCGTCACGCCGTCGGCAACATAAACAACTTGCGAGCTGTCCCACATTACAATAATGTCGCAGGGGCTTCTGAAAGGATAAGCGCCGCTGATCTCCTGAAAGGATGCGCCGTTATCGGTGGACCTGTAGAAGCCTCCGCCGTCAGGTGCAAAGTAGTATTTCGAAGGATCGTTCTGATCCATTTCAAGCGGCTGGCCGTAATTGCTGAAGTTTGCTGAAACAATATCGGTCCATGTTGCTCCGTAGTTAGTGCTTCTCTTCACTTTGTCCGGAGAACCCGTTATCGCAACCATCCAGATGTTTGTATCAAGCGGACTTACATAGAATGAGTGAGCGGAACCGCCGCCCGTTACCGTTGCAATGTTTGTCCAGTTCTCGCCTCTGTTGCGGCTTACATATACCGTGGAGCCGTAAACTACGAACATTGTGTTTCTGTCAAAAGGATGTTCGCAAAGATTGTTTCCTATGCCGCCGGATGCAGTCAGCTTTGACACCCAGCTCATTGACATGGTTGCGCCTGTCGGCATATCCCAGTTTGAGCCGCCGTTGGTTGTATAAATGATCACTCCGTTCAGACTGCTTACCGCCCATGCCTTGTTTGCATCATAATAAAAAATGTCAACGAGGTTGGCCATCATGGGATTCTGTTCGAAGTTCAGAAACTTTGAACTTCCGCCAGTATTGTTCCTGATGAAACCGCCGCCTCCGCAAATGTGCACGCTTGCATTGCTCGTTCCGCTTACGCCGGTTATGTCTGTTTTTATTCTTGAACTTACCGAAGTCCATGATCCGTTGTTCACCAGGAGCGTTCCGTATTCACCCACTGCGGTCAGGCCGTCTGCAAAGTACTTCACCTTGAGAAGATTCCTTGTTGTTCCGGATGCTTCGGAATTCCATGAGCTTCCTCCGTTGGTTGTGCGGTAAATGCTTCCCGAATTGCCCACTGCGTTGTTCGCATCAACAAAGCTGATAGAATTCAACTGCACTGATGCAATGCCGGTATTGCTGTTAAACCATGTGAGGCCCCCGTCTGTTGACTTTACAACAGTTCCCGAAGCGCCGCATGCAAATCCGGTGCTTGAGCTGATAAATGTCACAGACTTCAGGTCATTCGCTGATCCTGTGGAATAGAGAGTCAGGGGAGAGATTGTCTTCTGTGTCTTGTAGATTGCTCCGCTGTTTGCGGCGATCCAAACGTCATTTCCGAATGACGTTACACAGTTCATGTTTACGGAACCGTTGGAAACGCTGACCCAGGTTGATCCCCCGTTCCCGGACCTGTAAAGCTTACCCGAATTTCCCACTGCAGTCAGGTTCACTCCGTCGGGAGTGGTAACACTGTTGAAACCCTGCGCTTTGACAGAGCCGGCCGCAAACGTGCATACGAATGCAAAGGCAATTGCCAAATTCAGATAGAATTTCTTCATTTTAGTTGGTTGATTTGTAAATGATGGAAAAAATGGAGTGCCTCAAAATATGAGTACTGATCTTTTTAAGCAATATCAAAGCCGTTTTTGATCAATATTCACAAATTGCAGTTATTGCTTCCGCACCCTTGAGACACATCCGCATTATTTTTTTAAAGTCATTTTGATCGTCTTAACACTTTCGCCAACCGACATTCTGAGGAAGTACTCTCCCGATGAAAGCCCTGAGCCGCTGAAGACAACTTCATGTACGCCTGCGGGAACAAAGCCGTCAGCAAGTGCGCCGATAAGCCTGCCCATTACATCATACACATTCATTTCCACTTCAGCCCCTTTGTCGAGTTCAAACCTGATTTGAGTTGTCGGATTGAACGGATTGGGAAAATTATGATGCAGTCTGAAACTGTCGGGAACTTGCTCTCCCTGCTCGCTTATTCCGACAGGATCTACGATCTTGAAGTTGAGCATCATGCCGTCATCTTCATGCTCAAGATTATGGCAATGGTAAAGAAATATTCCTCTGTATTGCGTGAATTTTATAAGAGTTCTCACTGTCTCGAACGGATAAACCAGCACAGTGTCTTTCCAGCCTTTGTCAACCGGAGGGAGGTTCGTGTTTCCGTTTCGAGAATAAACCTGAAACTGCGCTTCATGGGAATGCATCGGGTGAATGTTGTTCGTTGCATTGACGATCTTCCATTCTTCAAGAGAATTTAAAGGCG
>DAIQRO010000356.1:0-2385 GCA_036786155.1 Bacteroidota bacterium
GTTGACGGTCAGAACTATTCCTTCATTGATTACGACAATGACGGAGACCTTGACATGTTTGTAACTCAGGCATACGTTCCTCCCGGCTTTACGCAGAAGCTTGTTAACAGGCTTTACAAGAACATGCTGGCAGAAACAGGCACTGCTTCGTTTGAGAAGATCACTGCAGGGGAAATTGTCAGTGATTCGGGATACTCGTACGGATTTGCTTGGGGAGATTACGATAAGGACGGTGACCTGGATTTAGCTGTTGCAAATACTTTCGGAGAAAGTCAGAAGAGCGCCCTGTACACAAACATGCAGAATAACGGAAACGGATATGTAACAATTAATTGTATCGGCACTGCGTCGAACAGGTCTGCAATCGGTGCACGCTTCAGAGTCAAAGCAATTATAGGAGGAAGTCCAGTCTGGCAGGTGCGGGAAGTTACGGGGCAATCAGGATATTGCGGGCAGAACCTTCAGCTTCACTTCGGACTCGGAAATGCCCAGGCAATAGATTCAATAATTGCTGAGTGGCCTTCAGGCCAAACCCAGCGCTTCGGACAAACAGAATTGAACCGGTCGTTTACAATAACGGAAGGCGGCACAATAATTTCTGTCGGTAACTCATTACTGGAGACTCCAAAAAGTATCACGCTGCATCAGAACTACCCGAATCCGTTCAATCCGGTAACTAAGATCGAATATGAAATCCCGGCAGACGGAATGGTGAGTTTATCGGTAACAGACGTTACCGGCAGGACAGTAGAGACGATCCGAGAGTCATTTCACAATGCAGGAAGGCACTCGGCAATATTCAACGGAGAAGGCAGATCATCAGGGGTTTATTTTGTAAAGATGAAGTTTGTGGCGCGAAGAGGTGGTGAGATTCGGTTGGCGACAAGAAAGATGATGATGCTAAAATAAGTATCACTAAGATTTGCGAATGCGACAAAAAGCCTTTCTCTAATTCAGACTAAAATGCGGAAGCGGCAGGATCAAACATAAAAATCCTTCCTGCTGCTTCTTCTGAAATCTGCCCTTCGAAGAAAGTGCATAATTCCTATGGACTGAAAAAGCAGTTCTGCCGGTATAAGAAGCATAATCACCTTCTGGGTAATTGCGTGAAACTCAATGTTCGGAGCCTTCCCGAAGGCTTGATCAAAGAATATGAAATAGACGTAAAAAGCAAAAGCAACTGCGATCAGGCTATTGATCACAAACACGTTTCTTAACTTCTCATTCCTTCTCTGCAAGAAAACTATTATGAGCAGCCAGCCGAGAAAGCACATTATTGAAATCTTGTAAAGAAGCACATGGTTATCAAACTTCACATTCCACGGAGTGAATGCCATGCCGATGAAACACAGCCCCGAGGCGGCAAACAGAATCTTGCTTAGAATTCCGGCAAGGAAATAGTCATGCACTTCAAGGTCCATTGCCCTCCAGATCCTTGAGTAATAGATCATCACGAGTCCGAACATCCCCATGGCAATGATGAAGAACACCTGTGATGAAGTGTTCTGCTTGCCTGATTCCGTTTGACTGGACCCGAGGTCGCTGAAAAAGTTAAGAAAAAAATTAAAGTGTATGGATGTGCGGTCAATAAGATTTCCGCCTGGATATAGCGTCATCGAGATCCCTATCAGCACAATGAATATGGCCGAAGCCGCGATCATGACCTTGCAGCGCCGGATAAGACTCTTATGCATTATGTAGTAATTTTCCCAATGCTAAATGAGCAGTGTAATCAGATGGCATTAATTCAATCCTGGTAAAAAATATTGCAGTCATGCTCATGATAAACGATATGTATCTTCTAATTAATTGAATTGAACTCAATGCAAATCTAATGTTATCGGGTATGAATTGAAATATCATTCATACAGTCCTGAATGCAGACTTTCCATGAACAGTATGAATCTTTGCATACAAAATTCTAATCTCAGTTTTGCTTCAATGCTATTGTGCAATTCAAAACATAGTCTGATGCCACGGATCGTCTGACACATCTCTGCGAAATGAAAGCTGCCCGGCTGGGAATATCGCAGGAATGCATCAATCTCACATCTCAGATTACACAATTGCCGGCCTCAATCTTTCCTGCATATTGACTGCGCTATAGCTATTGTCTTATGAGCGGATGAAGGCCGGAATACCCTGTAATTCATTGAAAATATACACGCGTTTCCTTACTTTGCTTTCTTTTATTTGATAAATGGCAAAAAAGCTACCCGACAACATATTCTTACCGGAAATTGAGAAGGAAATACTTGATTTTTGGCGATCTGATGAGACTTTTAGAAGAAGTATAGAAGAGAAAAATCCCCGCAAATCCTTCAACTTTTACGAGGGTCCGCCTACAGCTAACGGCCTGCCGGGAATTCATCACGTGCTTTCAAG
>DAIQRO010000357.1:0-1448 GCA_036786155.1 Bacteroidota bacterium
AATCGCCTGAAATTGCTCGCTCAGGCTACGAGAATTTCAACTCCTCACCCAAACGAATACTTCGTTTGGGTTCGTCAAACAAGAAATTCTCGCTTACGCCTTCGCTCGCAATTTCTTTACGGCGATTAGGCTAAGGCGGGTTGTTCTTTCAACATCCGGAAATCTCTTGATATCCGGAATGCAAGTGCAACAAATTTCTGATCTCGAAAACGTTTTGGATAGCAATGATACATCTGCATCACAGCGCAGATCACTCCCTCAGCCACTGCTCCTTCAGCTTCGCTTTGGAAGTATCTTTGAACTGAAACTTCTCCGCGTCAACCATGTTCAGTTTCACGGTGCCTTTAAGATCCAGGGTTTTGCCATTCCTTATGACCTTTGCGGTGTAAGGATTGCCTTCGGTCAGTTTGTAACCCATGATCGCAACGGTCTTGCCCGCTTCAGATCCTTCAATCCTGACGCCGTTCAGCTCAACGATCTCATCGTTGTTCTCGAAGCCGATCGCTTTTAGGAATTCGTTGTCTCCGTCAAGAGCTTCTATGTAAACTTTGTTCGTGTTCGGGTCCGTTCTGTAATAGTTCCTGCCTTTAAAAGACAGCGCGATCGTGGCCGGCACCTTTATCTTCTCAAGGACAATGCCAACCTTTGCAAGATAAGCGCCGTAATCCACGGGCATTGAGTTGACGATGTGGTTTTGCAGGAATTCGTCAACCTCGGGATAGGTGATCTCCGTGAACTTCGGGATGAGCTCGTCATCGTCAAACGGCCTGTTCGGGCCGTATATTTCCGACAACTCTCCCATCACGCTCAACAGGCTCCGCTTCCCGTTGCTCTTTTCCCTTATGATGATATCAAGGCACATTGCCATTGCCGCACCTTTATTATACACGTTGTTGAACTGCTTGTTCATGACCGGATCGAGAACATTCCGGCTCATCTCCGTGAATGAAAGGTCATCCCTGTACATCGTGCGCGAAAGAACGATCTTGTCCATCATCACATTGTAAAAAGACTGTTCGTCGGTCAGGCCTTTGTTGACCTTGAACAAACTCGAGAAATATTCAGTGATCCCTTCGTACATCCATAAGTGCTGAGACATTTTCGGATTGTTGAAATCGAAATAATGTATCTCCTTCGAGTGCACATTCAGCGGCGTGAGGGTGTGGAAAAATTCGTGCGAGATCGTGTGCGACAGTCCGTCGGCCGGTATGTCATCCGTGGAAGTTGCCGATGTGGAATTGTTGTGCTCAAGTGCGCCGAGGCCCTGCGCATCCTCTTTGCCCATAGAGGTAAGGTACACAAGGATCGCGTACTTCTTATTCCTGTTGATATCACCGAGGAATGCCTTCTGCGCAGTCATTGTCTTTTGCAGTTCAGGAAGCAGATATTTTGATGTGACCTGTTTGTTCCGGGGCGAATATACATGCAGTACAACCTCCATGCCGCCT
>DAIQRO010000357.1:1458-2381 GCA_036786155.1 Bacteroidota bacterium
ATCTTAAAAGAGGAGATATCCGGCTTTGCATACATGATTGGGTTATCAACCACCTCCGCATACCGGGAAACATTGAATACATCCTTTGTATCGGCGGAGTCAGAATCGGTCATTGCTGTAGTGCCCGCAAGCTCCCGCGGATGATGGATCGTCAGAACGTAAGGGTAATCCACCTGATCGCGGAAGTATCCGACAAAGCCGCAGAGGTTCAGCCAGAAATTTTCACCCTTAAGAATGTTCGTTCCGGCCGGTGAAAAAATGATTTTGGCAGTGGGGTCACTTGTGGATTCAAACTGTTCCCGGTCAAAAGTATCGTTGACCCAATACTCAACAGAGGCAAGTTGCTTTGCATTTGATATTGTCCATGTATTCAGGTCCGTTCTTGTAACGGGCAATGCATTTCCGGACCTGTCAATGGCTTTGAGATCGTCAATGTATCTCCCGTAGTTTGCCACCGCATAAGTGCCCGGTATCACTTTCGGCAGTTGGTAGGTAATCGTTTCGCTGTTGATTACAGCCGGTTTTGAAACAACTTTGACCTTATCGTCAACAACATTCACCAGATCCAGTGTGACTTCTACTTTGTTCCCGCCGCCGGTGTCCGTTGTTTTTGAACCAGTACAGCTTGCAAGAAACATTCCCAAAAGGAAGAGGAGGCAAATATGCTTGTTCACAGGCAAGGATATTGTATAGTGATTTAGAAAGGGTTATGCTGAAATCTGAAAAGCTAAAGATCGGGGACAAAATATTAAATATTAATATTTCAGCCCCCGGTTGATGTTCTCTGAAGTACAACTAGGAGTCAACAACAGGCATAATTTAGTAAGTCGACCGGGGTAAGTTGCCGGTGACCCTTCCTTCATTCGGGAACACCGTCAACGGCTGAACACCGGCAACGGCTGAAAGAAATAAGTCGACCGGGG
>DAIQRO010000358.1:0-2376 GCA_036786155.1 Bacteroidota bacterium
AGCCCTCGGATATCCTATGACTTTCCTTGTAGTTCTCTTTATCGTAATCAAACGGTCCCAGAGCAACCGGCCTTATGCGCTTCACATTCCATAAATGAAAATACTCATGGCTGACAAGCCCGAGGAATTTTCTGTATGCCTTGGCATCTGTGAAATTCAATCTTGGAAACTGCACAACAAAAGAGTTGAGATGCTCAAGTCCGCCTCCGCCCTTTTCAACAAGGTGAACTATGTAAGTGTAGTGTTTGTACGGGATGTTGTTTCCGAAGAACCTGATCTGTGTTTCCGCGATCTTCCTGAAGTCGCTTATCAGTTGCCCGGGGTCATAGTTGCCGACACCTGCGAGGCAGATCCTGTGCGGGATGTTCTTAATGCTGAATTCAAGAATTGTTTGATTGCCTATCTCAACCGGACAATCAATGAACTCGTCATAGTTTGCCGCGCTGAATTTATTTGTGCCGGCAGACTCAAGTCCGGTTGAAATCTTGTGCCAGTTCTTCGGGAGTTCAACGGAAAGTTTGCAGGGAAGATGCTGAAGGCCTCTAGCAAACATGAATACGCCTGAGGAGTTAAGGAATGCGTGAGTCTCATTCACGTCGCTCGTTCGCACTGTCAATTCATTGCAATAGACTCTGTAAGAAAAAGTTATGCTGTCCGAATTGCCGGGCTCAACTCTCCATGTGTTCTTCGATACTTTCTCCGCCCGTTTCGAAACACCTTTGGAGCTTGCAGAGACATTGTGAACCTTACCGGCATAGTCTCTTACAAGATAGGAACCCGGAGTCCAAACAGGCATGGAAAAGAAGACAGGTTCGCTTGGATTGCAGTTCAGTTCGATCTTCACATCACAGTAATGGGCAATTGCATCGCCGAAGGAGACGCGGTAGTTTATTTCATTTTTCATAAGTGCATTTCAGAGGTTTGGATGCCGAACATCCGTGAGGTATTCTGATTACATGAACCGGGAAGTGAGTATGCAGTATGATTACGATTCCGATGCCGCCTGTTCTTCCTGCCTGAACATATTAAGAACTTCGGACGGGCTCTTCGCTTCATCAAGCTGTTCACGGAATTCCTCCTTGTTCATCATTCTGGAGATCTTGCTCAGGAGTTTAATATGAGCATTGAGAAGACTTTCTTTTCCGACCACAAGAAAAACATATTTGACCGGCTCAAGGTCAATAGAATCAAAATCAACCGGCGTCTTAAGTATTGCAAAAGCCGCAACGATGTCCCTGATCTCATCAGTCTTTCCGTGCGGAATTGCGAAACCCTTTCCGACCCCTGTTGACACCAGCTTTTCCCTTTCCAAAACGCACTCCTTCACCCTCTCCTTATTGATCATATTTCCCGAAGCCGAGGCAAGTTCGATCATCTTATCAATTACGTCATGCTTGTCGGCAGCTTCAAGGCCGGTTGCGATCAGCTTTTCATTCAGTATTTCACTTACTTTCATATATAAAGCAGTAGTTGTTTTTTCACTCAAAAAAAGTTCGTTTCAATCTTCACTCAGATACCCTTTTACCATCTTCTTAAAGTCCTTCATAACTTTTGCCGTTCTTGCCTTTGTACGTGACTCAACATTCAGATGCACAAAGTTTCTGTCCTTGTCAGGGAAGCAAAGCACGGTAGTATCCTTATCGAGGAAAATCTTGACGCCGTCAATGAGCTCCTGAGGATATTCCATTGTGCTCTCCATGAATCTCCTCATCACCGTTCCCTTCTCCTCCCTTGTGCAGGGAATGTTCTCCTTCAGCAGATGAAGTTTTGGCGAATTGCTGTCAAGCTCCTCTATTGAATAGCCCGACTTTGCAACGAGCTCAAGTATCTTCGCCACAGTAAACATTCCGTCTGTTGCGTAAAGAAAATCCGGAAAAAGGAATCCTCCGAACACTCCGCCTACAAACCCCACATCCTTGTCGTCGCAGGCCATCATCATTGCGTAGTGAGTATCCTTCACGCGCATCACCTCCGTGCCGAACTCCCTTGCGACAAGATCAACCTCTCCCGTAGCCCTGACCGGAACAGCAATCTTCTTTACGTGCCGGTTGACAATGAGGAACATCTTGAGCACGAGCGTAAGAAATCTCTCACCGCTGAACACATTCCTGTGAGGAGTAACAAGCCAGATCTTCTCTCCGCCCGCATCTATCATAAATCCGATATCGTACTGAAGAGACTTAACCACATCATAGAAATTCTTCTGTGATTTGTGAAACTCCTCTTCGGTCCTTGTGATCTTCTCCTTGTCAAGATGAGCAGACAACGAGACAATGTCCATATTGAACTCACCGAGAATTGACGGAAAGATGGTTGAGGCAATCCCGTAGGAGTAATCTATGACTATCTTGAACTTCTTCTTGCGTATCGCCTGAA
>DAIQRO010000359.1:0-2370 GCA_036786155.1 Bacteroidota bacterium
TTCAAGCAAGTACAAAACCGGAAGTTCTGTAATCAAGATCTGGGCAATCTTCGCCTTAACCAAAACAAATCATCTTATTATGGCCGAAATAATTATCAGTCTCATAATTGGGATAAGCCTGAGTGCTGCGAGCGGATTCAGGATATTTGTTCCGTTTCTGGTTCTGAGCATTTGTTCTTTTGCCGGCTGGATAGACCTTGGAGAATCCGCCAATTGGATTGGTTCTGTGCCGGCCATGATCGCATTCTCTGTTGCCACAGCTGTAGAAATCGGTGCATACTATATCCCTTGGATTGACAATATGCTTGACGTAATATCACTCCCGCTTTCACTGGTTGCCGGGGCCCTTCTTACAAGTTCTATGATAGTGGAGTTTAATCCGCTTCTGAAATGGACATTGGCGATAGTGCTGGGAGGGGGTGCTGCATTGAACACCCAATTGCTTTCGATAAAGGCGCGTGCTTTATCTTCGGTATTCACTACCGGCCTTGGGAATCCAATTGTTTCCACCATAGAATCAGTGATATCTACAGTAGTTTCATTCCTGGCTATCTTTCTGCCGGTTCTGGCTCTGATCATATTGACCTTCATTATTTATTGGTTCTATCGAATGATACAGAAAGCCAGGGTAGTATTGAAATCGTAATTTAACTGAAAATACCGATTTTCCAACAAGACAAATTGGTCTGCAAATGATGTCAATCTGTGTAATTGCAGTATCGATCTTGCCGTAGACCTCAAATTACAAGGGTCAAAGTGAGGTAAGTCAATTGAATTTCTTACGGAATTAAGTTAAATTGCATGACTTTTTTCTGCGGGAGTGGTGGAACTGGCAGACACACCATCTTGAGGGGGTGGCGCTCACAAGGCGTGCGGGTTCAAGTCCCGCCTCCCGCACAGGTTTCATCAGGCGAACAGGTATTTTTACGCGGATTTTGAGTTGAAATACACTTCGCATAAATCTATATTTGTAACTTAAATTCAAGAGGAAATTTTGTCAAAGAAGTATTATGAGTCATACGTCATAATTGACGGAAATCTGGATGACAACGCCGTTCAGGAAGTTGTTAAAAAGTTCACAAATGTTTTCAAAAAGAATGAAATTGATATTCTTAATGTGAACAACATTGGCAGAAGGCGAATGGCATATCCGATTAGAAAACGTCAAAACGGTTTCTATGTTTGTTTTGAGATCATGTGCAATCCCGGAGTGATAGCGAAGATTGAAAGAGCATATCAGCTTGATGAGAATTTGCTCAGATATTTGTCAATTCAGGTTTCAGACAGGACAAAGATGGAAAAGGAAGTGCATTTCAAGAACAAGGCATTGCAGGAAGAAGCGAAGCTCGCTGAATTGCAGGCGAATCAGGCTAAGGAAGAGGCCGCAGCTGAGGTACCGGAAAAAGTTGAAAACTAATTTCAAATAAGTAATCTCTATAGGAGGAGAATCATGGCTGACTTTAAGATGCCCGAATTGAACTCGGTAATAATTGCTGGAAATCTTACAAAGGATCCAATCTTCAGACAAACAACATCAGGAACCCCTGTTGTGAATTTTTCTATTGCGAGCAACAGGAGATTCAAAGATAAGAATGAAGACTGGAAAGAAGACGTTTGCTATGTGGGTATTGTGGCCTGGAACAGGCTTGCAGACAGCTGCAGGGACAGGCTTCGAAAAGGCCATGCAGTTCTTGTTGACGGAGAACTTCAGAGCAGGACTTTCAAGACAGAAGACGGTGCTAACAGGACAATCGTTGAGATAAAGGCCAGAAGAATACAGTTTCTCAATAAGAAAGGCGGCGTAGGTATTGACAAGGAGGATGATGTTTCCTCGTTCACGGATGATTCTTTTGATTCACTGCTTTCACCCGAGGACTCTGATCTCATAAAGGGAGAAGAAAATAAGGGTCAGCAGGCAAGCTGAGTGTTTTTGATGAGTGGTGGAATATATATTCCACCACTCTTTTTTTTTGACTTTTTAAAAATAACTAAAAGAAATGAAAGTAATACTAAAGTCTGATAATGAGCTTCTTGGCGATGAAGGGCAGATCGTTGAAGTCAAGGACGGTTATGCAAGAAATTACCTTATTCCCAATGGGCTGGCAATACAGGCGACTCCATCGAATCTGAAGAACTTTGAGGAGATCAGAAAGCAACGTCGCCGCAAGATCGAAAAGCAGATGGAAGAATCAAAATCTCTTGCAGATAAGATTGCTTCCGCACTTGTGACCATTAAAGTGAAATCAGGTGAGGAAGGAAGGATATTTGGTTCTGTTACGGCACAAATGATTCACGATGAACTGGTTGCAGCGGGTTTTGAAGGCGTAGACAGAAAGAAGATCATAATAAGAGATGCAATAAAGTCGCTCG
>DAIQRO010000360.1:0-2362 GCA_036786155.1 Bacteroidota bacterium
TCAAGTTTGTAGAAGTACATTCCGCTCGCAAGGTTCACTCCGTTGAAATCAACGTCATAGAACCCGGGCTGTCTTTCTCCGTTTACAAGCGTCATGACTTCCTTACCAAGAACGTCATATACTCTCAGAGTCACTTTGGATGCCTGAGGCACAGCGTAAGTTATCTTTGTTGAAGGATTGAACGGATTCGGATAGTTCTGCTCAAGAGCAAACTCTCCCGGAAGTCCGAGATTGTTGTTCTGAACATCTACGTTGCCGACATTCAGTCTTATCCTTACATCCTTGACCGGCCTTACCGGGTCATTGCTGTTCACTTTAAGGAAACCCGCATATGAGCCGATCGCAAGTCCGACTGATTTGAAAGTGACAACTACGTTCTGGTTCAAACCCGGATTGACAGTGCCTGATGTCGGATTTTCATCAACCCATGCAAGGCCCTTCTCGATCTTGATCGCAAGATTGTTGTGAACGTATGTGTTGTTGAACACCATCTGAAGGCCTGTTGCGCCGCCCTGGTTCTCGTTTCCGACGGTCGCGGAATTCAGCGGATCAACCATGTTCTGATACTGGTAGTATATCCTTCCGTCGGAGTAGAGAATGACCTGGAATGTGTACGGGCCTCCTCCCGGCGGATTGTAATGCGGCACTCTGTGATACTGAACAATGAACCTGTTGTTCTGTGCGTCGTTCTGATAATAAACAACACCGGAATCCCTGAGATCAAGGTCATCCCAGAACGGATAGAGTGCGTTGTTCGGCTCGGCAGTATTTGGAATTGCGACATTGCTGAACGACGTATTGGTTGACGCAGCATCAAAGCTCAGCCATCCGTTAGTGCACACTTTAAGCTGAGTGTAAGGCTGTTCGTAATAAGTGAATGTGAACGGCAGCGGCAATACAGTTGCGCCGTCATCAGCAGTTCCGATTGTCCATGTTGTAATCGGCGTGCCCGTTGTTGAAATGTCAACCCAGTTGAACTGCGGACCTCCCGGTTCGTCACTGTCTATCCACCTGTATCCGCCGGCATCAGGTCCGCCCTGTCCGTCGGTAACTTCCGGTCCGAAGTAGATGTCATTTGCTCCCTTAGGCGCGTTTATTATCTCGTTGATTATCCTGTCTGAGAAAGTGTTTCCGTTCTTTGTCGGATTATCGAGATTCGAAGATGTCTCCGAAATTGTCCAGTTAAGCGGGAACTGGCCCGTGTTTCCGAGCACGAGATTCCTGTCTGTCTGATTATTTCCGAAAGGCAGATTGACCACCAGAGAATCAACTGATGTTGTAACTGTCGGCGGCCTGCCTCTTCTGAGTGTGATGTTGTACGTCTGTGATGATGCAAGCGAATCGTTTCCGCTGTAACCGTAAACTCTCCACTGTCCTACAGACGAATCTCCGATATTCAATCCGAGTCCGGCAAGGATCGAATCAATCTGAGAATTTCTCAGCGTGAGTAGCGAGTCAAAACCGTTGTTGCTTGAGAGCACTCTCAGCTTAATGTTCGGAGTGGCATACATCCATCTGAACTTCACGGCTTCCCCGGATTTTCTCCAACTGATGTCAACCGGCGATGTGTTCGTATTGAGCGTGAGCACGGTCGTATTGTTCGGGGGAGATACAAGACTGAACGGAACAAGAAGCGGTTTGCCTCTCTTGAATGTAATGCCTCTCGGACCGTTGGCCGATTTCAGAGAGTCATTAGCCTGATTGTTTCTGAATGCCCATACATCCCATTGACCTACGACTGAATCGCCCTGATTCAGTCCGAGTCCTGCGAGAATGTTGTCAAGCTGTCCTCCCGTTACCGTCAGAGTATTTCCGTTCGGCTGAAGTGTTACTAGCCTTGGATTCGGAGTCGGGCTTCCAAACACCCACTTGTAAGATGCTGTTGATGCCGAAGTATCCCAGGTAATTGTGTACTGAGTGGTGTTGTTCGGCAAAGTTTCGATTCTCGCACCTGCCGGAGGCGTAAGAAGATTGAATGCATTCAGCGGGAAGGTCTGGATCTGAACCGCAGATGTCCATGCCTGGTAAATACCGGTAATGTCGTCCATCCAGAGCGGCCACAATTTGCCGTTGCCTGATGTAACGCCGATGTAATCACCTGCATAACCGCCTGCAATACCGCTGAGCGTGATGGCCTTTGGCCTGAACTTGTGATCGCTGACGAGCACGTCAGAGAAAGTGTTACCGCCGTCAAGCGATCTTGAAACATATACTTCTGCAGAGTCGGCAACATTTCTGTTGTCATAATAAACGATATTCACACCGCCTGCTTCATCCACCCTTATTGCCGGGAACCACTGCACTCTGCCGTTGTTGATCGGATCCTGATTGACCCTTACACCTGATGACCAGTTTGTGCCGC
>DAIQRO010000361.1:0-2362 GCA_036786155.1 Bacteroidota bacterium
TCTGACTTGACCGCCGTAGAATAGACCATCCCTACTGTCTGAAACAGATAACCAAGGAATAGTAGAACTCCGAGAATAAGCCCGTATTTCCAGGATTGAAAATCACGTAAATCTATCTCACGGCGGTAGATGATCACGAACAGCACGAGGGTGATAAGGAACCGGACATATACAAGCATAAGCGGCGAAACATCAGCAAGGAGCATTTTCACCAGCGGGAATGACAATCCCCAGGTAAGCGTGACTACCAGGAGCATTGCCTCTGCTTTGTATTCCGTGAGGAGTTCTCTGCTTAAAGGCATCGGTTGATTACACTTCTGCCATCAGAGGCCGAAGCGCGATTTGTAGATTATGAATGCGCAAGCCAGGAGCCAGAAGAGAGAATTTATGATAATGGGTAGGTCTTTGGTTACGATCTGCGTAGGGCTTTCGCCAAGATTCTTCTGGTGAAGAAGGTAAAGATACCTGAATATCCCGTAAATCACGAAAGGTGTTGTGTAGATCAGCTTGTCAGTATGAAACGACTGCAAAGCCTTTTCCGAGACCGTGTAAAGCGCATAGGATATGATAGTTCCCGTTGCGGCTATTGTATTTAGCTGATCAGCGAACAGGACATCGTAATCGCTGAGCACCTTTCTCTGTTTCTCAAGATTTTCCTGGTTCGGCCCTGAAAGCTCAGCCCGCCTTTTCGATATGCCGAGGAACAGTGAGATGAAGATGGTTGTGATTATCATCCAGCTTGAAATGCTGACATCAATTGCAACGGCTCCGGCTATAACCCTCAGCATAAATCCGATGGAGATCGAGAAGACATCAAGCAGTACGATGTTCTTGATCTTGAATGAATAAAGGAGGTTGTTTACGAAATATGCGATCACAACAACCGCAAACAGCACGCTTATAGAAAAGGCCAGAACAAGCGCGGCTATCACCATAATCACAAAAAGGATCTTGGCCTCTCTCTCCTGGACATAGCCGGCGGCAATAGGGCGGTATCTTTTCTTCTTGTGAACCCTGTCTGCCTCTACATCAACAATGTCGTTCAATATGTACACACTGCTTGAAATACAGCAGAATGAAACGAATGCAAGCAGGTTCTGGATCAGAAGCGGGAAATCGAGCAGTTTTCCTGCGAATAGAATAGGTGCGAATACGAATAAGTTCTTGATCCACTGCTTCGGGCGAAGCAGTTCAATTATCTTAACGGCCTTCAATAAGGAATCAGAAATTTGTTTTGTAAACCTTCATTTCCACGCCTCCGCAAATGGTGTTGTGCTCGAGAAATGCGCTTGTTACAAACTTCAGGTTTCGTTCGTACCGGTCCAGGTATTCTTTGAACCAATGGTCGTAAATAATAATATACTCAACATTATTTTTCTTTAACAGATAATTTAATGAATCGAGATTGTCATCCCAGTTGTACTGCCTGTATCTCAGCACTTCCGGAGTTACAAGCCCGGCCATGTCAATCACACGGTTCTTGCTTATGAATGTGATTGCGCCGATGTCGTTAACAGCAATAGTCTTGTCTCTTCCCACATTTTCCTTCACCCAGTATCCGAGCGTCACCTGCTGATCGTTGATGTTCTGAGTATTCTTCCCGATGTAAAACGCAAACAGCCCGTAGTAGAGCATTGAGAAGACCAAAATGCCTGCAAGCCTTTCGGGGCTCTTGAGAAAGAAAGCGCGGAGTCTGACAAGTTTCTCCGAGCCGAGGAATACTCCCAAAAAGTAAACTGAGATGATGCTGACAAACGGGATAAGCGGCATCATATATCTCATGTGATGCCTCCAGTTGGGTACAAGAAATGATGACACAATAGGAAGTCCGTATACCCAAATGATAAGGAGAGTTATCTCGCCGAACTTTCCGCCGAGCAGACTTTTGAAGTGCCTGGCTGTATAAAGAAACCCGCCGACAAACAATAACCCTGTGATGAATTTATCCCTGAAGTAGTTTATGCAAACGATCCTGAGATAGTTAAGTCCCGGCAGATACTGAAGCTCTCCGCCTTGACCTTTATATGTGTTCGGGAAGACATGTCCGGTAAGCGAATAGCTGAACCAGAAGTACGGGCCGGCTATCAGCAGAAAGGGAATTGAAGAGAGAATCAGCTTCGGAAAGAGTGCTTTAATGTCTTTTACTTTAATGGAGTTAGATATCCGGATTAATGATATGAATGAGATCAGCAGCAGTCCCTCAGGCCTGGCGGTTGTTGCAAGGGCGGCAAGTATTGTAGTAAAGTAAATCTCATTCTTCCGCTTCTTCAGGGCAATGAATGAGTAAACGGAAGAAAGTGTGAGGAAGGCAAACAGCGTTGTTTCCATTCCTGATAATCCTGCCAACAAAAATCTACCCGTG
>DAIQRO010000362.1:0-2350 GCA_036786155.1 Bacteroidota bacterium
TTGTTGTTAGCGGGATTGTTGTATGTGCGGTTCCAGACGGTGTCGCCTTCATTGTTGAACTTTGCAATCAGAATGTCTTTCTTTGTGCCAACACACACAAATCCACAAGTATAATAATTGTCTGCCGCATCTCTGACTATTCCTATTCCCTCACTTTCTGAGCCAAATCCAAAAGTTCTCACAAAATCAATTGAACCATCCATAGACAAATGCTTAAGAAGGAGATATCTGTTTGCATGCTGCACTTGATCTTGCAAACATCCGGTTACATAAACATTGTGCTCTTCATCAATTGAAATATCCATTCCTCTGTCAAAACCAGGATTATGGAGTTGCATTAACCAGACATGATTACCAGAACTTAAGAACTTATTTGTTTCTATATCGTGCTTATCATTATGGCCTGTGATATAAAGACTATTCTGTTCATCAATGCGTGTCATAAATGGAAAATCTTGAGGCAATTGAGCTACTGAAAACTTAGAACAATTGATTGACAGAAGTACTGATAGCAGTATTGTGAGTTTCACGATGTCCTCCTCTTTGCAGTTTATTTTATTAGAAACATTTTAAATGTTGATTTGATATGCGAATCTGACTTGAGTACACAGAAGTAGACTCCGCTTGGAAGTTGCCCTGCCTGAAAATCCCTATGGTAAATTCCTCTCGGCAATTCTTGATCAACTATTCGTTGAACTTCTCTTCCAACAATGTCGTAAATCGAAAGCGTAATATGGGACATTTTGCCCGTGCTGAATTCAATCCGGGTTGTGGGATTGAACGGATTAGGATAATTCTGAAACAAGCGGAATTCACCGGCAATTACTTCATTCTGTTTCACAGGTACAAAAGTTATTCCCCCTGTGGTTGTCTTAAGCACAGCTCCAAACTCTCCTCCTATGTAGCCATTAAGTGAATCAAGCAAGAAGACCTCATACAAATTGGTTGTCGTAATCTGGTCAACAAGAACCCAATTTGAACCACCGTTTGATGTGTAGATTATCCCACCCTGGAATCCTGCGGCATATCCGGTCTCAGAGTTTATGAAATGCACAGATTCCATTACTTCAAAATACCCGTGGTTAAGTTCAAACCAGTTTTGGCCCTGGTTTGTTGTTTTATAGACCTTTCGTATTGGACCTACAACATAACCGGTTTGTGAGTCGGCAAAATGCATAGCATTGCCGGAGCCTGTATTTGCATATGCAACCGTGGTCCAGTTTATGCCTCCATTTGTCGTTCGCTTAATGCTTCTGTCAAACAGGGCGACTCCGGTCATTGCGTCAAAAAACCTAATTTCATTTATCCAACTGCTGTCTACATTGTAGAAGATTGTGTTCCAATCGTCTCCGCCGTTTGTTGTCCTTCTTATCCAGCCAACTCCTATTGAGTCCCATGACACATATCCCCCTGCAATAAACCCTGTTGTGTTGTTTAGGAAGAAGACGTCATACAGCAACGCCTTTATACCGCTGTTCAGCATGAACCAGTTTGTGCCGGAGTTTGTAGTCTTCAGCACGACTCCAGAGTCTCCACTTATATAGCCTGTATCACGGCTGGGGAAAACCACCTCTCTCAAAACCTCTCTCGTCATCGGAGGATAGAAGCTCCATGAACTTCCTCCGTCTGTTGTCTTCTGAATTGTTCCTTCTTCACCTACCATCCAGCCGGTGTTGGGATTGATGAAGCAAATTCCGTGCAGGTCATAAAATCCTCCTGCAGAAAATGTCCAGTTGTTTCCAGAGTTTGTTGACTTCAGTATGTTTCCTCCTCCTCCAGCTACATATGCGGTGATTGAGTCCGACCAGCATGTTGTGAAGAATATTCCTATACCATAGTCACGCTGATAGTACTGAATAAATGTTGAGTCCCTGATCCATGAGTTACCGCCGTTGCTTGTTCTTACGATTGACGCGAGGTCACATGCAATCACACCTTTGTTCTTTGTTCCGAAACTCATATGCCTAAGAATATCGCTGCCACCGTATTGATCAGGTATGTTTAGTTTTGTCGTATCCCATGTCAAACCGCCGCTCGTACTTCGGAATACCCTGCCGCCGTCGTAGTTAGTCGCCGCAAAGTAAGTCACTGAATCAACGCACGCGACGCCTACTGCCTGTTCGAACTGTATCAGATTGAGATTCTGAGAAAACCAGTTGACTCCGCCGTTGGATGTTATCATCACACGCCTGTCTCCCCCGATTATCCCGTAATTCGCATCATAAAAATTCACGCTTCTGAAAGACGCGGCTGAAGGACTGAACTGCTGTGCCCACGTCTGTCCGGCATTCGTGGTCTTGTAAATTCTTCCTGCAAGTCCCACTGCATATCCGTCCGTGGATGTTGCAAA
>DAIQRO010000363.1:0-2350 GCA_036786155.1 Bacteroidota bacterium
ATGTGACCACGGTCAGGGCAAGCACTCCAATGTACCTTCTTGCAAGGGTTATCCGTTCAATGGGAATCAAGATGGTTCTTTCCGGGGAAGGCTCGGACGAGCTGTTCGGAGGATATCTTTACTTTCACAAAGCGCCTAATGCAAAGGCATTCCATGAAGAAACCGTACGGAAGCTCGGGAAACTGCACCTTTATGACTGCCTTCGTGCAAACAAGTCATTGTGTTCATGGGGAGTTGAAGGAAGAGTTCCCTTTCTCGACAAAGAGTTCATTGACGTAGCGATGCGCCTTAATCCAAAGGACAAAATGGCAGGCAACGGAAAGATAGAGAAGTGGATTCTAAGAGAAGCATTCAAGGTATATCTTCCGGAAAATATATTATGGAGGCAGAAGGAGCAATTCAGCGACGGAGTAGGATACAGCTGGATTGACACGTTGAAGACAATGGTGAACGAAAAAGTTACAGATGATCAGCTTGCAAAAGCGAAATACAGATTCCCGGTGAATCCCCCGATGAACAAAGAAGAATACTATTACAGATCGATCTTTTCCGAACACTTCCCTTCCGACACTGCAGCGGCTTGTGTTCCATCTGTTCCGTCTGTTGCGTGCAGTTCGCCCGTTGCACTGGAATGGGACGAATCATTCAAGAAGCTCAATGATCCTTCCGGAAGGGCCGTGAAAAATGTGCATTCGAAGAGTTACTGATACACTGGTATCTCAGGATTCTTTCGGGCACAAAAAAAACCCGGCAAGAGCCGGGTTTTTTAGTCACTTCCAAAACAGGTGAACGACTCAATTCTGAAGCGTAACCTTCCTCAGATTGTTTGAAACTGTTGTTGACTGCTTTCCGCTTGATCTCAAATCATCGTCAGCCGTCAAACTGTTTGGTGCCAGCGGCTTAACAACTCCGATGAAATTGAAAGCATTGTTATCTGAATAGACTGCATCTGACGCATCCGTTGATCCGTCATTGGTTACGTCTGTAAGGATCTGATTACCTGAAACAAAATTGAATGCATCATTGTCAATATCAGCGCCGTCGGAAGCGTCAATTGTTCCGTCCTGGTTGACATCAGCCCCATAAGTTCTGGCGATTCCTCCTTCCATTACCTGATTGCTTCCGTATGCCTGGGCAACAGAAGTAGTGAAATTATATGAGGCAGCTCCGCCCGCAAATGTGACTGTGTTGGCACTCCAGGTTTCAAGATGGTTTCTATGGAATGCAATGACATAGTATGGAGTACCGTTAGGTATTGCTCCGCCAAAATGCATCACTGTCGTAGTTGAACCGGTATTCACATGGTTGGTTGCAAGGGCAACCAAAGCGTATGGCGATGTTGAATTTGCGAGGCCTACAGTCACAATATCATAAGGCCCGGGCATAGAGCCTTCCATACCGACAGTGAGAGTGAATGACTTGAACAAACCTGCTGCAAGTTCATCGGCGCCTCTGTAAGGAAGAGTGGCGCTTCTGACATCACCGTCTATGTCAGTAGGTGCATCGGTGCTTGGCGATCCGTTAATGCTGCCGCCGAGAGAAGAAGCAACCAGATGCAGGTCAGTAGCAGAAGTGAAACTGAATGTTGTGCTGAAGACCGTATGGAGCTCTCTTAAAGTAGTGCCCGGATTGCAGGCAGCCTGTCTGTGGAGATTAATGTTGTTGTACAGAAAACCGTCGAAGCCCCCATCCCAGCCAGTTGCAGCATCTGTAGCCGACCAGATGTTGTAATCTGCATCAAGTGTTATCGTTGGATCATTGTCAATATATCCGCCGATGTTTTGAGTTGTTGAATCACCGCCTGACCTTGTATTCAGGGCAATGTTGTTGAAAATTCTGGTTACAGAACCTGCCTCGAGGTTATCCGAATAGAATGCCGCATTGAATGCTGCAGCAGCTGTTGCGTCCGTTCCTGAAACCAGAGACGAGTTATTCACTGCCGTACATGTATAAGGAACAGTGGTCCCCGGGATGGAGCTTGGGTAAATTCCAAGGATGCTTCCGGAACCGATGTTGTTATCAGTGATCGAGACCATGTTGTTCACGATCCTGACGGTTGTTGCGTTTGATCCGGGAGCGGTAAGCAAAACAGGGATTATGAGGATTCCGATGAAATCGGCGACAGTTGAACTATTGAGATTATAGACCCTGTTTGCTATAACATTATTGTTGCCAACTCCCTGAACATTAATGCCTCTCAGATCAGCGCCGGCAACAATTGCCGCATCATTGAACACCTGGCATCTTTCGACTGTATTATCCCTTGTTTCAGAGCCGATAAAAATTGCCAGTGACGAACAGTTCTTTATAATGCAATTTCGGATGATGGTGCCGTCATTGGTAACCAGCG
>DAIQRO010000108.1:0-4586 GCA_036786155.1 Bacteroidota bacterium
TGCCTGAGCGAAAGAATTCCTGCAGGACGCTAAAACAAACATCACCGCAATAAGCATGACTGATGTAATGCAATATGATTTTCTGTTCATCATCGGTATGAATTTAAAAATTCAAAAACTGAAACCACCGCTGCAGTTTCGGCCCTCAGTTTTCTTTTTCCAAGCGAACGCGGAGTCCAGCCGTGCTCAATAAGTCGCTCGATCTCCGACTCATCGAATCCGCCTTCCGGACCGATCAGAATCGATGCCGTGGACGGTTTGGTGATATTCGCATGAGGCATTACATTGTCAGAAAATTCATACATCACCACCTTCAGGGATTCGTACTTGGTTTCTTCAATGAGTTCAGTGAAAGTTACCGAAGGATAGAACGCCGGGAGGCGGCATCTTTGTGACTGGCACATTGCGCTTCTTATGATCTGCCTGAGCCTCCCGCCCTGTGCTCCCGAATAGCCGGACCTCTTTACCGTATGCCTTGTTATGACCGGAACAATTGAATCAACCCCTAGCTCGACGGCTTTCTCAACTGCAAACTCAAACCTGTCCTTGCTTCTCAGAGGAGCAATATAGAGCCGGAGTTTCAGCTCAGGTTCAAACAGATCAGTTTGCTTTCCCAAAATGGAACAGATCACTTTCGCCCTCTGTACCGAGGATATTACGCAATGGTAAACGTTTCCCTCTCCGTCGGTAATGCTCAGCTCTTCGCCTTCCTTTTTTCTGAGAACCTTTGTTACATGGGAGTATTCGATATCCGTAAGAAAAAGTTCTCCCGATTGAGAGTTTATATTGGCCGGATCTGCAAAATAGTATTCCATATTCTTTTTGTCAGAAAGCCGCGTTGAGATCGAAAATTACCTGTGGCACAAATCTCTTGCCCTCGATTCTGAATGCATAATCCGTTCTCCCGACAAGGCCGAACGGAAGAATGAAATCGAGTCCCGCACCAAATCCGTTGTGAAACTTTGAATCGGCAAACAGATCGGACTTGTTCCAGACAGTACCTATGTCGAAAAACAGGGTTGCATACATGGCAAACCTGTAGTTCATCTTTTTCAAAGCGGAGATCAGATTAACACCCGGTATCGAAGTTCCCGCAAAATGCCTCTCCCTTATCACAGGAAGCCTTACCTCATTGAAGAATCCGAGCCTGTTATCACCTTCGTAAACCAGCTTCTTGTGTCCTCTTATCACCTTGTCATACCCGAAAAATTCCTGCATGTAGCTTGGTACCTGGCCGCCGAATGCGACAGAAGCAATGGCAGAAAATCCAAATGAAATTCCATAGTCTTTGCTCAGCTTAAGCGGAATGAACTGACGCGCATCAAGCTCAACGCGGTTAAAGTCTATGAGCTGGCCAAATCCTTCTTTTGTATAGCTCAGCAATATCAAAGTACCGTTTGTTGTGAAATTGTAGTCATCCCTGGTGTCGTAGCCGCCGTTGAAAGAAGCTTCAAAAAACCTGTCCTTTCCGTCGCCCGAAACCGTTCTGCCCGGCTCATACTTAGATGTTACAATTGAATTGTATGTCACATTGCCTGTAAATGAAAAATGTCTGTCGGTAAACTTTCCAAGAGTGAAAGAGGTCTTGAAATTATACAGGTTGTAATTTTCATCTGCATCCGGAATTTCATTGCCTGTTGAATTGACCGTTGAAAGGCTCTTGTTCTTGTTCTTTGAGTATCTTATGCTGAATGAAGAAAAGAAGTGTGCATCTTCGCCTATCCACGGAACAGAGTAGCTGAAACCTGCAAAAGGATCAGCCCCGATCCCGAAGCTTGCATTCAAAGTCTCATTCCTCCCCCGGAAATTCCGCCAAATGAGGTTGAGTCCTGCCCAGAACTGTGACAACTGCCCGTTTCGGAATCCTCCCTGCGGCAGAGGTATAAAGTAGAAACTCTCTTCAAAAATGAACATCAGGTCTATCTGATTCAGCGAATCCGTAGGGACAGGATAAACATCCACCTTATTGAACAATCCGAGATTCTTGAGTCTTTGCACGTCTTCAAAGAGCACAATTTCGCTTAACCGTGAGTTCTCCCTGGTTTGTATTTCCCTCATTATTACATCTTCCTGTGTGACTTCATTCCCGGCAAGAATGATCTTTCTGACTTTGATCTCCTTCATATTCAAAGAACTGTCTTCTGCCAGATTCATTGGCAGGAACATGGCGATTGAATCAGAAGCGATTGGGAATATGATGCAACAATATATTAGAAAACACTTTAGCGTGGCTATTTAACAATATTATTTGACAATGATTTAAGCTGTTTATTCTTGCTCAACAGTTGAATAGCTTCTGGAGACCCGGGCTTTATTTCAAGTGCTTTGCCTATCAGCTGTTCAGCCTCATCAAACTTGGAATTGTTCATCAGATAATTTGCCCTGTTAAGAAAGGAAGAATAGTAGGAATTCATTATGAAGGCATGATGATAGTCAGTGCGGCCCGTTATCTCATACTTGAAATCCGGATACCGGTAATTGTCGAATCCCTTCTCCTTTGTATATCTGAAGAGGATGCCTTGCGGAACCCTTGAATAGTCTTTTCCGAAGTTTTCACCTTTTGATTGCTCGATCTCGACAGTTGTGTAAAACGTCCTTTGAGGATAGTTTCTGTCCACAAGGCTGTTCAGCAATGCAAGGAACGTTGTCTGGATCTTCGTCAGGTCCTGCCTGTCCAATTCCGTCTTCGGGGCTGTATATCGTTCGGTGTTCTTTTCAAACTTAAGCAGTTCGGCCAGGTAAGCCTCAATCTCCGGAGCGGACCTTTCATAGATCTCCGGGTAGTGCTTTCTGAGATATTCGAAGTACCAGCTCTTGCGCATAAGCTCTTTGTCAATGATAACCAGATCAGGCCTTATGTTCCTTACGAACTGCTGATACATTGAAGAAGAGACCCAGAAGTCCCATTGCGTTGACATAATGATCGCATTGGAATCCGCCGAATTGAATACGTTCATTGTATAGTCGTCAACGAACCTGTTCCGGCTTTCGTCCACCTTATCGTAGTTAAGGACAAGCGGTATTACCGGGATCAGCAGGAGCGCATAGCTTGTTGTTCCCATGCCGTCCTTGAACTTTGATGCAAGCCAAAGAAGTCCGCATGCAATCCAGATCGCGGAAGTTATGTAGGCTAGCAGAAAGTATGAGTCAATGTCGTATATGTCATAATTTATCGCATAAATCACGCAGAAGAGAAAAAGAAGAATCGTGAAAGTGAAGACTCTTCTCAGATACTTGTACAAAAGGAACAATCCCGGAACAGCAAGCATCAGAGGAAAGATCACAGTTTCCATCGGGAAGTTCTTCGTGAAATAGGCAAACTGCTTCTCCGCATTTTCAAAAGATGTGAACATCCAAACGCTGAATTGCTTACCCGTGAAATGCCTCCAGAAGTTTTCGAAGTTGTGGGGATTTCCCCAACTTATCACATCATTATCTGCACGGACAAAAAGGTACGCATAAACCGTAAGCCCCGCAAAGAACGGAACGGCCATCAGCAATACCCTCTTCAGTGAAACTCCCGTGAAACCGTTTGATGCAATGAACAAGTAGATACATCCAATGGAAAGGAATATTGTGGAGAGGTGGTTTGTAAAGCTCAGACCAAGAACAAATGCGAACAGTATCCACATCCTGCCTTTGCTTTCAGACTGAGGGCTCCCCAACTCTCCCGAAGCCAGGAGGATAAGAAAGATCAGCAGTGTAATGAAAAGTGTGTGGAGCGAGTACACTTCGATTGCGTTGGCCGTGTCCCAGAATGTTCTTGAAAATGCAAGAACAAGTGAAGCTGCAAGCGAGGCATTCAGTATCACTCTTCTGCTTAATGACGGAAATCCCGCCAATGAATAGATCCTTTCGGAGAGCAGAAAGATCAAATTGAAGAACACTGCAACTGCCAGCGATGAAATTATAGCGCACATCAGATTCAGCCTGTAAACCTCATCGGAAACGGGCACCCAGGTAAACAGTTTTCCTATCAGCGTAAAGAGTGGATAACCTGTCGGATGCGCCACTCCGAGCTTTGAAGCTACAGTGGCAAGTTCACCGGAGTCTATGAATGTTACAGAAGGCGCAAGAGTAAGAACATAGACAATCAGCGGAATTACAAATGATAAGGCAGTATAAACCAACCTGTCGCGAGAAAATGTATTAATCAATGCGAGTATTCTGAATGATGAGTTGCTGCAAGAATTTGACGGTAAGACGACATTCCCGAAGCAAAAAAATAAGGGAATAATCCGTATGAATTATCCCCTTATTACAAATTGCTTTCAGTAATCAGTTAACGCAGTAGTTGTTATAGACTCCGTCGAGGAAATTCCACATTAGTGCTGCTGATTCATCCACAGTGTTTATGAGTCTCTTCTGATCTTCAAGCGAGCCGTTTTCCCTGACCATAATGTCCATTTCATCCTTGGAGTGATATACATCTGCTTCCTCATGAACCTTAAAGAACTCCAGAGCCTTGTCGGCATCAATACCGTAAAACTTCTTCAGGCCGTCAATCTTGGTTTTTGAGATCTCCGGCACCTGTGATTCATAAGCATACAAAGCCGCGAGTCCAAGGGTGAATTCCGGCGATCTTG
>DAIQRO010000108.1:4596-5376 GCA_036786155.1 Bacteroidota bacterium
GCCGTCAACCAGGTCCTCGACTTCCCTTATGGGTTTTGCAGTCTTAACTTCCTCTTCCGTAAGTCCCAGACTTTCGGCAAAGTTTATCCAAAGCCTCGGATGGTCTGCGATGTCGGTCTTGTATCCCTCTTCATCAGCAAGGTTCTGCATAAGTATCTTTCTTGTATCCACATCTTCACAATTTGAATGAACACAGCTTACAAACCTTGGAAAGTGCATCACAAAATGATAGTACTGCTTTGCATATTCGCGGAGCTCTTCAACGGTGAGCTTACCCTCATTCCATTTCTGGTAGAAAGGGTGCTGAAGAAGGCTGCGTTTCTGAATTGTCCCGTTAACTTCGCTTATGAACTGTTCTTGAGAAAGCATTTATTAGGCCTTTGATTTTTGAATTGTGCAAATTATGAAATCTAAAAACAAATTGAAACTTACCAAAAGCAGACAGGACAAGCCAATCAGGCAGATGGAGCCTCTGCATAATCGCTTACCGGATTGCAGCTGCATACCAGATTCCTGTCGCCGTAAGCGCTGTCGATCCTTCCCACCGCCGGCCAGAATTTGTTATGACGGAATTCAACGGGAAATGCGGCTTTTTCTCTTGAATACTTATGATCCCATACATCGGCTGAGATCATCTTTGATGTATGAGGAGCGTTCTTAAGCACATTGTCGTCTGTATCATAAATGCCTGACTCGATCTCCCTTATCTCTTCGCGTATCGAGATCATTGCGTCGCAGAACCTGTCAAGTTCGTCCTTGGATTCGCTTTCAGTAGGTTCC
>DAIQRO010000108.1:5386-6510 GCA_036786155.1 Bacteroidota bacterium
TGGAAATTGTAATCCATCAGCCTCTTGGCAATGTCTTCAACCTCCACTTTTGCAGATTGCTTGAATTCCCGCATATCGAAGATCAGTTCGTGCGCAACGCATCCCTTCTCACCTGAATACAAGACCTTGTAATGGCCCGACAACTTAGCCTTGATGTAATTCGCGTTCAGAATCGAGTACTCAGTCGCCGCCTTAAGCCCCGCGCTTCCCATCATCTTTATGTAAGCATAAGAGATGATCAATATGCTCGGGCTTCCCCAGGGAGCTGCTGACACTGCGCTTATCGAATCCGGGCCGCCGATCCTGACAACCGGGTGTCCCGGCAGATAATCCTTAAGATGCGCGGCAACTCCGATAGGTCCCATTCCAGGCCCACCTCCTCCGTGCGGGATGCAGAAAGTCTTATGCAGGTTCAGGTGGCAAACATCCGCACCTATCATCGCAGGACTCGTAAGCCCGACCTGCGCATTCATATTCGCGCCATCCATGTAAACCAGTCCGCCGTTGTCGTGAATGATTCCGCATATCTCCTTAATTGCCTCTTCGTAAATTCCGTGAGTGGAAGGATATGTGACCATTAGCGCCGCAAGAACATCCTTGTTTGCTTCAGCCTTCATCTTGAGGTCAGATACATCAATATTGCCGTTGGTGTCGCTGTTTACCACAACAACCTTCATTCCCGCCATCACAGCGCTTGCGGGGTTTGTTCCGTGAGCGGATGACGGGATCAGGCAAACATTGCGTCCCGTGTCTCCCCTCTTCAGGTGATACTGCCTGATAACCATGAGTCCTGCGTATTCGCCCTGCGCTCCAGAATTTGGCTGAAGCGAAACAGCGGGAAACTGCGTGATCCTGCAAAGGTCCTCCGATATTTCTCCTATGATCTCTGCATATCCATCAGTCTGACCAAGAGGAGCAAACGGGTGCAGGCCTGAAAACTCCGGCCATGTAACACCAGCCATTTCCGCAGTTGCATTGAGCTTCATTGTACATGAGCCGAGCGGGATCATGGATGTTGTAAGCGAAAGGTCCTTGTTCTCGAGTCCTTTCATGTACCTTAAGAGCTGTGTCTCCGAGTGGTATGAATTGAAGACAGGATGAAGGAGGAATTCGCTTCTGCGCCT
>DAIQRO010000108.1:6520-10362 GCA_036786155.1 Bacteroidota bacterium
GCGCCTGAACTTCTCAGGAATTGTGTTTTCTGTTACGCCTTTCATCGCTTCCTCGGCACCGGATTCCCGCTCCTTTCCCAATGCCTCGAAAAAAACGTCAGCAACTTCAAGGATGCTTTCCGGCGTATCGGCTTCGCTGACGGAAATTCCGACACTGCCTTCATTATACCGGAAGTTCATCTCCCTGCTTTCCGCGATCTTCCTGATCTTTGCTACCAGAGTTGCATCGTCTGTCTTTATGTCAAGAGTGTCAAAGTAAGTCTCGTTTGCCTGAAAGTAGCCGGCACTTTTCAGAAGCGTGTCGAGCAGGACAGTGAGTCCGTGGATCTTGCCGGCGATAAGCTTTAGCCGCTCCGGCCCGTGATATACGGCATACATTGATGCCATTACTGCGAGAAGCACCTGAGCAGTGCAGATGTTGCTCGTTGCCTTCTCCCTTCTGATATGCTGTTCCCTTGTCTGCAAGGCCATTCGGTAAGCCCTATTGCCCTGGTTGTCAATCGACACTCCGATAATTCTTCCCGGCACGGATCTCTTAAATTTGTCCCTTGTGGAGAAATATGCCGCATGAGGACCGCCGAAACCCATGGGAACGCCGAATCTTTGTGATGATCCCACAACAGCATCCGCACCGAATTCACCGGGAGGAGTGAGAACGCAAAGCGACATTATATCTGCAACAACTATCTTGTTGATCTCCAAAGCATCAGCTTTTTCAAAGAACTCACCGTAATCATTCACCTCTCCATTACCGGAAGGATACTGCACGATGACGGCAAACATGTCTTCGGTAAGCGCTGAAGCTCTGTAGTCGCCGGTTACCACTTTGATGCCGAGAGGAACTGCCCTGGTCTTTATCACATCGAGTGTCTGCGGAAAAATGTCATCGTCCACAAACACTGTTCCGGCATCTTTCTTCTTTCCTGATCTTGTATGGTAAAACATAAGCATGGCTTCGGCGGCTGCTGTGGCTTCGTCAAGCAGGGATGCATTAGCTATGTCCATCCCTGTAAGATCCATCACCATTGTCTGGAAATTGAGGAGCGCCTCGAGCCGTCCCTGAGATATCTCTGCCTGATAGGGCGTGTATTGCGTGTACCAACCCGGATTCTCAAGTATGTTGCGCTGTATTACTGCAGGAGTGTTTGTCGGATAATATCCCATTCCAATGTAAGACCTGAAGATCCTGTTCCCGGAAGCAATTTCCCTCAGTCTGGCAATGAATTCCTGTTCGGTAAATGGTTCATCAAGTTGTATATCCTTTCCGAGCCTGATGCCCGAAGGAATTGTATCGGAGATAAGTTCGTCCATTGATTTGTAACCAATGGCTTCAAGCATTTCCCTTGTTTCAGCTGCATCGGGGCCGATATGCCTTTCAACAAACCTGTCGGGAATCGAATTATATGGCATTTTAGTGAAGTGTGTTTTTGATCATTTGGAATTAGGCAATATAAAACTATTACTGCGCAAACTAAATTCCATTAGCAATGACTTTGGGCATTGTTAATATGCAGTCTTATGGAAAGATCTTTCGGTAAGATGACAGAGATTGCAGGAAAAGAGAACTTCGGTACCTGATCAGCCAAGCGCTGCAAAAAGCAGATACAATCCAACCGCTGCCACTATGGCATGGCTGACCGCAGCCCATATATTGAATTTGTTAGCAAACACTTTGGCCGAGAATATTCCGCCGCCGATGAGGAAAGCAGTGAACAGCACCAGTATTGCTTCGACAGGTACTACCGACTGTTTGTAAGAAGCCATTATGATCAGGAGTGCAATTCCGATAAGTCCCACAAAACCATGAAGAATGCCGAATACAATGTTCACATTCTTCTTCATTGATCTCTGAACAAGCATATACAGGCCGGCAATTGCAACAAGTGAATACAGGATCATGACTATGTTTTTCATTTATGCAGGCAATAGCTTTGATTAGAGGAATACAAGCTTCCTTCTTTGCAGAAGCTGTCAAATATAACTTTAAGATTTATCATTAATAACATATTTTTGCCCGATGCAAATTCAGAAGCCCAAAGGCACTTACGACCTTACACCCGCAAAGGCATTTCAAAGAACTTATCTCGAAAATTCCATCAGGAACATCTTCGACAGATTCAACTACAAAGAGATAAGAACTCCGACCTTCGAACAGACAAAGCTTTTTCAGAGGAGCATTGGAGAAGAGACTGACATTGTCTCAAAGGAAATGTATTCATTCAACGACGGAGAATTTACGCTGAAGCCTGAAATGACGGCTCCCGTGATAAGGGCGTATGTGGAGAACCGGCTTTACAACGAAAGCCCGATGCAGAAGCTTTACTATATCAGTAATATGTTCCGGCGGGAAAGGCCGCAGGCAGGCAGGTTCAGGGAGTTCTCCCAGTTCGGTGCTGAATGCATCGGAAGTTCGGATTTCACCTCAGATGCCGAGATGATCGTTCTCGCAGACACTATCCTGAAGGAACTTGGCATTTCCGATTACAGCATCCGCATAAATACTATCGGATCACCGGAAGAGAGGAAACGTTTCACTGATTCCTTAAAGGATTTTCTCAAACCGCGATTTGAATCGCTTTCCGCAGAGACCAAGAGAAGATTTGAAAAGAATCCCCTTAGAATACTTGATACGAAGGATACGGGAGATCTGGATTTGCTCAAAGATGCTCCTGCTTTAAGCGATTATCTGAATGAAGAAACTCTGGATCACTTCAGCAGGCTTACAGGACTGCTCGACTCACTTGAAGTCAAGACAGTGAAAGATCCTCGCCTTGTACGGGGTTTTGATTATTACACATCCACAACTTTCGAATTTACATCGGATTCGCTTGGTGCACAGAATTCATTACTTGGAGGAGGAAGATACGACCTTCTTGCTGGACAGCTTGGAGCAAAAGATACACCGGCTATCGGATTCGCCGCAGGATTTGAAAGACTCGAGATGGCGCTTGCTTCAGCATCTGTGAATCCGAAAGAAGCGGCAGACATAGTTCTGTTCATTTGTTCTGCGGATGAAGGTGCACGTAATGAAGTTCTGAAGATGATCAGTGATATCCGGAAGGCAGGCATTAAATGCGAAACGGACCTGATCGGCAGAAGCGTGAAATCACAAATGAAGGAAGCGGATCGTCAGAAGGCAAGATACACCATGGTGATAGGCGAAAGAGAACTTCAGATTGACTCAGCAGAAATCAGAAGAATGAAGGATGGAAATATCAGAAATGTTTCCGGTTTAGCCAACATAATCAACTATCTCAAAGATGAGAACCAAGCAGGTCAGGCCCGATAAGCTCGACTTTGAATATGAGCTTTACATTTACAAAGACTATGACAGTGTTATGGGAAAGGATTTCATTGCATTCGATTTCCGCACTAAAAAAGTCTTTGAGAGTTTCGCTTACAGGATTAACGTTGAGCCGAATATAACAGCCGACAGGAACGAACTGTCGTTCAATATAGAGGGCCTCTCGGCACCGCTACTTGACTTTTCGAAGACAGGACCTGCCTACTTCATTTACAAGCTTTATGATTTTCGAAATTCTTCATATACTCTTCACTTGTCAAAGTACAGAAAGAACAAGACGCTATTCAGGTTCGATGTTTTGAAATCTGGCATAAAGCTTACACATGATCCGGACAAGAAGTTCATTAAAGTGATCACGGAGGAAAATTTTGTATCCTAAGCTTTTCGAAATCGGGCCGGTGCCGGTTTACAGTTACGGACTATTTCTCGGGCTCACATTCATAATCGGCAGTGTGCTTTTCAACAGGGAGCTGAAACGCAACGGGTATCCGGACTCAATTGGGAGCGTAGTCGTCCTGCTATGCCTTATAGGAGGTAT
>DAIQRO010000364.1:0-2343 GCA_036786155.1 Bacteroidota bacterium
CCAATTTTGATTCTCATATTGAGGAAAGCCGTGATGACTCCGAAATTGTCGCTCGGGGTTTTGCCGAATCTTATGGACGGGCCGATGCCGACCGCCTTGTTGGCAAACCCGGCCCACTGGCTGTCGAAATACAGTTCGGTCAAGAGCTGGAAGTCGCGCTTTCCCGGGAAAGTAGCATTAATGCGGAAGTCAAAAATGAAATTCTCGATCTTCATTTCCCTACCGGCATAGCCAAGATGGTATTCGCCAAACTTCTTGGCAAAATAGAACTTAGCACGTGTTGAGTTGAAGACTATTATGTTCGGAGTCCTCACCTCGAATCCGAAATATTCTCCCCGTACAATGTTGTTTTTCATAGGATCTCCCGTAACTTCATTACGGACAATTACCGGCGGATCTGTTTCATCAAGTGTGTCAATTGTTGAAAAATACGACAGCCTGAGGAATGGAAGTTCGGCCGAGACCTCAAAACCAAGATGCGGAGTGTAGAGGTTGTTCCAGTTTCCGATCCATGTATTGCGTGTATCTTCAATCTTATTATTTGCCGAATACTTCAGAACGAATTCCTTGATCCTGGATGTGACTGAAAAATCAAAGATGAGCAAGTGAATTCCACCCTTTACAAAATCTGTTTCCATTGGTCCGGAATACGGGGTTCCGAATGCGGCAGTCATTCCGACGCCGGCCTTGTAAGCGAAAGGAATTCCGAGTTCATCACCGCCGAATGCCTGGAAATACGGATTCACATAGTAGTCGGGGGAAACTATGTACCTTCTTGCTCCGACATTTGCAAACCTTATGCTGAAATCATCCCAAATGCTCTTGGTTGCTCCTGTTATCGGCGTGAGGATGTTTCCCTTGTCAATCCCTGTCTTGGTCTGTGATTCTTCACCTCCGACGATCTTACACCCGCCTGTGACATTGTTCAGTATCCGGAGCAAATCCTGATTGAGATTTCTTTGTTTGGAGCCGAATGAAACGAGCCCGACATCGACCTGAACCACAATGTCGCTGAGAAGTTTGCATTGGTCAATCTGAAGTTCGCCGTTCAGCTCCCTGTCGTTCTTCATATAATCCTACAGTTCTTTGCCGTTCAGACAAAGATCGCAACCAGCTCTTATCTTAAAATCTGTTTGGGAGAAAGCATTACCGGTCATTAGGAAAGAAACAGCAATGAAAATCAGCGGCAAAAGAAATCCTGACTTCACTATGCAAGCAAACTCTCTGATGTACTTCATCTCAATTTGGGTTGTAAAATTTTCACAGTCGCAGATTCGTTGAATTATTTTAAAGATTCAATCAAGGTTGTTTCTGTTTCCCGACTTGCCGCGCGTGTCTCTGAAGTTAACGAGAAAGCTTTTCATCTCCGGGTCAAGCTTATTGAAGTTAAAGTCAACGTCATGAATTCTGACGAGTCCGGGAGCTTTCTCTAGATCCTTCGGCGAATAGTAAGTGTACAGCCTCTCTCTCGGGTTGTCAAAAATATTCTTGAGCCTCCTGCTGAAGTCGGGATAATCCCTCAATGCCATTGAAGAGATGGTAAACCGCTTGGGAGTATTGTCAGCAACATCTACGGATTTCAGCGTGACCCTGTACGGGATCCTGTAATGCTTTCCCTCTATCTGAACAAGCAGAGTGTCCGAATGAAGAAGACTTACATTCTTCTGATAGGTGTTGAGAAACTTTATGGTATCCAGATCATATTGGCGCCCCACATCAACGGTGTCTGACTGGGCAAAGGAATCTGTTTTGGAAATCAGCAACAGCACGCAAACAAAAGTTGCTGTGATATAGTGTTTGAATTTCAATTCTGTTATGATCTTGCGTGTCCGGTTCATTTCTTATTTGGTCTTCTTGATTTTTTGCCGAAGCGTGAAAGCCAGGGGCTTTTTGTGATCCGGCATTACGGGATCAGTCATGATCACTCCTATCGGAAATTCAGCATAGCCCTGACTCCTGAACTTTGCAATATCCTGCTTTATCAATTCATCAATCTCATTACTTCTTTTAAGCCTGACCTGAAACCTGCTTGAATCCGCAGACTGCACCACGTCAATATACGGTGAAGATTCCGGAAGCGGACTGACTTTGATCCGGAAGGGCCTGACGTCATCTGAAATAACGATGTCGTAAAGTCTTCTTCCCTTGTATGAATTTATCTTCTTTGCATTGACAATTGTTCCGTTGCGTGACAATCCTGCTTCAAAAACAACATCCTCATAGAAAAAGGGAATATTCTCAGCGGCTCTTATATAGTAGTTAACTACATAAGGACTGTTGTCACTCAAAAGCCATTCAAAATTGAACAGCAGGCTGTCAAAATCATTCACCTGCAAATCAAAC
>DAIQRO010000365.1:0-2342 GCA_036786155.1 Bacteroidota bacterium
GCTTCTCAGCTTTGTGTTCCATGTATCTGCAGGAGCAACTCGTGTGGTTGTAGTATCCCAGGTGAGGCCCCTGTCGGTTGATTTGTATCTTCTGAATTTCCAGTTGCCGTTGTAAGCTCCCGCGGTTCCGTAAATGTAAAGAGAGTTGAACGGATCAATTGCAACGCCTCCGCCGTCTCCGCCATATGTAAAAATCCATGAATTGCCTCCGTCCGTGGAGCCGGTGAAGCCATTATCCTGCGAGCCGCCGTAGATCACACCCCTGTTGCTGACTCCGATGTCGAAGTTCACATACTGAGTGATGGGAAAGTAATTGAGCGTGTTTGAGAATGTTGCGCCCTGATCAGTTGACAACGCAATTCCCCCGTCATTTCCGATGTAAACAGACTGCCCGTCATCTGTCCATTCCACTACATGCTGATCTGCATGTATGTTATCGCTCACGAGTTTCGTCCAGGTTGTGCCGCTGTTTGTGGTTCTCCACATTCTCACTCCGCCAAGCAGTGCAATGTTAGAATTTGTGGGGCATACGCCAACGACATTGTTATACCAGCCCTGTGAACCGTAAATGTTTTCCGGCGGAGACACATCAGTCCACGATGAACCGTCATTTGTGGAGACGTAAACCCCCAGCATACTGTTATCACTGTTCTTTGATATTGCCGCATAAACCTTGTTCGTGTTGCTTGTTCCGATTGCAAGAGAGATCCTTCCGATGTCGCTTGCAGGCAGGCCCTGAGAAGTCTGCTTCGTCCAGTTGACGCCGTTGTTTGTTGATTTGTAGATGCCGTCTGACCACTTGCCTGCGTATATGATATTGGTGTTGACGGAGTTGACGGCTATGTCTGAGATCTCCCCTGTGAGAGTTCTTGTCCAGTTGTAGCCGTTATTGGTTGACCTGTAATAACCTGCCGTAGATGCCGCATGGATCCTGTTGCTGATATTGTCATCATATCTGACCTTGTAGAATGCGGAAGGTTCCGGACTGATGCCAATCTCTGTCCAGTTACTGCCTGAATTGGAAGACCTGTACAAGCCGGTGCCGGTTCTTCTTCTCGGCTCTCCCGTACCGAGGAGTATTGTGCTTGCGTTTCCGGGCATAGTGGAAAATGATCCGCATGCAAGACTGCTCATATCTTCGTTAAGGCAATAAGGAATGATCCAGACATAACTCCACAGGCCGCCTGATGCAGCTGCAACAATAGGATTCGCGGAGTTACCCACTTCAATATCGCGCACCCTTCCCGAAAATCTTCCGGTGGTTGTCGGAACATCGCTTCCAAACGGTCCCCAGAGTCTCCACGAATTTACATCGCCTTCCGATACTTTCGGCTCTGTTGGCATTGCCTCGATCTCATTCCATATGCTTTCAAGCTGATCCTGCTCAAGCATGGCTCCGCCGGGATAATGCCATCTCTCGAAGTAGTATTTCTCCATCTCCGGACCTGAACGCTTCTCTGCAATGACTGGAAGTCCGTAACGGCCCTCATCGAATTTCATCTGCCCGTAGATCTCAGCCGGCGCACCCTCACCGGAATCTGTATGCTTTTCATTTTCCTTTGTGCTTCCGCTGCCCGATATGAAAATGTATAATATCAAAATTGCAATTACCGCTGTTGTCTTCATTATCATATAGTTTGTTTTTTGGCAAATCTACTCAGCTTTTGTGAGGTGCGAAAACAAATCTTTGGCAAAGGGTAATCACAAAAATCTGTGTCAATTCAGTGCATTACCTGCTATTTTGTTCAATAATGTTAAAAATCAGAAGGAATGCCAAAGTCTAAAGGTAATCACGGACCTGCTCTTAAAAAGGGTAAGCTTTTTGAAATACTGCGAACACTTGAAAAGGATGAGAGAAAAAGATTTGTGGATTTTGTGAACTCGCCGTATTTCAACAAGAACAGGTCTGTTGCAAAATTGCTTAATGAGATCCTTGATCAGGCGCCGGATTATCCTGAGAAGACCCTGAACAATGAAGCGCTTTATGCAAAGATATTCGGAAAGGAGAAGTTCAATAATCAGGTTATGAAGAATATGATCTCAAAGCTTACAAGGCTTGCAATGGAATTCATGTATCACCTTCCGCGAAGCAACAAAGAATATTATATGAGGATCAGCACTCTCCGTGAATTCAATAACAGAAAACTCGGAAAGATCTTCAGCGAAGAGGAAGCAATGCTAAGCCGTGATCTTGAGGAATTCAATGAACACCCTCAACTGCAGTTGCAGTTGCAACTCCTTCTGAAGAACGAGATCATGGAGAATCTAATAAACTCAGGGAAACAGTTTCACACCGCAGGGCATTTTCTGGAGGCGGGAAATTATCTTACAACTTTTTTTGT
>DAIQRO010000109.1:0-10304 GCA_036786155.1 Bacteroidota bacterium
GATGATTGCATGCTTATGGTGCCAACAAGATCTAACGCACTAATGACGGGCGGCCTGTCTGTCCTCAACCCTATCACATCTAGTACCGCTGCAGGCGGGGGGCAGGGGTGGGTCAGAACTAAAGGCACACACTGAACACAATCAACTCTGCGCCACTCCGAACTTCGCTAGCGGCTATGTTGTAACCGATCTGACCGGCGATGACTTTGTGGACGGCACCGACTTTGTAATTGCCGACAACAACGCTGCAAACTTTGTAAGTGTTGTAAGGCCGTAAGGGGCGAATAGCAAATTAGGAGTTGAGAAATGCGAGTCATGATTTTGACTCTATCCGGAGATTGTTTCCTTCAGCCTGCGATTTCGATCGTGGGCTGAAGCTCCTGCTGTTTGCAGGTGTTCCTTCTGTTCAATATTCCCGGTCTGTTGGTTCTTCAATTAGCCGGTCCCTTGAGCAGGTCTTTCATTGAAGCACATCCTTCTTAACATTACTCAATATATGTTCATCAAAATTCAGTCTTGTTTTCAGCAGTCTTAGAACAACATAGCGGATTCAGTATATGACACAGCTGAGAAGATACATTTGGCAAGAAAGAGAGATCGCAAAGTTTCATTGAACATGAGTAGTAGTCAAACTTGCATAAAGGCAAGAACGTAAGTTACGCCTCGTTCTGATTATTCCGGAAAGCACCATCTGGCAAAGCTCCTCGAAGCAAAAACATCAGGTTTTGATACAGCCTTTTATAAATGGGGAGGGCAAGAGCAACGGCAAGAACGAAGGACATGATGTTTACAATGACATGCAGGTCTTTTGCAAAAGCGCGACACTGGAGGAAGTCAAGGCATTGAACTATGCGCTGACATCCGGCATGTATGTGGGACTCGGAGAGGAAGTTGACGATTTCAATTTTGCGGAACGGTTTACGGTGCTGAAAACAGAAGCGGAAAAACAGATAGCAGAAGAGGATGCTCTGAATGAGAGGATAATGATGAATTTATCTCGTATTATGATTTCCACTGAAGGTAAATCAAAAGCAAGATAAGTTTATTTTTAAGATTTAAAGTAAACTTAAAATACTTTAACTTTACCTTAAGCGCTTAAAATAAACTTATAGCTCGCAAGTTGAATTTTGATCTGAGTCATCAATGAAGATTGAAGATTATATATCCGGGCATTTTGAACAAGGTTACAAATACAAGTATTTTGTTCCTTCAAAGATAAATCACGAATGGACCTGGGATGATCCGTCATTGTCTGTCCTGCTTGAAAGGGCATCTCTCAAGCTCGGAGAGTTGAATTCGCTTGCAGGGTTTGTTCTGAACATAGACCTTTTCATACATCTGCATGTAACCAAGGAGTCGGTGACATCGAGCAAAATTGAAGGAACAGAGACCGGAATTGACGAAGCACTCTTTCCCGAAGAGGAAATTCTTCCCGAACACCGGAATGATTATGAAGAAGTTAAGAATTATACAAGGGCGCTTAATACTTCTGTTGAGCGATTGAAGACTTTGCCTCTGTCCACTCCTTTGCTGAATGAAGCGCATAGAATACTGCTGTCCGGTGTAAGAGGTGAGAACAAACAGCCGGGTGAATTGAGAAGGAGCCAGAACTGGATTGGCGGGACGTCACTTTCCGATGCGGTATTCATTCCGCCTTCTCATGAACTGCTGAACGGATTGATGAGTGATCTGGAGAATTTCATACACAATGAATCACTTGACATTCCTCAACTGATAAGGATCGCATTGGCACATTATCAGTTTGAGACCATACATCCGTATCTTGACGGAAACGGCAGGATCGGAAGGCTCATGATCACGCTGTTTCTTATTGAGAAGAGATTGCTGGATAAACCGTTGCTTTACCTTTCATATTTTTTTGAGAAGGACAGATACCTTTATTACCATAATCTGACAGGAACAAGGACCGAGAATGACCTGATGCGGTGGGTCAAATACTTTCTGACCGGCATTGAACAGGTTTCGGTGCAAAGCATAAACACGCTTAAGAAGATCCTGAGTTTGAAAGATGAAGTTGATAAAGAGACGGCTTCCTGGAAAAGAAGAAGCTCATCTGCCCGCACATTGTCAGACTATCTCTTTCAGCACACGGTAATAAAGATAAAGGATGTACAGAGAGTCTGCGGCCTTTCGGTCAAGGCATCGGGTGACCTGGTGAAGGCATTTGCCGGGAAGAATCTCCTTACTGAAGTGACGGGACAAACACGTTATCAGATATTTACTTTCAAGCCTTACCTGGATTTGTTCAGGTGATGAAGAGGAAAATAATTTTTGCGGAAAGATTTGCGGTGCAGAAAGCAGAGCCGGAAAGACATATTGCAGATGAAGATGCTGTGAATATGCGGATAGCCGATAATCTTTCAAACATTAAAATTGAATTGGAAGCGTGAGTGAGTGGGGGGAACATAAAATGGGTGAATTATTGATTCCTGAATATGGTGAGTCATTGAACTGCAAGCACCCCCAAACTCCTGCAGTTCAAAAGCAAACATGTCAAACCTCCATATCCCGCATCAGAGTCTCGTGTGGTATCCTGGTACTCTGATGCCGGGTGAAGAACACGGCTCTATCGATAACGACAAATGTCGTTATTTGACCAATATCAATTTCTTCGTTTCAGTAGAATTTCCTGAGTTCATTCTGTAGAAGTACGCGCCGCCGGGCTGGTCGGCAGTATTCAAGTCTACCTCATAACTTCCGGAAGAAAGTGTTTCATTTACGAAAGTTGCAACTTCATTACCAAGTATGTCATATACAAGAAGTGTGACGTTTGACCCTTGATTTGTGACGTCTGTCTTAACGTCAATTCTGATCTTAGCCGAAGGATTGTATGGATTGGGATAGTTCTGAGATAATCTGAATTTGTCAAAAAGGAAATTCACGCCTGCCTGCGAATAGTGTTTGAGTTCAGTATTCTTCGGGCAGGCAGATGCCAAAGCTCACAATTTCTTAACGGCAATTAGCCGAGGCCTGTTCACGTGTTTCGCTTCAAGTGAGCAGTATATTAACAGGCGGGCGGGTTATTCCTGCGATATTCGAAGAAGTGTCGATCAGTTAGCTGTATCCAGCGATATCCGATTCTTAAAGCGTTTTGGAAAGCATTAAAGGGAAACCTGACAGTAGTTTGTGAATGTCCACGAAACATCTGCGGTTTAAAAGCGGGTAAGAATGTCTGACCGGATCAAGAAGAATTTCCTTCTTCAGATGAGTTTAGGAATGAATTTATTTCGGCGTTTATGCAGAATGTTCCATACTGACTCTGACTCCTCAGAACGGAACTGCATCAAACCTACTTAAATATTTTTACGAATTGTTCGGCTTTGATTCCCGCGCGGCATGAATCATGCATATCTGTTTAAGCCGCCCGGCTCTATTGCTTGCATCATGCAGGTTCACATAATTCATTCGCATTGCAATCCGCTGAGGCATTTCACTTTCTCAGTCTTTACACGATTTCGTGCAATCTCTATGCCATCGGGAAAGATTTCTGCATTTCAATTCTGATGCAGTAAGCCGAATTTTACAATGAACGAAAGCGGTACGGACTGACTGTGCGCTTTCTATACTAACCTCTAATTACCTGCCGCGAATAACGGGTGTAGAATCCGTCCAGTTGAGATTTCAAAATTTTTGTTTAGTACAATTATGAAAATCTTAATAAGCACTATTCTAATCACCTTCTGGCTGAACATCACGTTTGGCCAACCTGGCTGGGTTCCGCAAACAAGCGGGACGAGTAGTAGTTTGCTTTCTGTCTATTTCACAGACAACAACACCGGCTGGGCTGTTGGTGATGACGGCACAATTCTCAAGACCACAAAAAGTGGAGCAACCAGGCATCCGAAGACACGCGGGACAGGTAATCCTTTACAATCAGTCTATTTCATAGACACTAACACCGGTTGGGCTGTGGGAAAGTTTGGCACAAGTCTCAAGACCATAGACGGTGGGACAAACTGGACTATGCAGACTATTGGGACTGGGAATTGGCTGCATTCAGTTTGTTTCGTTGACAGTTACTCCGGCTGGACTGTAGCAGGATACGGCGCAATATTGAAGACTACAAACAGTGGATCGAGCTGGATTTTTCAGCCAAGCGGGACGAGTCAATATTTGTTTTCAGTTCATTTCACAGATATCAACACCGGTTGGGCTGTGGGACAAGACGGTACAGTTCTCAGATCCACAGACGGCGGAACAAACTGGACTTCTCAAACAAGCGGGACGATTAACTTGTTGTATTCAGTACATTTCACAGACATTAACACCGGCTGGGCTGTGGGATACTACGGCACAATTCTCAGGACGACAAACACAGGAACAATCTGGACTTCGCAGACAAGCGGGACGGATGGTCATTTGCGCTCAGTTTATTTCACAGACAATGACACCGGCTGGGCAGTGGGTGTGGGAGGCACAATTCTTAAGTCTACAAACAGTGGAATAACCTGGACTCCGCAGACGAGCGGGACGAGTTTCTGGTTGAATTCAGTTTATTTCTCAGACAACAACACCGGTTGGGCTGTTGGATCTTACGGTACCATACTTAAGACTGTAACAGGCGGACAGTTGGCCTTAGAGAATTGCATGATCTCGGGTGCGGACTCCATTTATTATTCTTATTCTCCGGTCCGATATGTCTCTGACAGAACACACGGAAGTTGGGCGTTACTGAATGAAGGCGGAGCCAACGCATCTATAATTTCGGGCATGGATAATGATACTGCATTCATCAATCCCGGATTCTATGGCGGCAGATTCATACTCATATACAGTTCAGACTCAGTATCGTGCAGTAAAACGGTAAGAGTCATTGCTCCCGCTCTTCTTAATTGTCAGCATACTATTGAATCCGTTGATCTAAATAACCCTGTGCATTTTGGATACACAGTTAATTCAGCAGGTGACTTCAACGCAGACGGTTATGATGATCTTATAATAGGGGCACCGGGTTACGGCAACGGATGGACTGCAATATACTTTGGTTCTGCTTCAACACCAATCATCCCGGATATGATCATAAACGGAGAAATACCTAATTTCGGATTCTCATGTTCCGGAGCAGGAGATGTCAACGGTGACGGATATGGTGATGTTATCATCGGCTCAATCGGAAATGGCGGCATTGCCGGAAGAGCATATCTGTACTTCGGCAATCAGCAAGGCTTATTAAACGGCATTGTCCTGAACGGAGAAACCGCAGGTGACAGGTTCGCGTATTCGGTTTGCAAAGCAGGTGACATGAATCTTGACGGATTTGATGATGTAATTGTGGGTTCAAGAGCCGGTAAGGCCTACATCTATTTTGGCGGGCTTCAGATGGATAACAACGCAGATGTTGTCCTTAATGATCCGTCTCCGGGTTCTGATTTTGGCAAGAGCGTTTCATATGCTGGAGATGTGAATGGAGACGGATTTTCAGATGTGGTTGTGGGAGCTTACAGATATCTCAACAATACCGGAAGAGCTTATGTTTATCTTGGGGGAGCACAGATGAATAATGTTCCGGATGTGATAATGACAGGAGAGGCAGTCGGGTTCGACCTTAAATTCGGTTCTTATGTCGGATCAGCTGGCGATGTGGACAATGATGGTTTCAGCGATGTTGTGATCGGCAGGGGTGATGAGATCCATCCCTCAAACGGAGCCACACTATTTAGGGGCGGCACAAACATGGACAACATACCGGATCTCGGATTTGCCCCGCAGGTTTATGGTGAAGATGAAAGATTCAGTCAGGTATTTCTTAATGATGATTTCAATGGCGATGGTTTCTCGGATATAATGGTCGGTTCGTGGGGACATGATAACCGTAAAGGCAGAGTGTATGTCTTTCTTGGTTCTCACAATATGGATAACAAAGCTGACTATATTATGAATGCGCCGGATGAATATCCTTCAAGATTTGGATTCTCCGTTTCAACAGCGGGAGATATCAATGCGGATCTTTATCCGGATGTGATCATCGGGGGACCAGACTGGGGGCCAAACCAATCCGGAACGGCTTGTTTTTATTATGGCTTTGGAATTCCGGAAAATACTCTTGGAGGACTGACTCTCTCAACATCCCCCTTCTCCGTCACAAATGCCGGATATACGGTGGATGTAACGGCAACCGTGAACAATATTGACAACCAGCCGATGAACGGAGTAAGAGTGAACTTCTTCAGGAGAGGAAGTCAGAATACATATTCCAGCAGTACTACCGACATAAGCGGCAACGCTTCTGTTCAGGTGAGCAGTAGCTCTCCGGCAGTTGATATTCTAGTTTCAGTTTCTGGAAGATACTCCGATACATCATACATTGTGTGGATGTCAAACGACCAATGCATGTCCGGGGATCTTAATGTAATGTATAATACAACCCATCTATATGTATATGAACAGCAAACCAATGTCAGGTTTGAGATTCTGAATGACAGGACGGCAAGGGCAAGGATCATATCCGACAGCAATAACGATTCGGTCTACGTTGAAATGGGCAGTATATCGGGCAGATTTGCATTAAGCGCATTGAGCGGAAATGAAATACTGTGCACAAAAGTAGTGTACATTGACAGGCCGTTGCCTGTTCAACTAACTTCATTCACATCATCTGTGGAAGGAAGATCAGTCCAGTTGAAGTGGTCAACTGCCGCTGAAGAAAACAACTCGGGTTTTGAACTGCTCAAATCAGTTGGAGATAATGAATTCAAGTTCATAAAGTTCATACCCGGCAAAGGATCATCCGCACAAGTCACTGACTACTCTTATGAAGACAAGGATCTTGAAACAGGCATCTACCACTACCGCCTGAAGCAAATTGATTTCAACGGCAACTTCGAGTACTTCGAACTTCCTGAAGCAGTGACGATCGGCGTTCCGGACAAGTTCTTTGTTGATCAGAACTATCCCAACCCGTTCAATCCGCTAACAACAATTGCCTACGGCATTCCGCAGTCAGGCAATGTCGTGCTGAAAATATTCGACATGACGGGACGGGAAGTCAGGACGCTCGTGAATGAATACAAAGATGCCGGCTACTATGTTGTTAACTTCAATGGCAGTTCGCTTGCATCGGGAACGTACATCTACCGAATTGAGAGCGGGAGTTTTGTTACTGCGAAGAAGATGGTATTGCTGAAGTGACTTTGCATTGTAATCAGTTGCCTTTCCTGAAACTGAAAAGCAGAGGATGAAGCGAACCATGTTTCAATCGAATATTTCATTGGAGGCAATTGCTGGCCGGACATATTAACTTATAAAGGGTAGCCATGGCAAAGTTGGAGCCGATCATTGGAATTGCATTCTGAAAGTTGAATTTCTAAAAGAAAGGAGAAATCAAAATGAAGACTCATTGACTTGGAGTTCTTAAACTGATATTGTTATTCTTGTTTGCAGTGAATCTCAGCATTAAAGCGGATGATCCTAAACATGCAGTAGAGCTTTCCGAGGATTCAAAGAATGCTGACAACAAATTCATAGTAACCGGATTCATAAATACATCAGCTTTGGAGACTGATAATTATGAATTCCACAACACTTCTTGCATCAATACAGGAGTACTGCTCAATGGCTGTAATATCAGCCTGCTTCATGAACCATATACTGCATTTGGATTCAACGCATCACGAGGATTTGCTTTGGCCGGTATGTTCACTTTGCCGGATGGCTTGTGGAAAATTGACTCAGTTTACACTTATGCTTATCAGACAGGCTCTACGTGGGGACCGACAATTACCGGATTGACAATCCGTATTCAGGAAGGATCTCGGCCTTCACCCGGGCCGGTTCTGTTCGGAGATTTTTCCCAGAACAGACTGACGCGTACAGTATGGTCATGCATTTACAGAAACAATGATTACGTTTCTGCGGACAGGCCGGTAATGAGAAATACCGGCCGTGTAGGAACAACTCTTCGGGGCGGTTCTGATAGAAGATATTGGCTTGAGTTTACCATGAGTGGAGATTTCGGACCTGACGTATGGGTGCCTCCTACAGAAGGATATGGAATTGCATATCAGTATTACTCGTGGTTAGACTGGTGGAGAGAATTGAGGGACGGCATTTCAGGACAATATTGGCACGATATACCATTTGCCGTTTTTGGAAATCCGGGTTGCGAATGGTCATCTTATCCGGAGATCGTCATATCTAATGCATCTTATAACGGCGATACAACTTTTCTGCAATGCAGTGGAATAATAAGTTTGCCGAACAGAGGAGATGTTTACGAGTATGACCTGACAGTGACAGATCAAGATCTTGTAAGCGGCGACTCTATTACACTCGACCGTTCTATAATGCCCGATATAAATTGTTACTCAGTAGAAGTAGTGCCTGCGCTTCCTTTCACTTCTTCGCAGCAAATCAATGCTCACGTAATAGTGAGAAGGAAGTTAAACTCCCCTTTCATGTGTGAAGGGCTTGTCGAATTCTCTGCGACAGACAAATGCGTAACTCCGAACATAACTATGTGCAGAACTGCTATCGACAGACCTCTGCCGGTGGAATTGATCTCATTTACATCTGCCGTCAATGGCAACACTGTGCTGTTGAAATGGACTACATCCTCAGAAACCAACTGCAATTCATTTCAAGTAGAAAGGTCAGTTGATAACAGTGGCTGGCAGATACTGGGCATTGTGAACGCTTCGGGTTCTACTACAACTAATTCATCTTATTCATTTGCTGATAACCCTGAAGCATCCGGCATCTACCACTACCGCCTGAAACAGATAGACTTCAACGGCAACTTCGAATACTTCGAACTTCCCGAAGCAGTGACAATCGGCGTTCCGGATAAGTTCTTTGTTGATCAGAACTATCCCAACCCGTTCAATCCCATTACAACAATTGCCTACGGCATTCCGCAATCAGGCAATGTTACGCTGAAAATATTCGACATGGCGGGACGAGAAGTCAGAACGCTCGTGAATGAATACAAAGATGCCGGCTACTATGTTGTTAACTTCAATGGCAGTTCGCTTGCATCGGGAACGTACATCTACCGAATTGAGAGCGGGAGTTTTGTTTCGGCGAAGAAGATGGTTCTGCTCAAGTGATTAGACTATGATTCAACTTTGCTTTCCTGACGGGTCCCGGCATTAGACCGGGGCTTGTCTTTTGCTTAACCGGCGAGAGCTGACTTCTTCCCGCTCGTTGCCAAACTCCTGTTTGGCAATGCAAATGCTCCTGAAGCTCTGCTTCAGCTCTGATGCAATCAACCATGCACTCAATTACTTCGCTCGCACCCGTCTTCACAATCACCATCTCCACTCGCTCCGTCTTCGCTCGTTGCCAAACTCTGTTTGGCAATGCACTTGCTCCCGAAGCTCTGCTTCAGCTCTGAAGTGACATCAACAACGATTCCGAATTCTACCCCCGCTCCTCTCATGGTGCTCGTTGCCAAACTCTGTTTGGCAATGCAAATGCTCATGAAGCTCTGCTTCAGCTCCGGTGTGAAATCAACCGTTCCCGGTCACTCCTCACGTTCCCACACCGTTCATTGCCAAAGCCCACTTAGGCGGTACACAATTTTGCATTTCAATTCCGATGTTTGAGCACGAAGTTCCTTGTGAACTAGAGCAAGGCTTCTTTACCAATATCCTGATTGTACAAAAGTTATGATTAATTGCAAAGGGCATAACATACTTGGAACATCGCCTGAACAGACTGTTTCAAAGAATATCTTTTCATTAGCAGAAAGCCACTGCTCCTTTTTCAGGACAATCGTTCAAGCAGAGCAATTCATGAACAGTTCCAATCTGTTTCAAATACGCTCCCTAAAATTGTCTATTCTAATCCAGGAGGAACAAAGATGAAGAAATTTTGCTTCCTAGTACTTTCTCTCGCACTGACTAACGCTTGCTTTTCACAAAGCGGGTGGTTCTGGCAGAATCCGTTGCCGCAGGGTAATAAATTGTCTTCAGTTCATTTCACAGACAGCAACACCGGCTGGGCAGTGGGACATGTTGGAACAATTCTCAGGACCACAAACGGCGGATCAACCTGGGTTCAACAATTAAACGGGACAAGCTATGGCTTCTATTCAGTCTGTTTCACCGACGTCAATACCGGCTGGGTTGTGGGTGATAATGGAAATATTTTGAAGACTACAAACTGCGGAACAAACTGGACTATGCAGTCAAGCGGGACAACAAATTTTTTGTTGTCAGTTCATTTTACTGACAGCAATACCGGATGGGTGGTAGGAGGTTATCCCGGTCCCGGTACAATTCTCAAGACCACAAACGGCGGAACTAACTGGGATCCGCAGTCAGGCGGGCCGAGTAATGAATTGC
>DAIQRO010000366.1:0-2335 GCA_036786155.1 Bacteroidota bacterium
AGCTTTCTTTTGATCGTTCAAAAGAAAGCGGTTAACATTCTGCGGTTAACATCGTAGCTGGAGTTGGCATTCGTGAGCAAATTGTTTTGGACAAGAATGCTTAAAGATTAGTCTGTACCGGTTCATTACATTTTTTCAATTGCTCATTTAGAGTAAATTGCATCATTATTTATTTTCCCAAACATGAGCCATAACCATACCACGATACTTGATCCGAAGTTCGGCTATACTTTTGAAGACCTTTTCGACTGCTTCAAACTCAGGCAGTTAAGTTCTGATTTTGACAAGTTCTACGAGTCCAAAGACAACGCGGGGTTTGACGCCTTTGCAAAGTACAGGCAGTCAAAAGGCGAAGGGATGCAGCCGGCAGAGGTTTCGGAATGCCTGATCAATGCATCTTTGAACCTTTCGGATTTTCTTACAGAGCTGTTCAACCTTCAGGAATATTCAGAAGCATTTCTATCGAGAAAAGATTATGAGAGCGACATACTCGCATTCAACAAGGAGATAATTCAGAAGAGGGTGCTTAAGAAGTTCAAGAGCCACGACCTTGCACACATGAATTGGGAGCATCTTGAGAAGTTTGCTGATATGATCAAGGATGAATTCTACTCCGCAGAAGATTTTGAAAGGGATGAAGAGAAGTACACGGCTTCAATGATGATGAAGCTTGCTGAAGTTGAGAAGCATCTCAGGTGGTTTTATGAGGGAGATAAATTTGCGCCGGACGGTTTCACGATCCCTGACGATTCAATGCTCATCACGGAGAAGGTGATCGCAAGAGTTCGGTCGGAGAACATGTTTCCGGAAACCGATGAACACGAACACAGCGAGCTTGCAAAGATCAGAGCTATCATGGATGAACTTTACAAGTGGCTTTTTGCGAAGAAGCATAATGATGCGAACTGTTCCGACTGGGCAAGCTTCTTTGAGCCCGAAAAGCTGGACTTCTCACACCTTGTAAAGATGGAAGACAGCGGAGGAAATCTTCATGCATCCAAAGACAAGCTGGTGCACCGTTACGGTTTCAGGCTTACGGATCCGCGCATGGATGAAAGGCATGTGGCACAGCAGGCAAACTACTGCATGTTTTGCCATGACCGCGACAAGGATTCATGCTCGAAGGGTTACAGGGAAAGATCGGGAAACATAAAGCGCAATCCTCTCGGAATAAAGCTTGACGGATGTCCGCTTGATGAGAAGATCTCCGAAATGCAGTTTGTGAGGGATGAAGGATTTCCGGTCGCGGCGCTGTCGCTGATTGTAATTGACAATCCCAACGTTCCCGGCACCGGACACAGGATATGCAACGACTGTATGAAGGCGTGCATCTTTCAGAATCAGGAACCGGTCAACATACCGCAGATCGAAACGAGCGTACTGACCGACGTCTTCAAACTTCCTTACGGCTACGAGATCTATTCACTGCTTACGAGGTGGAATCCGCTCAATGTCAAAAATCCCCATGAAAAACCATACAACGGAAAGGACATACTTGTTGTTGGTATGGGCCCCGCAGGCTATACCCTTACACATCATCTGCTCAATGAAGGATTCGGTGTGATTGGCATTGACGGCCTTAAGATCGAGAAAGTTCACGAGAAGTTCACAGGTACAAAGGACAGCAGAGGATACGTGCGGCTTCCCGAACCCGTAAGATCTTTTTACGGCGAGATAAGCGAAGAACTTGACAAGCGGGTGCTTCAGGGTTTTGGAGGTGTTTCCGAGTACGGGATTACCGTAAGATGGGACAAGAATTTTCTCACTGCCATTTACATAAACATCGCAAGAAGAAAGAACTTCCGGCTTTATGACGGCGTAAGATTCGGCGGAACGCTTGACGTTGAAGATGCATGGAAGCTTGGCTTTGATCACATCGCGCTTGCAACCGGCGCGGGCAAACCGACCATAATCGGGATGAAGAACAATCTCATAAGAGGCATCCGGAAAGCTTCCGACTTTCTCATGGCACTTCAGCTTACAGGCGCGGCAAAGGAAGACAATCTTGCAAATCTTCAGATCAGGCTTCCTGCAATTGTGATAGGCGGCGGACTCACGGCAATTGATGCATCCACCGAGATACTTGCATACTATCCCGTGCAGACATTGAAGGCATTGAAAAAATTCGAAGAGGTTGCCGGAGAATTCGGTGAAGAGAACTTCTGGAAGATGTACGATTCGGAAGAGAAGGGCGTGATGGAGACATTCATTGCACACGGCAGGGAGATACGGAATGAGATGGAAACTGCGAACAAGGAAGGACGCGAGCCGGACTTCATCCCCCTGCTGAACAAATTGGGCGGAGTGACCATGGCGTACAGGAAACTTCTTACTG
>DAIQRO010000110.1:0-10221 GCA_036786155.1 Bacteroidota bacterium
GGTGAAGAATGCTATTGACTTATTTGCTAATAGATGTTGGTGTTCTCCGAGTGAAGCGAGGAGTCACCAACAGGTAAGACAGAATTGTTCAACTCTTGTACTGCAATATAAGACTACCCCAACCCCTTCAACCCCGTCACAACAATAAGCTACGACCTTCCGGGTAACGGATTTGTTACGCTCAAAATGTATGACATGCTCGGCCGGGAAGTGAAGACTCTTGTGAATGAGATGAAAACTGCGGGATTTCGCAAGGCGCAGTTCACAGCAAAAGGACTCGCAAGCGGCGCGTACTTCTACCGGCTTTCCGTGAGCGGCAATGCGCGAGAGTTTGTTGCCGTGAAGAAGTGTGTTGTGGTTAAATGAGCTTTTGTTCTGTATCTCACTGCATGTCGTCATATAAGCAAGGATCTGCGCTTTAGCGGGCGGTTGGGTTTCAGTCTGCTAACTTTCCAAAAGTTCAGCCTCATCCAAAAGCCACTTTCTTTGTCCGAGATAAGTTTCGTCCTTTATCCTCTTCTTCAGCAGTGCAATGTCCTTCCTGCTTGTGCTTCCTTCCTTCATTTTCATAAACTCCTTAATGTACTTCGTGAGGTTCCTTACGCTTTCCTTAAAATCATCCCGGATCTCTTTTGTGTTTCGCAGGTAGTGAAGCGTGCTGTCTATCATTGAAAATAACTGGTCGTGATAACCAAGCTTGTAAAAGATCTTAAGCTGAAGCACGCGCATGTCGGGCTTGTAAAGAAACAGCTCAAACCGGATCCCTTGTATGTGCTCAAGCGCGGCGGCGTAGTCTCCTTTAGAGAAATTCAGCGCCGCATAAGAATACAGTCTCATGCCGGTCCTGTGATCAGCATGTATCTCTTCAGAGTAGCTTTCAAGAAATTTCTCAAGCCACTCAGTCTTGTTCATTGCGGATGCAACAAGCACTATGTTCCTGAAAAGGACGATGTGAAAATCTTCCGAGTCTGATTTCTTGTAGATGCCGTTTTCAAGTATATGGTTGAATATGTAGAAGTGTTCTTCGTTCGGCAGATTTGCAAAATTGCAGAACGAAAGCAAAGTGTTCCAAAGCGTATAGTTCTCGGTTTGTCCGAACAGCTCACGCCTTTCCTGCAGGAGTTTTCTTACTTTGTAGAAGAGAGCGGTGTCATAAGGTACCTTGTTCATTTCATATATGAGGAAGTATATCTCAAGATAATCGTTCATCGGATGCGACGTATCCCTTAGCCGTGTAATTAGCCCGTCTGCATCAAGGCTGTCAAGCATTACATCAAGGAGGTTGTCTCTTACCGGAAGATTGTATGCTCTTGCAATGTTCTTCTCATCCTGATGCTTGAACGTATTGATGAGTCCTGCAAGAAGCGAGTACTCGGCTGATTTCAGATTTGCTTCGTACGAATTCTTAAAATCATCCGTGTCGAGAGAATAGTCCCTTGCCAAAAGCTCCGTGAAATACCTGTCAACGAAATCCCTTACGGTTCCTTTAAAAAGATCATCCTTATTCAAGTCTATGTTTCTGTAATCCTTTTCAAATTCAGAATAAAGTTTCCTCTTCCTGAGTTCATTTAGCAAATAAAACTGCATTCTGTTTTCATCTTCCTGAAGTCCAAGCTGAACAAGTAAGTCTTTGCAGAGCAGGAACAATTGTGATGAGAGAGTTTTGATAATGTTAGCTGACTTCACTTTGTCATAATCCTTGTCTGTGAACAGCTTCCTGAATATGTTTTCTGTTGTAAGCGCATCATGACTGAACCCCGGATAAAATGGCTTCAAAATTTTGAAAAACGGAACAAGGTCTCTTCCCTTGCTGAAGTACGGTGATGAAACAATTTTCTCAAACTCCCTGAACTCTTCTAAGCTGAGGCTTTTCAGAAGCACTATTAATTTTGAATCTTTCATATTTTCTGCTCTGACTTCAAACCGTTAAATGAATATGAATACTGTTACCGGAAAGATATGTAAAATTGCTTTTTAATGCAGTTTTCTAAGAAACTTCCTTTTAGTAAAACTTCCATTCTATCATTTTAAAGAAAATATTTCTTTGCCAATGTGCTTTGTCTGCCATGTTTTGCGTTCAATAAAAATTCGTTCAATTCACATGAAGGAAATAAAAATGAAGAACATCATCACCAATTCAAAGAATGAAAGCAGTGTGGCGGCAAGCCGATTTACAATTGCAGCAACCGGGACAAGCACAAGCTGAACAAAAAACAAAAGACCCGCCGTTAATTGCGGCGAGCCTTAAAGTATTGAAGTTTTGAGAATAATCCGGAGCGCTTCTAATATTCCATGATCTTGTCTATCTTGAATACTCTTACGGCTTCCCCGTCAGTAAGCTTGTACTGTATTTGTCTCGTCTTTACGGGAGGATCATTTTCCGGTAATCCTTCCTAATAAACGGGGAACGTTTGTTTTCCAAACGGAAATTGCTTGCCCCCCTGGCACTGAATCGAATTTACCTTATTACACTTGAATCTGATTTGCAGATATTACAGCTAGTGGCAGGCTGACGTGTGGTACCAACTTTATCTCAATAATTTGAACAAAAAATTCTTTCTTCTAAAATCAACTTCGTTTGGCAAAACGAATGACCATCTGAGCAAGTGATATAATTATCATGATTATTAATACCGGATAAATGAGAATCAGATCAGCGCGAATTATTGCGCCAGCCGGCGACTGAACTGATTCCCATATCCTGACCATAATTTCCCAAACAACATACAATACAATTAACAGCAATGTGACTTTCTGTATTTTGGTAAGATTTTTCATACCTAAGAAAATCAGTAGGATACAATCTTGTCAATCACCAGTTGCCAGCCAGCTTCACCCTGTTTTAGCTTGTACTGAATTTGTTTTGTACCTCCCGACGGAGCAGCATTTGCATCTTCAGGTTTGAAAACAGGAAATCTTCTTACAAGAGTATTTTCCACTACTGCAAAATCATCCTTTCCACCGTATCCTTCCGCTGCTTCTTTGTTATCATTTATATTCGGAAAATTGATCTGTGATAAAGACTTGCCGTTGTTGACCGAATATCCGATCACATTTCCAAACCTGCCTGTTCCCTCGGATACCGTGTTTATATAGATTTCCGGTGAACCGTCAACATTCAAATCAGCGATCTCCGCATCGTTCACAAATCCGTCAATTGTGTGAGTTATGGGTTTGTTATCTGCTTTAAGCCCTGCCGGAGTTATGGTCATTTTTTTTCCGGTAACTTCAATAAAAAATGTAATATCACTACCTTTCAGGCTAAGCGTTTTAGTGTAAGCTGTTTTATCTATCTGACTCTGGTCAAGCTCGTCATTAATTCTCTGATAAGTGCCCGCAAGGCTTCCGCCTCCGCGGCAAAAATAAGTCATGACAATATCCTTAGAATCACCTTCAGCTGAAATAGTCAGTTTGTTATTCTTAAATCTAAGTACCATAGTTCCCACTGATTCATTTGATTTCAATTCATTCTCACCAATAATTGAAGCAATCCCGTCATAAGTACAGGAAGGTTTCATTTTGTCTGCTCTTGAGCGAACCGATACCATGACACTTCCCTTTGTGTATGGTAAAATCCTTACAGAAACCCAGTCAGCTCCGGATGAACGTTCATTGTAGCTGCCGTCAACATAGTTTCCGTAGTTATCTGTGTTAAAGTCTGTCGGACCGGTATCTTTGGAAACTGAATCCTGTAAATTTGATTTTTGTACGGAAGAATCCTGTGATTTTCCGGCATTTGACACCTTCTTATTGGTTTCTTCTTTAGTACAACTCAGAAGAACACCAAGCATTAAGAAAATTAAGTATATCCTGCTCATATTGAGAATTTGTTTGAATTAATTGAATCATTTTTTACTACTGATGTATTACTTCACATCATGTTTTTCAGAAAACTTCCCCGGGCTATTGACTCAAGACCGGTAAAGTCTCATACAGATACAAGTCGTACTGGAGGTCTTTTACTGTCGGTCCAAAAAAGGTGCGACGGCGCTTTTTCCTCTTAAGGAGAAAAACATGCGCCGCCTACCTTGAAAAAGATTCACTTTGTCACTCTTGCATCTGAAATGCGTCTATTACACCAAGCGGTTACTTTATCAGCAACATTTTCTTTACGGAACTGTTTGCACCGGATGTAAGCCTGTAGTAATACAGTCCGCTTGACAAAGAGGATGCATTCAGATCCACACTGTAATAACCCGCAGATTTATATTCATTCAGCAAGGTCATGACTTCCTTTCCGGAATTGTCGTAAACAGTAAGCTTTACAATGCCGTCGTTTGGAAGCTGATAGTCAATCTTTGTAGAAGGGTTGAACGGATTCGGATAGTTCTGCATAACTTCAAATCTTTCGGGAACACCAATTACAACCTCACTGCTGAGATTGAAGTACTCGAAATTTCCGTTATAGTCGATCTGCTTAAGCCTGTAGTTGTAGCGACCGGAACTGAGATTCCTGTCAGTGAAACTGTAGCTCTGGCTTGCTGTGGTGGTGCCTGATCCAGCCACATTGCCGACATTTGCCCACACACCGCTTTGTGCAGACCTTTCAATCTCAAATGCTGAATTATTGGTTTCGGAAGTTGTAGTCCAGTTCAGAGTTACATCTCTTCCGTTAGCCGAAGATGTAAATGAATTCAGCTCGACTGGAAGCACTGAGTTGTTCCATGCCTGATCAACATATAATCCGTCAATCAAGCTAACCCCGCTTGTACCATTAATCGTCCCCTGTACGAGAACTATTGTTCTTAATGTGTCTGCATCAGGCCTTGTAGCGACACCTAATGGTCCAATTACAGGAGCAGGTTCTGTTGCCGGAGGAGGGGATAAGGAATCGAAAACCCATAAACTGGCTTTGTCATTACCTGCACCGGGATTGAACTCGTATTTTGCGACAATAAGATAAGTTTGATCGAGCTGATAGTTTGGCGGAGTGTAAAAAACTGTCGGTTCATCAGAGAAAGTAAGTCCTATCTCCAAATCAGTACCATTAGGTGACTTTGTATAGACCTTCAGCCAGGCACGGGGAGCGGAACCGTTCTTGAATTCAATTAAAGGTTCGTTGTTTGAACCTGCAGCTAAGGGTTTTAACAAAAAGGAAACATATATGCTGCCTGAAGTTACAGGGAGAAACGAAGCGGAATCATCTTCTCCGTCCGTGCCAAGTGCCGCGCAATATCCAATCCCCGAACCTGCATAATCCGGAAATGTAAGTGATTCCTGAGGCACAAAAATAGAATCAGTACCGGGTCGAAATACTCCCCATCTACCCGTAGAAGGCAAATATGTGTCTACCGGATAGTCAAAATCCTCAATGAATATCTGAGAATTTGCGAATGATGAGAACATGAGAAAGAAAGAAAGAAAGAAGATTTTTTTCATGTTTGACTTAGTTAGTTTGTTGAAAATTAATAATACATGATCCGTGACCTGCCTTGCAGATCATGATTTCAAAAATGTATACATAGATAATAACGGGTTGAGCCCATACCAAACGAATTTTTATCTTAGTTTTCACAACTTTATAAATTAGATTTCCACGAAATCCCTTGATTATCAGAAGAAATACAAAAAACTGACGAAAATTTTTCACAACTAAATAACAACCTGTTTTGCATTCTTTGGAAAGTAATAATCTGGTCAGTTTGCTCAGGACTTTGTCTGCTGTTGAACTGAAAAAGTTTGAGAAATTTCTGAACTCACCTTATCATAACAGCATAGCAAATGTGAGAAAGCTTTTCAGAGTGATCAGGAATTTCGCACCCGGATTCTCGGGTACAGATTTTACCCGCGAGTATGTCTGGAAGAGTGCATTTCCTGAAAAGGAGTTCAGTTATGGAATATTGAAAAATCTCCTGCATGAACTTACCGTTCTCTGCCAGAAATTTCTTGTTGCTGAGGCAATTGATAACAATGCGGAACTGAGGGAGCGAATTCTCATTGAACAACTCCTGGGCCGAAATGCCGGAAAGATATCCGGGAAAAGACTAAGTGAGTTCTGGAAAAAATTTAATGCTGAAAGCACACCGGACAGCAGGAATTCCATTCAGGAATCCTATCATTATGCTTCGGATATCTTCTGGATCAAGACTGCCCGTGACAAGACAACCAGCTTGAAGATCCCCGGTGACAGTGAATATTTTCTGGGTTCGGCATATTCCACCATAACATACTTCGCAGGTATTTGCAAAGAGTTCAATAATGCAATAGCAGACAGCAGTGCCTCAAGCATCATTTTTGAAAAGCAGATTCCCGTGATGATAGCCAAAGCTTTGAACTCCGGATTAATGGATGAGATTCTGGCAGAGCTGAAAAAACATTCTCTGAAGGATTACAGAGTTCTTGATACTTATGTGGCAATAAACAAAGCGCAGATTCATGAAGGCAACTTTAGTCTCTTCAAAGAGTCCAGATCAAAGTTAATTGACAATGCAGAACTCTTCTCAAAAATGGATCTCAAGGATCTTTACAACAACCTCTTAAGTGCATTAACATTACTTGACGGATTTGAAGTCAACAAAAGTGAAGAAATGCTTATCAATTTTGATCTTATGTCTGAATCAGGAATCTTAACTGATGATAAAGGCAACCTGGGCGCAATGTATTTCTATTACTATCTTGTCTGTGCATTCAGAAGTTTAAGATTCAATAAGATCAGTCCGTTCTCAGACAAATACTTTTCAAAAACAACAGGAGATGATCCTGAAAATCTTAGGAATTTCGATTCTGCATTATCAGCTTTTGGAGAACGGGAATATGACCGTGCATTAAAAATGATCTCTCATATGAAGCATGTCTCAAGATACATAGATTTCTTCATCCGGGAATTCAAGGCTTGCTGCTTTTATGAGCTTGGTGAGGAAAAATTCTTCGAAAGAGAATACAAGGCATTACCCTATATATTGAAGACTCACAAGATTCACGTTCCAAAAATTTCAGTTGATCTTAAATTTCACTTTGATATTGTGAGATATTTGTTTGCACTCAGGAAGGAATTTGATATGAAGCTGTATAAGAATGTCTCGGAAAAACTGGGGAAATCCAGAGTCTGGCTTTTGAAAAATCTGGATGAGATATACGAAAGGAGGCAATAGAAAAGCCGGTAATTGTCAGGGTCGCAGTAATCGTTTTTGAGGCATTGACAGGTTCTCAGCCTAAATCAATTCCAGTAACCAGCCCTTCGTCTAATATAATTTTAACCAGCACTTAATAGTTATCAATCTTAAACAGTACCGGTGTAAGATTCATGTGCAATGAATAATTCATGCCGGTTTTTTTAAGATATTTACCAGGCAATCTTTAAGCTTAAGGAATTAAATATCGTTACCGTAAAAAATGTAAAATTGCATTCTAATGCAGTTTTCAAAGGATTTATGCTTCAGGGATCTTTTCATTCTGTCATTTCCGGCAGAATATTTCTTTGCCTCTACATTCATCCGGGCTTAATTTGCATTCAATTAAAAATTCAATCAACCCGATGAAAGGAAGAAAAATGAAGAACCCGATCACAAATACAAAGCAGTCAAAAAGTGCGGCATCAGGCAGGCCGGTTAACGCACTTTCCCCAAAGAATGACGGAACGGTTTCGAAATCCCGCAAGTCGGCACTGAAGAAAAGAGTGGCTTCATACGGCGCATTCAACTGCATACTCCCGGCGCTGACAATTTTGCTTATAGGCATGGGAATGATCCAGGGCAGGAAATTCTTGCTAATGCAGGAAAGCAATCAGCTGATCAATACAGCACAAAGCACGGAGCATGCTGGATCTTCCGGTACGCAGGCAAATACCCTGACAATTGCCGGTGAAGGCAATCAAACGATACTGAATGATTCCAAAGATGATTATTCAATCCGCTATTGCGGCGAAACCGAAAGGTTTCTTTCAACGAATAAGGCAAACAATTTACGGTTCGTATATGATGCACACAGTTTTACTGCATCAGGCATTGAACCGGAAGATTCATATATAAAGGAGCGAAGTGATCTGAATGATGAAAAAGCAGTTTGGAGCATCACGATAAGCGCGGCAGGCATTTCAAAGAACGGTGAAGTTCCAAAGAATGCGGGAGCATTCCAGAACAGCAAAGCGAAAATCATGATGAGCTCGGCAGGAAACAGGGCTGTGGCGGAGAGCGAAGACCTCAGGATAGAATACTCAAATACTGAAAAAGGAATGCGGCAGGATTTTATAGTTAACAATAAGCCCGCAGGTAACAGAGACCTGATGCTGAAGCTTGATGTGAACACTGAACTGAATTTCAGTGTGAGCAAGGATGCCGTAAAATTTACGGATGCATCAGGAATTGCAAAGATGAATTATTCATCACTGAAAGTCTGGGATGCAGAAGGAAAAGAGCTTCAGGCATACTTTGCAGAAAATTCTTCAACCAGCAAAGAAGTATCGGGCAATCCAGCGTCAGGATTTTCAATAATAGTGAAAGATCAGAATGCTGTTTATCCTGTTACGATCGATCCGCTTTCGGCATCTCCAAACACAATTCTTACCGGAAGCTACAGCTTCGGTTCGGCGGCTAATCCGGCAGGCGACGTGAACGGTGACGGTTACGATGATGTGATAGTGGGCGCTAAGGAGACGACGACAAACATGCCCAATGACGGAAAGGTATCGCTCTTTTACGGTTCTGCCTCAGGTGTATCAACCACTCCGGCATGGACAAAGACAGGAGATACGTCCTCCACTGCATTCGGACATAGCGTAGCCCCTGCTGGTGATGTGAACGGCGACGGCTATGACGATTTCCTGATCGGCAATCCCGGCTTTAAGGTGAACGGAGTTTCACGGGGAAGAGCATTGCTGTTCCTCGGCTCGGCCTCAGGGCCCGATACAACAGCCTCATGGACATTCATCGGTTACGGAATCAGCGATATCGGAAGGTGTGTTTACGGAGCTGGTGATGTGAACAATGACGGCTATGATGATATACTTGTAAGTACTGCCTATGCGACATTCTCCGGCTCACAGACGGGCGCTGTTTACATGTTTTACGGTTCGTCTTCCGGACCTGACACAGCAGCTGACTGGGAAGTGCGCGGAGCAAATCCGTTTCAGAATTTCGGAAACAGCATCTGCACTGCCGGTGATATCAACAACGACGGATATGATGATGTGATAATCGGAGCTCCTAATTATTCTTCATCAACTGGCGCAGTATATGCTTACTACGGAAGCGCTTCAGGGCTTCCCGCTTCTCCAAACTGGACAAAGACAGGTTCAGCATCGGGCGGAAGCTTCGGATTCATAGTTTACAAAGCCGGCGATGTGAACGGCGACGGTTACGATGATGTGATTGTAGGGGAGCCGAATTCATCCAGTCCCGGCAAGGCGCATGTCTTTCATGGTTCTGCATCAGGATTTCTGTCAACTGCAGCCTGGACGGCAACAGGAACTTCTTCCTCATTCGGAAGAAGTGCGGCAACTGCCGGTGACTACAATGGCGACGGGTTCGGCGATGTGGTGGTAGGATATTCAGACAGCAGTAAGGTGTTTGTTTATAAGGGATCATCCGCAGGACTCTCCGCAGGCAGTGTATGGAGCTACACCGGTGACGGATCTGTAACTGTGTTAGGATTCAATGTAGGTTCGGCGGGCGATGTAAACGGTGATGGAAATTCGGATGTTATGGCCGCCGGATACTCGCCGAAAGTTTATGTGTTTCACGGATCAATGGACACCGGCAATGTTGTAGTGGCCGGGGCTGTTGCCCGCAACGGAGAGTATGAAACACTTGCAGACGCATTCTCCGCGATCAACAGCAATTCGCAAAGCGGAGCAGACATCACGGTTACGATCAAGGGTAATACAAGCGAGCCACCGTCGGGAGCAATGCTGAACGCAAACTCCTGGAATTCGCTTACGGTATTCCCGTCAGGCGCCAGAACAGTCAGCGGTGTTACAAATTACAACACACCTCTGGTTACTCTGAACGGAGCCGACAATGTCCTCATTGACGGACTGAATTCAGCCGGGAATTCCCTCACACTTTCAAATAACAGTACTGTAATCTACTACCAGGGAATAACTCTTTGCTTAATGAATGACGCTTCAAACAATACAGTTACAAGATGCTCGATACTTGGTTCAGGGATTACAGGCCAGTACTATGAACCTTCCGTTTTGTTCCTGGGACAGGGTTCGGTAACCGGAAACGATAACAACGTCATCTCTCACTGCAACATATCCGTCGCCGGAGGAAATCTGCCCAC
>DAIQRO010000367.1:0-1872 GCA_036786155.1 Bacteroidota bacterium
TCCGCCGCTGTTGATCTGCATGAGGTTGGCCGCAGAGGTTGAAACGGACATGTTGCTTTGCATAAGCAACAGCCCGCCATTGTTAACATAAACGTTGGTTGCACTCCATGCACCTGCTCCGGACACATTGAGTGTATCGTTTATGTAAACATTGTTGCTGCTTATGTTGCCGGTGTTTACAAGTACGGGTCCGTAGAATTCGATGGATCCGCTGCTGTTGCCTGTTGATAAAATTCCGGCACAATCAACCGAATCCATGAATCTCAATGTATAGCCGCCTGCAAGTACCCTGAGTTCTGCTAAGGCGTCTATGGTAATCTTGTCACCGAATATGCCAACATTCGGAAAGTTACTGCAATAGGCGGAAGTCACACCATTCACGATCCTGAGTCTTGTGTTGAAAATGCTTGAAGTGACAAGATCAAGAGTAACACTTCCGAGCATTTCAATGCTTCCTGAGTTCAGGGATGAACCGCCGCCGTTGATTCTCAGAGTCTTGGAGCCTGTTGTGCCGTCCATTCTGAATATATGATTGTTCGGATTCAGGGTACCGCCACCGGCTACTGTAAAAGTTGAGCCTGATGCAGTTCCGATCGTTACATCGGACCCTAATCTGAACATTGCGCCGCTGTTCACATTAATGCTCACTGCCGGCCATGTTCCTGCGCCGCTCACAGTTATTGTGTCTGAGAATGATAAGTTGTATGAACTTATGCTGCCGTTGTTTACAAGCGTTGCACCTTTAAAGTCATTGTTGCCACTGCTGTTGCCGGTTGCAATTGTTCCGTTGTTTGTCACATTTGCGAGAAACTGCGTAGTGTATCCTCCGGGTTGTGTTGCAAACACCGCACCTGCGTCAACTGTAACAATTCCGGAGAAGTCTGCAACGTTCGGGAAGTTGGCGCAGTAAACGTTTGCATCCGCGCTCACCTTAAGTGCACAGCTTACAACAGAACCCGAGTTCTTTACGAATGTGAGGCCGCTACCATTGAGCTTCAAAGTTCCTGCTCCGGAAACCGTGCCGCCGCTCATGGTCATGTCATCCCCGCTTCCCTGTCTTATCTCAAGGAATGAGGAGGATGAAAGTGACACAGCACTTCCGTTGTCAATAGTCAGCTGATCAACAGGAATTGTAGTGCCTGCAGGAACAGTGACTGTGTGAGGGCTCCGGATATTTACAGAGCCGGCGGAATCCGCCGTGGGGTATGAAGATACTGAGGTGCTCCAGGTGGATCCGTTGTTTGTAGAAACCTCCCATGTGGAAGGGATGTTCCAGTTTCCCGATATCCTGGATCTGAAGATGTTCTGCGCATCGGCATCAAATCCTGACATAATAAAAAGCATAATGCCCAGAACAGTAAGAGTCGTTTTCATGGCTTTGGGATTTAAATTTTCAAATCACTTGCACGATTCGCCTCATTCAACTGCATTCAGGCAATATTAAGTATGCCTGCATGCAGTTGTATTTCCTGAATGCGAAAACTTTTTATGATTCAGCATCCGGACAAAGCGTAAGGCGAATGGCATAAACTCAAGCCATATCGGTCAGCGGATATTACGCTGCTGACTGTCTTCTGAAAGAACGAATGCAATAACAAATCTTGCAGACGCAATGCTGATGCAAAATTACGGAGTAACTTTGCCGACGAAATTTGCCGCGTTGTTATCGCCTATGGTGAAATCAGTTCCGTCAACGAATCCGTCGCCGTTGAGGTCTGAAGTGACATATCCTGCTACAAAGTTGGAAGCATCGTTGTCTATTGTCTGCACATCGGTTGCATCCACTGCTCCGTCCTGATTAACATCGCCGCTGTAAATAAGCCATTTGGTTCCCTTCAGAGTAAGGTTGCTTCCGAAAGCCTTGTTTTGCGC
>DAIQRO010000367.1:2004-2317 GCA_036786155.1 Bacteroidota bacterium
TTCACTGCAATATAGTACGAACCGCTCGGGGCATTCTGAAACAGTACCTGTACTGCAAGCGTGACTGAGTCAACGATACCGTAAGCCGAGTCAACTACTGCAAAAGGATTTGTAGAACCTCTGAGTTCTATCTTCACCGTATCCTTCATGTTCAGCCGCTGGACCGATGTATTGTAAAATCCTTCCGGAGCAACCGTGAAGCTGGAGAACGCGGCTCCCGGCCCAAGTGTATGCCTTGCAAAGTCATTGATCGAATTCACGGTGACCGTATTGCCAACCGTATCAACAATGCTCAGTCCTCCGACAAAGAACG
>DAIQRO010000111.1:0-8778 GCA_036786155.1 Bacteroidota bacterium
GCTTAAGCAGATTGACTTCAACGGTAACTTCACTTATTACGATCTTGCCGGAGAAGTGACTATCGGCCTTCCGGAAGAGTTCAGTCTCGGCCAAAACTATCCAAATCCCTTTAACCCGGAAACAAGGATCAACTTTGACCTTCCAGTTGAAGGATCTGTAAGTCTGAAGGTCTTTGACATGTCGGGCAAGGAAATCGCAACTCTTGTAAATGAAGTGAGAAACGCCGGATATCATACGGTTACATTCAATGCATCCGGAGTTTCCAGCGGTATCTACTTCTACAAACTGACAAGCGGCAACGGGAAATATTCAGCTGTAAGAAAAATGATGGTTGTCAAGTAAAGAGCGATTGACGATTTGAATCACGAGAGCCGGTTGCTTCTGCATCCGGCTCTTTTCATTGAGTTTCTGCTGTTAGAAATTTGTTAGAATCGGAAATAATTTTTCTTCGGTTCTTTTCTAAACTAAATAACTAAATCATGAAAAGATTTATCGCAGTTGTGTTCATTTTCGCATGCAGTGTTGCACACGCACAGACCCTCTCTGAGAGTTTTGATTATGCGGCCGGTGATTCAATTGGCGCTCACGGCTGGACAAGCTTCAGCGGCGGAGCAACAAACAGATTGCTTGTAACAGCGCCGGGCCTCGATTTCCCCGGATATCAGCAGCCCGGAGTGGGAAATTCCGTGAAGCTCAGAAATACGGGACAGGATTCTTACAAGCCCCTCACATCAGTTGTGAATTCTGGAACTCTGTATGCATTTTTTATTGTGAATGTTGACACCGCAAGATTAGTTGCAGGGGGAGGAGATTACTTTGTAGGGTTACTGCCGTCCACAAGCACTACAAATTACACCTGCAGGATCTACATCAGGAACTCTGTGACGAAGACCGATACGTTTGCCTTTGGAATAACAAAGAATGCAATTTCAGGAGGTGCAGTAGTGTGGAGCGATTCAATTTACAGTCGGGCCACTAACTATCTCGTTTGCGCCAAATATGAATTCAAGACCGGCTCTACAACGGATGATGAAGTGAGTCTCTTTGTGTTTGATTCCGCTCCGCCTAATTTCGAACCGTCACCAACTCTTGGGCCGGTTACAGGAACAACAACAGATGTTGCCGACATCGGAAGATTTGCCTTAAGGCAGGGATTGGCAACTACGGCTCCGACACTCCTGCTGGATGAGATCTTTGTTGCAACCGGCTGGACAACCGCTTTGCCTGTTGAACTGGCTTCGTTCACGGCAGGCGTCAGCGGCAGGACTGTCAGCCTGAACTGGTCAACATCCTCAGAACTGAACAACTACGGTTTTGAGGTTGAGAGAAGAGTTTCCGGCGGTGAGTGGTCGGCAATCGGCTACGTTTCCGGAAACGGGACTTCATCGGGCACTAGGGAGTATTCATTCACGGACAGGCAGGTTCAGACCGGGAATTATTCATACAGACTGAAGCAAACGGACTATAACGGAAACTTCGAATATTTTGAACTTTCGCAGGAAGTGATAATTGGATTGCCTGAACAGTATGCACTTCACCAGAATTTCCCGAATCCATTCAATCCGTCAACAGTAATAAACTTTGACATCCCGGCTAGCGGAGAAATTTCCCTTGACCTGTTTGATATGAAAGGCAGTCATGTCAGGAACATAGTCAGCGGTTACAGAAATGCAGGCTACAACTCGGTAACTCTCAATGCATCGGATTTGCCCAGTGGTTCTTACATTTACAGGCTTTCAGCAGGCAGTTATTCTGCAGTAAAGAAGCTGATGCTGGTGAAGTAACTCGAATCTGCACAAAGTTATGAATGAGGCCGGCTTGTCCGGCCTTTTTTTTGCCCGCGCTCACACATATTTAACCCAATAGTAATAATCTGCCAATTGTAAGTTTTCAATAGTTAGGTTATTTTGCATAGACTTTTCCAAACATCCCAAAATAATTTAACACTCAAAAATGAAAAGAGCATTATTGGGTTTCATCATGCTGTGCATGGCAGTAAGCGTTTCAGCACAGCAAAGGCTCGCAGAGAATTTTGACTACCCTGTTGGCGATTCTCTCGGAGCTCACGGCTGGACTTCCTTCAGCGGAGGCGCTACAAACAGGCTTTTGGTTACATCACCCGGCCTGTCTTATGTCGGTTATCCTTTGTCAGGCATTGGAAACGCCACTACATTGACAACAACCGGACAGGATGCATATACACCGTTCACCTCGTCTGCAGATTCATCTAACGCAAAGGCGGTTTATGCCTTCTTTCTTGTGAATGTTTCAAGTGTTCAGAATGGCGGTGATTACTTCCTGGCATTTCTTCCGGGAACGTCAACTACATTTTACAGTGCCAGAGTGTTTGCCAGAAGCAACGGCGCCGGCGGTATAAATTTCGGCATAGCAAAATCTTCCCCGCAGGATACACTGAACACGTCAATGTGGACAACTTCAAGCTACAACCTGAATACAACTTATCTACTTGTGTCAAAATATGAGTTCAGGCCGGGAGCATCCAATGACGCAGTGAGCCTGTTTGTTTTTTCTTCAGGCTTGCCGATGACTGAGCCGGCACCGACAGTCGGTCCTATTGCCTTCACATCAGGAGATGCATTCAGTCTGGGCCGCATTGCTTTGAGACAGGGAGTAGCTACAAGGGGACCCGGCGTAACCGTTGACGGAATACTGGCAACCACTTCATGGTTCACCACCGTTCTTAATGTGAAGCTTGCAGTACAGGGCCTTTACAACGAAGGAACTGGCCAGCATAGTGTCAATGATTCCGTCACGATATATCTGAGAAACAGCACGACTCCTTATGCAATTGTTGATTCTGCTACTGCTGTTGTTGATAAGGTTTCGCTGAGAGGATTGTTTGAGTTTGCCAACGTCACATCGGGCAACTATTATATGGATGTCAGGTACAGAAAGAGTCCGGTATTCAGAAACGGAGTTACAACATGGAGCAGGACAGGAGGTGAAGCTCTAACCCAATACAACGGATTCTCGTACGATTTCACGGATGCCGCGAACAAGGCTTATGGTGACAATCAGTTGCTGAAGGGTGCCATATATGTCACATACAATGGTGATGTCAATCAGGATGGAACCGTTGATGCATCAGACGCTTCGGCAGTAGATAACGACATCAGCAATTTTGCTGCCGGTTATCTGAACACTGACCTCAACGGCGACGAGTTCATAGATGCTTCGGATGCAGCCGTTACAGACAACAACGCATTCAATTTTGTGGGCAGTGTGACTCCGTAATTGCGGATTGGCTTTTGAAATGCGAAGTCTCTCGGGGAGGCGGACATATATCCGCCTCCCTTTTTTTATCCGACTACCGAAATTTGAATTGGTAAAGAAGGATTTTTTCTTTAATATGAACCGGAAGCAAATTAAAACTAAAGGAGCATAAAGCAATATGAAAGGAGTTCTTACCGCAGTCATAGTGATGCTGACCGTTGTCCTTGCAGTCAATTCAGCCAAGTCACAGATCCTGCTCAATGAGAATTTTGATTATCCCGCAGGCGATTCACTTGGGGCTCATGGATGGGTTTCCTTCAGCGGAGGATCTACAAATGTTCTTACCGTCACCACGCCCGGACTCACATACACAGGTTATCCCAACTCAGGCATCGGCAATGCCGTCTCGCTGACTACGTCGGGACAGGATGCATATACGTCACTTTCTTCAGTTGACAGCTCTAATTCATTCTATGCGGCCGCAATGGTCACAGTCTCTGCGGCACAGGCGGGTGACTATGTGATGGCATTCCTGCCATCAACTTCCACCACTTTTTATTCAGGCAGATTACATATCCGTTCCAACGGCAGTGGAATTGACTTTGGAATAACCAAGGGTGCAGCCACGGATACAACGGTAGCCGGAATCTGGACCACGGGAAGTTATACGTTGAATACAACGTATCTTGTTGTTCTGAAATACACATTTGTCGCAGGTTCAAACAATGACCTGGTTAGCCTTTTTGTGTTCAGCGGTGCAATACCTACAACAGAGCCAACGCCCGCTGTGGGGCCACTTTCTTATCCTTCAGGCGATGCGTTCAATCTCGGCAGGATTGCATTGAGGCAGGGAACTGCGTCACGTGCACCCACCCTCAGGCTCGACGGCATAAGGGTTACAAGAAGCTGGAGTTCGATAATCACTGGAGTTGTTTCTCAGTCGAGCTCGGTGCCTGCAGATTTTTCGCTTGGTCAGAACTATCCGAATCCTTTCAATCCTGATACAAGGATAAGCTTCAGTATCCCTGAACAGGGTGATGTTGTTTTGAAGGTATATGATGCTCTCGGAAAAGAAGTTCAGACACTTGTGAACAACAAACTTGGTGCAGGTTCTTACTCTGTAAGATTCAGCGGCGCCGGACTAAATTCCGGAGTATATTTCTACAGGCTTAATTACGGGAACAGCAATATGGGAGTAGTTTCGCAAACCAGGAAACTCATTCTCAGTAAGTGATCCTGCAATGGATCAAGGCTACCCAAAACCGATCTCAAAACTGATCTAAAAGAGCAGGGCATTATGAAAAATCTTTCTGGAGTTCTATTTGTCACTGTACTCCTCTGCACTTCGGCATTTGCGCCGGCAAGGGACGTGCTCATCACGGAAACCGGGCTTTCTCCGGCTGATGTGTCGGTCAATACCGGCGATACGCTCAGATGGTTCAATATGCTTGATGTTTCAGTCCGTATAAACTACGGCCCCGGGCATTTGGGGACTTTTTCACCTGAAGGCACAGACCCCTATGAAGCTGTGATTCAGCCGCAATCGTCCGCTTTCAGGAAGTTTACTGCCGCCGGCTCTTATGTGTACAAAGCTGAATCCGGCATCGGAATCTTTTACGGAGATATTTCGGTAGTTGCACCGCTTCCGGTGGAACTGACTGACTTTGTAGCAACTACTATCAAGAACGAAGTGATCCTTGACTGGTCAACGGGCGGGGAAGTCAACAACGAAAGGTTCGAGATACAAAGGGTGAAGGTTGACAAGAAAACCGAATTCAACGCCGGAGCGAACTTTGAAACAGTAGGAGTGCTTATGGGAATTGGAAATTCCAGCAATGTCCACAATTACAAATTCCGTGACAAGAATCTTGAGTCAGGTACTTACATGTACAGACTGAAGCAGTATGATTATAACGGCAACTTCGTTTATCACAGACTCTCAACTGAAATCAATATTGGTGTTCCGCTGAAGTTCAGGGTCTCTCAGAATTACCCGAACCCGTTTAATCCTTCAACAACAGTTACGTTGGACTTGCCCGAAAGCGGAAGGCTTACTGCTATTTTGTTTGACGTATCCGGAAGGGAAGTCTCCAAAGTCTTTGAGGGGACACTGGATGGCGGATACAGCAAGATCAGTATTTCGGGTGCGGGACTCAACAGCGGAGTTTACTTTTGCAAATTTGAATTTTCATCGGGATCTGCAGAGTTCTCGGAGACAAGAAAGTTGATGCTCGCAAAATAAGCAAAGAAATATCATTCTAACTTAAGCCGCTTAGCAAGCGGCTTTTTTTTTGAATGATCTTTGCAAGAGTCAGTTATTATGGGAGGCATAAATCTCTTTTGTATGAAATTGCCGCAAATGGACTACGGACAAGCATTTAGTCCTGGGAGCAATAATCCCTGCTTGTTACTGATTGGCCTTTCAAAAAAAATCCCGGCTCTCGGAGAACCGGGATATGAAGTGCGGAAGGGGAGAGATTCGAACTCTCGGTAGGGTTTAATCCCTACGACGGTTTAGCAAACCGTTGGTTTCAGCCACTCACCCACCCCTCCGAAGCTGAAAAAATCTGTGCAAAGTTAGTCAAATGCTTCATATCATTCAACCACAAACTATGATTCAAAGTGCTCTACTCACTTGATGGAGATGATATCATTGTACAATACAAAGATCATAAAAGCGATCAGCAGTGCGAAGCCCACATTCTGTAAAATGATCTGCACCTTGTAGGGTACCGGCTTTCTGACGATCCCCTCATAAAGAAGAAGCATAAAATGACCGCCGTCAAGAGCGGGGAATGGCAGAATGTTTATGACTGCCAATGAGATCGACAGAAGTGCAAGGAATCCAAGGAATGAGTAGATCCCGCCCTCGGCAGATTGGGCCGATGCCTGTGCGATCTTTACAGGCCCGCCTATTGCCTTCTTGAACGGAACATCGCCGGAAATGATCTTGCCGATAGTTTTGAAAAACAATTCTATGCCGAAGTGGTACATGTCGTATCCGGCTTTCGGAATTGCAGTGATTGCATTATATCTTAACTCTTCCACTTTTCCTACATACTTGGCCGAGAGCATGATTCCGATCGTTGAATCTGCAGCGGAAGGCGTGACCGAGCAATTCATCTCTGCTCCGTCCCGTTTCCATGAAAGCTCCTTTGTCTGTCCTGCATTTTCCCGGATAAGGTCAGTAAGCTGCTGCGGGTTTGTTATCGTGCGGCCGTCAAAGGCAGTTATGATGTCACCCTTTTTCAGTCCGCAAACCTCCGCCGGCTTGCCGGAAACAACATCATTGATCTCAGGTAATGTCTCGCCGGGCAATATTCCGAAATTGCGCTCTGTAAGATCACCTACCTGTGATTTGCTGAGGTCAATGACCTTCTTTTCGCCGTTTCTGTCAACGGCAAAAGTAAGGCCTTCGCCAAGATTCTCAAAATAGATCTGGGCTTGAACATCTTCCCAACTGTTTACCGTTGCATTATTGATTGAAAGGATCTTATCACCCGGTTTAAGATCACTTGATGCGGCGGCTGTGTTTTTGGATATGTAACCGATCGTAGTCGTGGCAGTGAGGTTCTTTCCCTTGATGAGAGTAAGTGCGTAGAATATCAGAAATGCCAGAAGGAAGTTCATAATGACTCCCGCTGTGATCACAATCATCCTCTGCCAAACCGGCTTTGCCCTGTATTCATAAGGCATTGGCTCTTTCTCGATGAAGTTCTTGTCCATGCTTTCATCTATCATCCCTGCAACCTTTACATATCCGCCGATTGGAAACGCGCAGATTCTGTAATCAGTGTTGTCTCCAAGCTCGACTTCCTCGCTCAGCTTGCCGAATGTGAAACCGTTGACCTTGTTGTAACCAAACAAGCGGTTGCCAATGCCCAGCGCAAATACTTCCGCCCGCATGCCCGTGAGCCTTGCGGCAATGAAGTGTCCGAACTCGTGAATGAAAACGAGTATGCCGATCACTATCAGAAAGTAAAATATCGTGCTTATCAATTCCATGTTACTGTATTACGTAATGTGAGTAAAAAATGTTTTTCAATGGTTCGCTAGGCTTCAATGTTCCTGAAGCGCCTTTCAACATCCTCGTTAACTCTCCTGTCAAGCTCGATTATTTCTTCCGGCTCTTCGAGATTTTCAGGTACGTGATCGTCCAGTTGCTGACGGATGATGTCCGGGATTTGCATGAATCCGATCTTGCCTTCGAGAAAAAGCCTGACAGCCGCTTCGTTTGAAGAATTCAACACAGCAGGGTAGCTTTCCCCGCTCCGCATTGCATCATAAGCAATCGAAAGGCATTTGAATTTATCCGGGTCAGGATTCATGAACTGAAGTCCCGAAAGGGCTGTAAAGTCAATTCTCGGAAAGTCGGATGAGATCCTTTCCGGATAAGTGAGAGCATACTGTATTGGGATCTTCATGTCAGGTACGCCAAGCTGTGCCTTCACTGATCCGTCGTGAAACTCAACAAATGAATGAACGATAGACTGCGGGTGAATGATCACTTCTATTTGTTCAAGGTCCAGTCCGTAAAGCCACTTTGCTTCAATTACCTCAAGCCCTTTGTTCATCATGGTTGCGGAGTCTATCGTGATCTTCTTTCCCATACGCCAGTTTGGATGCTCCAATGCTCTCTCAGGCGTGCCTGCTTCCATTTCTTCGCGGGTGGAATAAAGGAAGGGGCCGCCGGATGCTGTCAATACCACTTTGCTTATACTGTTCCTGTCTTCTCCGGCTATGCACTGAAGGATAGCGGAATGTTCGCTGTCAATCGGATAAATGCTGGTTCCATTCGCTGATAGGATCTTTTCAACCAAATGTCCTGCTGAAACCAGCGTCTCCTTGTTTGCAAGGGCAACGTTCTTTCCTGATTTCAGTGCCCTGAGCGTGGGCGCAAGTCCGGAGAAACCTGAAACAGAACTGACAGCCAGGTCATAATCACCGCCGGCCGCAATGTTCAACAGCTCGTCATTTCCGCAGAGTATTTCTGTGGATCCCGCGCTAATGCAGTTTCTGAGTTCATGGTATGAAGCTTCATCCTCAATCACCACAGCTTCGGGACGGTATTTTTCGATCTGCTCACACAGAAGCCTGGCATTCCTTCCGGCAGTGAGGTATTGCAACTTCAGGTCTTTACCGTTTGAAACGAGATTGTCTATGACCGAAAGTGTATTTCTGCCTATAGATCCTGTGGAGCCGAATATGCAGATTCTTTTTTCGCTTTTTCGCAACAGTCCTTCAACAAAAAACTCAAGAATTAAGAATCTTAATTCTTGAGTTCAAATTCGTTTATGTTATCGGTTCAGTTGATATACTTATTGATCATTTTGAGGAAGTCTTCCTTCTTTCTGCTGCCAACAATTACTTCCGCAATGTTGCCTTCCTTATCGAGAATGAATGTGGTGGGGACGGCCTCGATCTTTGCTCCGTTGGACTCTCCGAATGCATCCACGACCTCCTGATTACCGTCAAGGATTGGATATGCAACCGGATTTGACTTCAGAAAATCATCGACCTTTTTTGTTCCTTCCTGCTGAAAT
>DAIQRO010000111.1:8849-10142 GCA_036786155.1 Bacteroidota bacterium
CACCATGTAGCCCAGAGATTGACCATAACAACTTTGCCTTGCAGGTCATTCAGTGATGCCGCTTTTCCGCCTTCAGTCCATATCAGATTTGGTGCAGATTTCTTCTTGGATGCCTTCTCTACTTTTTCGACCTTATAAAGCTTGACGTTGTCATCGCTCTTATTGGATGCTGTGTTGACATCACCGGGTTGATTCTTGGTGATTGCTTCCTTCTTTTCATTTTGTTTTTCGTTGGCTGCCTGCTTCACTGTATCTTTGCCACATCCAAAGGTGACTATGGAAAATGCAAGCAGGATGAACAGAATGTTCTTCTTCATTATTTGCCGTTATTTGTTTTGATTACTGTAATTGGTTAGTACCGCTGTTATGTCTTCAGAGTCCATCTGAGCAACAGACGAACATATCACATTGTCTTTGTACCAAATGACAGCGGATGATGTCTTTTCTTTAAGGCATGTGAACCAGTTTTTGCCGTCATTCACTTTGTCAGTAAAGTCTTCGCATAAGACGATCCTTGAACCTTTGCTGAGGATATGATCCTTGTTGCCCTGCAATGTATATATGAATACGTTACCCTTTTTGTGAATGATGTGAGCAAGCTTTTCACCATTGATCTCGTTGCAGGTGCCTCCGATAAGCTGAGCGTCCTTTACATCGGGCACGAAGACCTTGAAGTCCAGATACTTGTTCATGGAATCTGCAAGGACCCTGGCATCACTGCTCTTGATCTGAAGGGGGACTTTGCCGTCAAAGATCTTGTTGAATACATCTCTTGAAACAGCCACCATATCATAGGATGCAAGAACCGGACTGGAATTATTGAACATGGTTATGTAAAGAATACCTGCGACCAAAAGAACGAAAACGGATACTCCGATGTAGAGATTTCGCTTGAGGCTTAGTTTGTTTTCGTCGAAGAATGACTGCTGTATGGGTTGGTTCCGTTCAACGGTGACATTTTTTGCCGACTGTTTGGAAGAGGCCTTCTTAATATACTCATCAATTCCTTCGCCAATCTTTTTTTGCAGGTAAAGAGGCGGACCGATGTATTTTCCCGACTCCTTAACTCGTTGCTTCGTGAGCTTTTCGAAGACGAATCTGTTGTGAAGATCGTTGTCGTTTTTGATCCCGTCCTCTGTTTCCTTTTGCTCTTGCGGATCGCGGATCTCATTGTCTATGTATGAGGTGATCAGTTCATGGATCCTGCTTCGGCCCTGATCATCACGGGTGTCCCGAGGGTTGCTGGTATTTGAATCAGACATCAGAAAGTGAGTAAAGTTTTTACAGTACGGT
>DAIQRO010000368.1:0-2299 GCA_036786155.1 Bacteroidota bacterium
CGTTGCCGGAGGTGCTTACATCGAACCTGATGGTTGTGGTTGGGTTGAAGGGGTTTGGATAATTCTGATACAACTTAAATTCATCCGGCACAACAGTGCTCATCGGCTGAATGCCGACCGGCTCATCAGGTGGGATGAAGCCGTATTGATTTGTACGGTAGCGGTCGTGGGCGTACATGGGCCAGCAAGCAGTGGATTGTCCAAATTCAGTATCCGGAAAAGTCCAGCAATACAAATACGCTTTGTGGTTTGGCTGACTCCCGGAGTTGTGGTCTGAATAGCTCATTACTATCATGTCTGTCAGGTTATCGCTGTTAAGATCGCAAAATGTGGGGGATGTTTCTGCAATTCCCTTCAGTCTGACAGGTGAATAGACAGCTTCAACTCCATTTACATAAATAAATCTCACATAGCCATTGTTTTCAGAATATCCTCCGAGTGTGTCAGCATAGTTTTCAGTGGTTACAATAACCGGCGATTCACTGATTACAGTAATATCAGTTGTCCGTTTCCAAAATGAATTCGTAAAGACAGGCCATCCTGAAATCAGGCGTCCCCCTGAACTTGTGATAAGAGTGAACATTCCCTGATATCCGAAACTGAGATAGAGTTCTGTATGATCAGAAAACTTTCCTATTGATACAGGCCCCGAGGTATTGTAGAATGACTCAGAATAGTAAACCGAATGAATGCGGCAATTGGAGTCATAAACAAACGTCCGGGTTCTTGAGCCATACCCTGCATTCAATGTTGAATTCACGGCAAAGAGTACTGAGTCGTTTTCTTTGAATATTGAAGCTGACTTTGCATTGAAATGATAACCGGAGTCAGACATAACCGGACTGTTGAGATAGTGTGAACCATCATGATTGAGTATGAATAATCCGTGTGCGGGTGAGTCTCTGCTTGAAGCCGGTATTATCAGTTCTGTAAGTCCATCAGAATTCAGATCACATGCGCCAATTTCTGAAATTGTATATTCATCGGACAATTTCGTCCGGATCGTTACCGGCCATCCATCAAGGTGACTGCCCTGATAATTTAGCGCTATGACCGAACTGATTCCTGTTGTAATTATCTCAGGTCTTGAGTCTGCGGTCAGATCATACAACAACAATCTGGTGTTGCCGGATACAACTGAAACAGGAAATCCCTTCGCGGGTTTTCCATAACAATCAAGTACGGCAACACACTCAGAAGTACGCACGACACCATCCAGTTTACCGTTCATGTCAATATCTCCCGCTGCAGTTACAGGACGTGTACCATTCACAAATACGGGCCAGCCGGATTTCAGACAACCCGCCTTGTCATACAGGCATACCTTGCTTTGTGATTCAGAAAATGTGTATGCGATCAGAACTTCTTTGCTTCCGTCTCCGTCAAAGTCATCAACAATAGGAGGTGATCCGAATGCTGCCGGCAAAGAAGAGTCGCATAAAACAGGGAATCCGTACAGCAGCACGGGTGATGAGGCTACAGCATATTCCGAGAGAATTGCCGTCAGTATTAAGACTGAGAAACTCACACCTGTAGCATTTGTCACTTCTCATTTATAACAATTCAGGTCAGAGTCAACGTAAACATCAGTGGGTGTGCCAACTGCAGGATGATATACATTGTATTCAACTCCCGTGCATTGACCATTGTCAACCGTAATTGTGTAATAACCCTGGGGAGCATTATTTACGACGCACTTGCACGAAGCATCTGTTATATAGCAGGACTGCACATATCCGCCTCCATTCAATGATACAGTTACATGCCAATCCGGATCGTAGCATGGGGTATATGTAACATGGGTAACAATTGAGTTTACAGGCAAGCGATGTTCCCTTTCAGAGACTGACATTCCAATTGTCAGAATAGAAGTTACGATCAGCGGGAGCGCAAAAAAAAGGATATTTGATCTCATTTGATTAACCTCCTTTGATTCTATTGATAAGATAAGGTCAGAGAATTCCTGGTTGAAGTCATTAATCTTTCTACGGGAGTATAACAGATTCTCGAAAGAAAACAGGAGTAGATTCAATTTTGCAGCAGGCAGATTCCGTCTCCGCATTGTCTCCCGCCGAACTTCCGGAAATGATGTGGGATCGGAACTCCTATTTCACCACTACCATACTCAAAGTTTTCTCAAAATCTCCCGCTCTCAGTGCCTGTCCTGAGGTTACACGAAGCGTGTAGAAGTAAACTCCACTCGAAAGTTCGCTCACATCAAACACCCGCTCATAACTTCCCGCGCGCAGGTATTCATCCGCAAGCACTGCAACTTCTCTCCCCAGCACATCAAACACTT
>DAIQRO010000112.1:0-10051 GCA_036786155.1 Bacteroidota bacterium
CGCACCGCATACCGCTATATCATTCACGCAGTGATTGACAAGATCTTCTCCTATTGTATCGTATTTTCCAAGAGCAGCTGCAATTTTCAGCTTTGTGCCGACTCCGTCAATGCTTGAAACTAGAACCGGGTCTTTATAAACAGCGAACTCTGGTCTGTAAAACGCACCGAAGTTTCCTATGCCGCTGAGCACATTTCTGGAAAAGGTTTTTCTTACTAAAGGCTTAATGGAGTCTACAAACCTATCGCCTTCAGCTATATTGACACCTGCGGACTTGTAATCTGATTTCACCTGCAAAAATACCGAATCGGGCCCTGTTTATCAATTCAGCCGTTCATCCACAGCCGTGAGTTCATTGACCAGCAGGGAAGACAGCAACATCTGCAAATGCATGATGTTTGTGTGTTAGGTTGAAGTGATTTTTGCTAACTTTGCAAAACTACAAAGCATTGAAGAAACGAATCTGCCTGTGGTCAAGCCCAAGAAACATATCCACTGCACTGATGTATTCTTTTGCACAGCGAAGCGATACACAGGTAGTGGACGAGCCATTGTACGGACATTACCTGAGAGTTACAGGAGCAGATCATCCCGGACGAGATGAGATTATTTCAAGCATGGAATCAGACGGAGAGAAGGTCATTTCCGATATCATACTCGGCGGATTTGACAGCGATGTACTTTTCATGAAGCAGATGACGCATCATCTTGTTGAAATTGACCGCTCGTTCCTTTCGGAAGTGCAGAATGTTCTTCTGATAAGGGATCCTAAGCGGATAATCAGCTCTTATCATCAGGTGATCTCAAGTGTGAATATGAACGGCATAGGAGTAAAAATGCAGTATGAGCTTTTCAACGAACTTAATGCGCGTAGCATAGGTGTCACGGTGATAGATTCAGGCGAAATACTGCGAGATCCCGGGAGAGCTCTGCAAATGCTTTGCGAATCGGTTGGAATAGAGTTTCAAGAGGAGATGCTTAGCTGGAATGCCGGTCCAAGGCCGGAAGACGGAATATGGGCAAAGCACTGGTATTCAAATGTGCATCAGACGACCGGCTTTGCAGGCGGCGAGATCAATTCACGTGAGGTACCGGAACAATTGCGCGATCTTTACGAGGAGTGTCTCATTTATTACAGGGAATTATTCAATCATTCACTAAGGGTTTGATCATGCTTCAGAATTTTGATCCAAGAAATGAGAACATAAAGGTTTTTGTCAAAGACAGGCTTTGGGAGAGGGAGGATGCAAAGGTTTCTGTATTTGACAGCTCTGTGCAGGGCGGAGATGCAGTTTGGGAAGGACTTCGCATTTACAACGGGAAGATCTTCTGCTTTGAGAAGCACTTGAACAGGCTTAGGGAATCTGCTCATGCATTGATGTTTGCAGATATTCCCGGGAATGATTTCATACGCAATGCAGTGAATCTCACACTGAAAGCAAACGGAATGAGAGATGGCGCACACATCAGACTTACGCTTACAAGGGGCGAAAAAATCACTTCAGGCATGGACCCCAGATTGAACAAAAAGGGGAGTTGTCTTATTGTTCTTGCTGAATGGAAAGCACCCGTGTATGACAACACTATTGGCATTACACTTGTAACGTCTTCGGTCCGGAGGAACAATCCGCAATTCCTGGATTCAAAGATCCATCACAACAACCTGCTCAATAATATTCTCGCAAAGATTCAGGCAAATCTCTACGGCGCGGACGACGCGCTTATGCTTGATGAATCGGGATTTGTTTCGGAAACAAACGCAACCAATATCTTTATGATCAGGAACGGTGAATTGGCTACGCCTCTTCCGGATGCCTGTTTGCCGGGCATCACACGCGGAGTAGTGCTTGAGATTGCCGAACGGCTTGTATTAAAGCATGAAGAAAGAAGGATCTCACTGACTGAGTTCTACAACGCGGAATTTGTCTTCACTACTGGTACTATGGGAGAGCTTACTCCCGTGAGAAGCATTGACGGAAGGAACATTGAAATGGAGAGGGGAGCAGATGTCTTTCAAAATATCTGCAGGGAATTCAGGAGACTTACCGAAACAGAAGGAGAACCTCTTGAATTCTGAAAGTGTCACATGATCTTCTTCTTCCTGAACCAATAAATCATTCCCGAACCAATTGCAGCCATTATCATTATCGTTAGTCCGAAACCCCACTCGGACTTGAGAAACGGCATGTGCTCAAAATTCATCCCGAAAAGTCCGGTAAGAAATGTGAGCGGAAGCATAACTGTTGCAACAGATGTAAGAAACTTCATGGTCTCATTGAGCCTGTTATTGACAATAGACAGGTAAGAATCCAAAACGGATGTCGTATAATCACGGTATGATTCGGAGGAATCAGCAATTCTTACCAGATGATCGTAAACATTTCTGTAGTAGATCGACTCTTCCGGAGATATAAGATCGGAATCTGCACGTGTGAGTTTAAAAAGGACTTCCCTTTGATATGAAGAGTACCTGATCAGTTTTACGAGGTCTCTTTTCAGGCTCAGAATGGTTACAAGCACTCTGTTGGTCGGATCATTCTTGAACATAGTTTCCTCGATGCTGTTGAGCTTCTCCTCAAGTTCATCAAGTATGGGATAATAGTTATCTACAATTGCGTCAAAGATAAGATGCAGTAAGTAATCGGGGCCCTTGCGGAAAGATGACGGCGACATCGAATTTCGTACTGACTCCGCAACAGAGTTCACCGGCTTTTCATTGTGAATTGTTACAAGGAAATTATGCCCGAGAAAGCAACTGAGTGAAAAGAAACTGATCTTTGAAATTGTCGCACCCTTGTTAATGCCGTTGAAAACTATGAACATGTAGCTTTCAAAATCGTCAATCTTGGGATGATGAACTTCGGAGTCCCTTGAGTACTTGAGAGCATCTTCAATTAAAAGGTCGTGAAAACCGAAGACTTTTGAAAGTATTCTTTCGCAATCAGGGCTTCCTGTTTCGTACATGTCTACCCAAATGTTCTCGTCACATGAATAATCCCACTCTGTAAGTTGCGCAGGCTCAATTGTTCTTACGCCTGTCTTTTCGCTGAATACACGTATAGTTATCATGGTTTGTTTATTATAATTACGAACTCACCCCTCTTTTTCCCTTCTCCCAAAGTTTCAAGTATCCCGAGAGCAGTACCGCGCATAATCTTTTCTGATTCCATTGTAAGGTCAAATCCAACAAAGACCTGACGGCCTTCGAAGGTTTCTCCGATGTCATGAAGTATTTGTCTGAGGCGGTATGGAGTTTCGAGCAACACAATTGCGGCTTGCAGGCGGCTTAGTTCCGTGAGCTGTCTTCTGCTTTGATCTGTCTTTTTAGACACATATCCTTCATAGTAGAAACGGATTATGTCAAATCCGCTCAGCGGAAGTGCAGCCATAACCGAGTTTGCACCTCCGCAGAATTCAATCCCGATCTCAAATTCAATGCATTTGGCTATAAGCTCATGACCGGGATCCGCAAATCCCGGAGTGCCGCAGTCGCTTATCAACGACACCGTCTTTCCTTCAAACAGTAAGTTAAGAACTTCCTGTGTTGAAACTTCCATATTATGCTCATTCAGGCTCAGAAGTTCTTTTTTTATTCCGAAGAACCTCAATAGTCTTGCGGCGATCTTGAATTCCTCACACACAATGAACTCGGATTCATTCAGCAATCTCAAACCTCTGACGGTCATATCGGCATAGTTGCCGATCGGTGTAGTCACTATGTTCAGCTTTCCCATCACTTCGTGTTTGCAGCTACACCAGTACTGCCATATCCGCCTTCTCCTCTTGGTGTATCAGAAATGTCATCGCTTTGTTCGAAATTTATTCTTTCGTAACGGGCAACTACAAGCTGTGCAATTCTGTCACCCAAATTAACGGTGAACATTTCTGCTCCATGGTTGACCAACAGGACTTTCACTTCACCTCTGTAGTCTGAATCCACCGTGCCAGGTGAGTTCAGCACGGTTACACCGTGCCTGAGTGCAAGGCCGCTTCGCGGCCTCACCTGTCCTTCAAAACCTTCAGGAAGTTCAATGATGAGATTGGTTCCTATCAGGGCTTTTCCGGAAGGTTCAATGCTCACCGGCTCACTTACCGCCGCACAAAGATCCAGTCCGGCCGAACCGGCAGTTGTATGCTCCGGAACGAACGCCGGAAGCGATTCGTCGAATTTTCGAAACTTAACTTTCATCAAAAAGAAAATGGCAACAGTCTGTTGCCATTATTATTATCAGATATTGATATTCAGAATTTGGATCTTCAAACCATGCTGTATTCATCCAGACCAAGAGAACCAAGCATGCCGAGAGCAAGAAGGATCATGAATATTATCAGGCCGAGAATTGAAAGGATCACATTAATTATCCCGAGCCACATCCCGATCTTTGCAAGCGTCCTTCCGTTTTCCGGTGACCTTCCCGCGTCTATCTCGGCAAGTTCCTTTTTTCCAACGATCCATGCAGGTATGGCAGCAAAGATCCCGCATGTCACATAAGAGAGTATGCCCAGAACAAGTGCAATGATTGCATTGGAACTTGCGCCTCCCTGCATTCCGCCGGGTTTCTGGCCTTGTCCGTAAGATGGCGGAGGTGGCGGCGGAGGGGGAGGTGCATTGTATCCTGACGGTGGAACAGAACCCGAAGGCGGAGGCGGTGGAAAATTACCGCTGCCCGAATCCTGGCTGTGAAATGTGTAATACTTCATCTGTCAGCATTTAGTTTAGTTGGACAAATATATGTTCCCAAGCGTTCAAATAAAATTCTCTTAACACAGGATTAATGTTTGTCAAATCGGAAAAATTCATCAGCATTCACTGACAATATTTCACTTAGCTCTCCGGCATCTATATTTTTGACTTCCGCGATCTTCTCAATCGTCTTAACCATATAAGCCGGTTCGTTGGCCTTGCCTCTGTACGGAACAGGTGGAAGGAAAGGCGAATCTGTCTCGCTCAAGAGCCTGCCTGCCGAAACGTCTGCTATGACTTCATCCATTCCGGACTTCTTGTATGTGATGTTACCGCAAAACGAAATGTAAACTCCGGGAATGTCCAGGCACTCCTTTAGCTGTTCCCGGTTACCGCTGAAGCAATGGAAGTGCGCTTTCACGGGATACTTGTCATATTCCTCACGGATAATTGAAACTGCGTCATCAAGTGAATTGCGGGTATGAACGATCACAGGCAGATTGTTTTCTGACGCTAACCTTATATGCTTTCGGAAGAACTCCTTCTGTACATCAATACTGCTTACATCCCAGTAATAGTCTAGCCCGGTCTCTCCAATGGCTACGACCTTTTCGTTAGTGATAAGGCTTTCAATTTTTTCAAGCTCGTTTTCCTTTACTTTCATCACATCGCAAGGGTGAATTCCCAGAGCGCAGTATATTTCGTTGTTTGCTTTCGACAGTTCAAGCACTTTAAGGGAGGTCTCCAAATTCACTGCCGGAGCAATGATCCTGCCAATACCGGATTCACTTGCGCTTCGGATTACATCATCAAGCCGATCAAAGATCTCCGGGTAATATAAATGAGCATGAGTGTCAGTCAGCATCCGCAAATGATGATTGCTTCTTCATTATGTTCTCCATCAGTATGGAAAATCTGTCATAAGCTTTTTCACATGCTGTGAGTACTTCGTCATGACTTGTTTCAAAAGTGCCGTTTTCCGAAAGCGTATTGGAAATGCATGAGATTCCGATCACTTGCATTCCAAGCCTTTTTGCCTCGATCATCTCGGGAACTGTTGACATGCCTACAGCATCTATTCCAAACCTCCTGAGCATTCTGGTTTCTGCCCTGCTTTCATAGCTTGGTCCGAAGCTGCAGCAATAGTTGCCGAATCTGAGTCCGAGACCATGCCTGATGCCATCATCCCTGATCATTTCTATCGCTCTTTCGTTCAGATACTTTGACCGCCCTGAATATGGAAGTTGCCTGTTAAGCATGTTCAGAAAAGAAGTGATAACCATAAGATCTGAGACTTCAAACTCAGGATTCAGCCCTCCGGCAGCGTTTGTAATTATGGCAAGACTGCAATCCAGATCACGGGCCATTCTGATCAGAGAAAGAACCTCATCTGCCGAATAACCCTCATAAAAGTGCCTTCTGCCGGTAAACAATACGACTTCATTTCCAAAAAGCTTTCCTGAAATGACCTCAGCTTTGTGAAATCCATGTTCATCCGAGTATAGCTTTGTCTTACTTTTGGCTTCATTGATCAGTTGCCTGAGTCCTGAGCCGAGAATAATGGCAGTCTTCATACCTGTTGAGTGATTCAGGGTGCAAAATACTCAAAAGAACTTGAAATAAATAATGTCATAGGTTATGTTTGTTCAAGAAACTTTAGTCCGATTTTGTACGTTTCCGTGGAAAAATACGAGAAATGAAAGAGAATAATTTCGAATCCCAATCAGAGAAATCAAAGGAATATCTTCTGAAAGCTTATCAGCTCCAAATGAACGGAAAGTTTGAAGAAGCAATTCTGAATTACAAGAAGTCACTCAAAATTCACCCCACTCCGGAAGCGCATACATTCCTTGGCTGGACCTACAGTTTCATCGGTGATTATGAAAAGGCAATTGATGAATGCAAGACAGCTATATCGCTTGATCCAGAGTACGGAAATCCATACAACGACATTGGCGCATATCTCATACAGCAGGGAAAATTTGAGGAAGCAATGACCTGGCTTGAGCTCGCCCTCAATGCAAACAGGTTTTCCAACAAGCAATTTGCACATTTCAATATTGGCAAGATCCTTGAGCATAAGGGACTATGGTTTGAAGCACTTGAAGAATACAGAAAAGCCATTGAAATGTGTCCTGATTATCTCCTGGCCAAACAGCGCTTTAACCGTTTGCAGGGTATGCTAAACTGATTTTTAACAAACTAACCAAACATCAATAATGATCAAAGTTCTACTTTCCGTCATACTTCTAACAGCCCTGATATCAAATACGGATACTCATGCTCAGGGGTTTTCATACAGAAATCTGGGCCCCGTTTACGTTAACTATCCTTACATTCCCGATTCAATTCAGGTTGTTAAGAGGCAGGCGATCGTATCAAGCCAGTCTTCTTCGCCCATCAATTTCAGGTTTGCGAGAATTGTCAATGACATGCCCACAAACTGGTACACTCAAATGTGCTATGACCTTTGCTATGCGCCCTTTGTTGATACGATCTCACTGACTTCGGATCCTCCCTATGTCCTTCAACCGGGACAAACCGATACCTTATTCTACATTGACTTTTCATGCGACGGTCAGGGGCTCGGAACTTCCGTTGTGAAAATGTACAACACCGACAATCCTTCACAATTTGTACTGGACACATTCAAGGTGGAAATTGGCGGCGTGGGAATCAGCAACATTTCCACCAATGCAGAAGGATATGAATTGTCTCAGAATTATCCGAATCCTTTCAATCCTTCAACAACTATAAACTTCTCGATCCCAAGGCCGGAAGTGGTAAGTCTGAAGATCTACAATTCATTGGGTATGATGGTAGAGGAACTGATTCCCGGTGTGAGATACGGAGCAGGAGTTTACAAGGTTGATTTTTCAGGAAACGGGCTGTCATCCGGGATCTATTATTATTCCCTGAACGCCGGCAACTTCAGTGACAAGAAGAAAATGCTCCTCGTGAAATAAGATTTTGTATCATATACGAATTTAAATCTGAACTTATCATCAAATGGCTATCACCAAGAAGAAGGATCTGACATTTCTGGAGCACACGTATATTCCGCAGGTTGTCAAGGGACTGGGACTCACGTTCAAGCAAATATTCAGGCCGAAGTTTACCAGGCAATATCCTGAGGAAAGATGGGTGCCGCCGGCTTCATACAGAGGCAGGCCTGTACTTGTACAGGAAGATGACGGTTCGGAAAGATGTGTTGCGTGCGGGCTTTGCTCACGGGTATGTCCTGCATTGGCAATAGAAGTGCAGGCTGGTGAAACAGACAGGGAAAAGGAGAGATACCCGGAAAAATTCGAGATCAATATGGTCCGTTGCATATTCTGCGGATTTTGTGAAGAAGTTTGCCCGGAGGAAGCAATAGTAATGAGTGACGAATATGAACTCGTATTTACTAGCCAGGAAGAAGCGGTCTTCGGAAAGGACAAACTTCTTATGTCAAAGGACAGGTTAAGAAAGAGACTTGAGTTCCTTCAGGAAAGCAGATGAAGATTCGATCAGGAATATTGCTGATTATTCTTACACTTTTTCTGCAACGGATGGGAACGGCGCAGGACAAGAATGTCGTTGGATTCTTCAATGCAGTTTTTGAGCAAAATGAATTTCTCCTGAAATGGGAGATTACAAATCCAGACGGTGTTTCGAAATTCGTGGTATCAAAGAAGAAGACTTCAAACGCAGAATTTGCAGAAGTGTGTGAAGTTCCTTTCGCAAATTTCAGAAAAAAATCCGAAACTGATTCATCACTTGTTTACAGTTACATTTGCAATGACTCACCTGAAGAGAACGGTGTTTACTACTATTCTCTCACTGTAATCAATAACTCAGGAAATGAGATAGCCCCGGCAAATGTCATCAAGATAGGCATCACAGAAGTTCCCGAGTTCAGGCTTAAGCAAAACAATCCCAATCCATTCAATCCGTCAACAGTCATACCGTACGAAGTGTTGGTTGCAACTCACATTAAGATAAGCGTTTATTCCCTCACCGGGCAGGTTGTGGATGTGCTTGTTGACGGCTATCAAACTCCCGGCGTCTATTCTGTGGCGTTCAATGCCGCAAAGTATGCTGAACTCTCCAGCGGTATTTACTTCTACAAACTGGAGTCCGGATATTCATCAGATATAAGAAAGATGATCTTTGCAAAATAAGATCATCATCACGACATTACATCTTTCCAACCCTGAACAAAGCCCTTCTAAATTGAAGATACATGTGCATTTAAGTATATTTAATTAATGGAAGTTAAGTCTATACTGTTTGACCTGTTGCTGCTTCTGTTCTTCGTATTCCTGAATGCGCTCTTTGTTGCAGGTGAATTTGCGATCGTAAAGATCAGAAAAACCCAGCTTGATCCTGAAGCCGGAAAAAGATCAAAGCTTGCAATAAAGCTTGTAACAAATCTTGACTCTTACCTTGCCGCAACGCAGTTCGGAATTACAATTGCTTCACTTGGACTCGGGTGGATTGGCGAACCGGTCACATCAAGAATATTGGAACCGTTCTTCAAATTCCTTGGAATCAGCGATCCGGCCACTTCCCGGGCATTCTCAATGGGGGTCGGATTTGCCTTTATCACTTTTCTGCATATAATCATTGGAGAGCTGGCTCCTAAATCGCTTGCAATTCGATATCCCAAATCTACCACCCTGTTTGTTGCATGGCCGCTGAATTTATTCTATATGATTTTTAAGCCAGCAATATGGCTGCTTAACGGCACTGCAAATTACATCCTGAAACTGATAGGCATTGACCCTGTCACTGAATCGGAAAGATCACATTCGGAGGAAGAAATCAAGACTCTCATTTCTGAAGGTACAATGTCAGGGAGGATTGATAAGATTGAATCCCAGATAATCCAAAGAGTGTTTGACTTCAACGACAAGACAGCAAAAGAAGTCATGATCCCGAGGAATCAGATGTTTGCAATAGACATAGACGAAAGCCGGGAAAAGATAATTGAGAAGGTGATCGAGGAAGGATACTCCAGAATTCCGGTTTACAAAGACAGTATTGACAATATCATCGGTATTATTTATTCAAAGGATCTGATCAGTGCGGCTGAACACCGTGAAATAATTGTTCTTCAGGACATCATACGTCCGGCTTTTTTCGTGACGGAAACAGTGCATATCGGTGACCTCCTCAGGCAAATGCAGAAGAAAAGGATACACCTGGGAATAGTGAGCAATGAACATGGCGGTGTTGAGGGACTGATCACGCTCGAAGATATCATTGAAGAAATGGTCGGTGAGATCGAGGATGAATATGATTCAGATATTGAAATGGTATACGGTGAAAAGAAAGGCGTGTTTACTGTGAATCCAAACATGACAGTAGAAGAATTCAATGAGC
>DAIQRO010000369.1:0-2277 GCA_036786155.1 Bacteroidota bacterium
CGGGTCACGGCGGAGTGCTTGACAGGTTCGACAGCCTCCTTTTTGTTGTTCCCTTTGCGTACATTTACTACAACTACATCCGCGGATTCATTTCCTGAGGCAAAAAACATTTGCCGGTATCAGCATGCACGATGAAGGCATTGGATTTATCAATGCCGTGTTTTTCAGAATAATGAAGGTATAATGATCAGCATAAAGAATATTGCCGCATACAATTCATTAACAAAAAAGATTATTGAATATTAATCTTTTTCTTGTAATTTGAATCACAGTCAGAGCTGTAACAATCATACTCATCGGCAGAGTTTTCTCGTGCCTGAACAAAACAGATCATGCAAAGCAAGAAATCCCAAACCAACGAAAGAAAGAACATAAAGACATCGAAGTCAAAGCAGTTGATAGAAGATGACGACGACTTCATTGATGACACTGACAATCCAAAGCCGCCGGTTGATGAAAACGAGCTTGAAGTACGGCTTGCAGATGAAATGCTCGGTGAGTCAGATGTGGAAGATGACGAGGAATTTATTCAGGAAATCGAGAAGTTCAAGAAGGAACATTCAAACTCGAAGATTGTAAGTGTACACAAGAAGCTTGGTAAACCCAAAATTGCGGAGTTTTCAAAACTCGCACCCGATGCTGTAAAGGCAGAGCTTAGAAAACTGATCCAACTGCTTGACGAACACAAAATAATCGTTCACTTCCAGAACGATTACTCGGACAAAGAGAAATACAGGTTCATTACCGCCGAAGTATTCAATGAAGTGGTGGAAATGACCTCCAAACAGCCCGTAAAATTCATTTACGAAGACTATCACCCTGAAATGGATGATGATGACGATGAAGAAGATTACTGAAAATCATGGCTGCTGAAAGCAAACCCGGTGACCTCAACAGCAAACTCATCAGGTTTGAACTTCCCGGTATTGACGGCAAGCTTCATTCATCCGGGGAGTATGACAAGCATGAGGTGCTTGTAATCATCTTCATGTGCAATCATTGTCCGTATGTTAAGGCAGTGATGAGCCGTCTCGTGAACCTTCAGAAAGATCTCGGTGTGTCAGGAGTTTGCCTTGTGGGGATAAATCCCAATGATGACTCAGCGTATCCCGAAGATTCGTTTGAGAAGATGAAGGATTTTTCAAACGAATATGAAATGAATTTTCCATATCTGCGAGACGATTCACAGGCGGTTGCAAAGGCATATGAAGCAGTATGCACTCCCGACATTTATGTGTATGACAAGAGCAGGCATCTTCGCTACAGAGGAAGGATTGATGACAACTGGAAGGAAGAAAACCTCGTTACAACGCATGACCTTCGAAATGCAATTGAATCTATTCTTGAACGAAGAGAAATTCCTTCGCAGCAGATTCATTCCATCGGTTGTTCGATCAAGTGGAAGCAGTCTTAGCCTGACTACGTATCACCGATTCTCATCGGCAAGACACAATACTGAACTCTCACGATTGAATTTTCCGGCAATGAAGAACTCATGTTAGCTGGTATTCTGCCTTTCAAAAAGATCTGTTAAGACACGTCAGATATTTTCGACAACCTTCATCAGCTTTCTCCTCACTTCTCCTGCTATTTCTTCAAGTCCCGGATTTTCAACAGAACTCATTGATGCCAGCGGATCAACGGCAGAAACTTCTACAACGCCGTTCACTTCCTGCACCACAACATTGCAGGGAAGGAACACTCCGATGTAAGGTTCCGCCTGAAGAGCCTTATGAGCGAATTGCGGATTGCATGCGCCAAGTATTCTGTAGTTCCGAAAATCCACATCGATCTTCTTCTTAAGAGTTTCCTTCACGTCGATCTCGGTCAGCACTCCGAAGCCTTCTGCCTTTAGTTCATCGGTAACTTTGGATATTACATTGTCAAAGTTTCCGTTCTCGATCTTCTTTATGAAACAGTAGTCCATATCACCTCTTTTGTTTCATGCAAAATAGCAACGCAATGAAGTACCTTCTATGCCATAATTCAGTAGCTTCTGCAATCAGAATACCGGGTCCGGAACGCAATGTGCATTCAGAAGGCCTGCAGTAAAGAGTAAACTCTCCAATTGCTGAAACAGGAGAATCAGGGACAAAAGACCGGATGAAAAGTGACATGTCACAAAAATCAACAGTGCAATGTGGATAATCTCTACAAACTCATTTCAAAGCAGGTAATTACTGACCAAAAACGTTAAAATCAGGCTGAAATTGAGGCCATACTTGGCACGGAATTTGCAGTAAGGTAATATGCATGATTCCAATATGCAGTCCCCCT
>DAIQRO010000113.1:0-10019 GCA_036786155.1 Bacteroidota bacterium
AACCTCTTTAGCGGCAAATGATTTAGGGGGAGATCACACCAATGAAGTTGAATGAGTTGTTGTCAGTCACCGCATAGTCTTCTCCGTCAACAAACCCGTCACCTGTCACATCCGATGGAAGATATCCGGTTGCAAATGCCGCCGCATCGTTATCAACCAGTCCAGCGTCAGTCGCATCGATTATTCCGTCTTTGTTTATATCGCCGGAGTATATGCAGTACCTTGGGCCTTTAAGAATGACATTGTTCCCGTATGTCTTTGAAGAGTCATCTGTGAAATCATAACTGAGTGTGCCTGAAACAAAAGCGACAGTATTCGCACTCCATGTGTTGATGGAATTTCTGTGATTCACTTCAAGATAGTATGGGACACCGTTGCTTGCTTTCAGGAATTCGAATTCGCAGTTGCCCTGTGCATCGGTTACAGAGAGGGATGTGTCAACGGGATTGAAGGGAAAGATTGATTGCCGTACGATCACCTGTGCAGAGTCGCTAACCAGAGAGTCATTTCCAGGATCATACATTCCTTCGATCAGGAATGTGAGTCCGAGAGTTTTCGGCTCAATTCCCCCGGTCGTGGTTCTTCTCAGAGTTCCGTTCTCTCCCACAGCCCATGCGGTAAGCGGGTTGAGCGTGCATACGGAGTAGAAATGCGAAAATGCGCCGCTGTTGTTTTGGGACCAGTTCTGTCCCGCGTTTGATGTTGAAAGTATTGTGCCGCTGTCACCTGCCGCAAAGCCGTGGTAAGGGCCGGCAAAGTCAATGGAGCGTATGAACACGCCTGTGCCGGTTGATTGCTGAGTCCAGTTTGCCCCGGAATTTGAAGTTGAGATTATCCTTCCGCTGAATCCTGTTATCCATCCGGTTGATGAGTTTGCGAAGTTTGCGCAGTGAAGCAGTTCGAATGTCCCGGAGATCTGCTGTATCCAGTTCAGCCCCGAGTTCGTTGTCCGAGCAATAAAGCCCCCGTCTCCTGTGACCCATCCGGTTGTGTTGCTGCTGAAGAAAACAGAGTAAAGCGTATTTCCCGTGCCGCTTGACTGGCTATTCCAAGTTGTTCCGCCGTTTGTCGTCCTCAGGATCAATCCGCCGCTTCCTGATGTCCAGCCGTTTTGAGGATCCGTAAAGTGCACATACCATAGCGGAACTCCTGCGCCTGTTGTCTGAGGATTCCAAACTGCGCCGCCGTCGGTTGTCTTAAGCATGGTTCCCCCGTTGCCGCAAGCCCAGCCGGTATTCTGATCAATGAATAACAGCGCCCAAAGCACATTGCCGGTTCCGCTGTTCAGGTTAGTCCAGTTGATCCCGCCGTTAGTTGATCTCATCAGAAGCCCTCCCGCACCGCTGATCCAGCCCGTGTTCTCATTCACAAAATAGATCTCGGTCAGCGTGGAGCCCGTGCCGGTATTTATGTTTTGCCATGCCTGAGCATTCGCATTGCCGGCACTTAACAGCAAGAAGATCATGGCAGTAACAGGCATCAGATACGGTGAGTGTTTCATCACGGAAAATATATGTTTAGAAAGTTGAGTTACAGCAACTGATTGCGTTAACGGTAATTCCATTCTGTTGAATCAATTCCGCCAAAGCATGACCGGCCAAACTTAGCGAAGAAGATTCAAAGATTCTTTGAACAGAATCCGAGTGACAATTCTCCGCAAAACTGCTCACAGAGCAAGAATCTTCGTTACATAGTCAATCGCTTCATCTTTGTTCTTGCTCTTCAATGCGGCGGAAATATCCTGTAATTCATTGTCATAGAGCGACTCCGACATCCTGATCTCCTCTTCGAGGTCATAAATCGGTTTCTTCATCAGCTTCAGTTTGTGATCATTCCTCAAAGCAAGAAACACCGCCATGCATACAGCGGACTTCTTATGCTCGCCGGCAAGCCTGAAAGCCCGTGCAAGTCCTGATATGTTGCACAAATGAAAGAACTCAATTCCATTTTCAAGGGACAGCCTGATCGAAGCGGAAAAATTACCTGCCGCTGCCGAGTACTTCTCCATCATCAGTTGTGCAGTTCCGAGGTAATATCTTGCCGGTATTATGTGCGCATTGAATCCGTACTCGGATGAAATTCTGATGCCGTCATTAAGATGGGATAGCGCCTTATCATAGACTCCCTGATATGTGTATATGCTTCCGAGGTTTATCTTGTTTGCAGCTTCGAGATAGCGGGAACCCACCATATCGCATATTTCGAGACTCTCAATAATGCACTTTACCGCCTCATCAAACCTGCCTTCATTCATGTGTACGGAGCTCAGGCTTGTAAGCACAAGTGCCACCCTGTATGTCTCGCCGCACTTCCTGTAAATATCAAGCGAATCAAGCTTGTACTTGAGCGCTCTGTCCCTGTCTCCCATTGCGCCGATAGTAAATGAAATATTGTATCTCGTATTTGCTACTTCCACCTCAGAACCGAGTTCTTCAAACAGACTGATCGCTTCTTCAAAATTCGCTTCCGCTTCATTCATAGAACCGGTATCCATGTTTAGCACAACTCCTTTCATGTTTAGTGTCTTTGCAATACCCTCTTTGTTATTTGCACGGAGAAAATAATCATGGCTTACATTGGCTTTTTTTTCCGCTTCCTGTACATTACCCGATTCATAATCCATCAGAGCAAGTGTATAGTATAAGTTTCCGATCTCATCGTTGTTCAGCTCGTTTTTCCTTTCAAGCAATTGGTTGCAGAATTCTCTGGCTTCCAAATGCCTTCCTTTCAACTGCCACAGGTCAGTCATGCTTTGAGTGATCCTGCATGCCGCGCCGAGATCTTCAATACAAGCGAACTTAAGCGCAAGCCTGATGTTTTCCTTGTCGGCATCCGCAATCGTTATCCACTCATTCTGTGTCATGCCGTTGTTTCGCCATTCCCACTGCATTGAAAGATGCTCAAAGTACGTAAGGTGCTTTCTTCTCAAATCCTCGCCTGCCATTGAAACCATGCCTGCATACTGCCTGATCGTTTCAAGCATGTAGAATCTCTTTCCTGCAGGCATATCTTTCGTATTAACAAGAGACTTGTCAACGAGGTTTGTCATAAGATCTAGCACTTCATATTCATCGAGCTCCTCATCGGGACAAACAGCCTCCGCTGCTTCAAGTGTCCATCCTCCCGAAAAAACCGAAAGTCTTGCGAACAGAAGTTTCTCCTTTTCATCGAGAAGATCATAGCTCCAGTCAATCATCGCTCTCAGAGTCTGCTGTCTCGGAAGCGCGGTCCTGTTTCCGCCTGTCAGAAGTTTGAACCTGTCATCGAGCTTTTTCAGGATCATTTCAGGTGACAGCACCTTCAGCCTCACTGCCGCCAGTTCAATTGCAAGAGGAATTCCGTCGAGCTTGATGCAAATATTCTTTATGTGTTCCGAATTTACTTTATTGATCCTGAATGCTGAGTTGACCGCAAGAGCTCTCTCTATGAATAGTCTTACCGACTCGAATTTTGAAAGTTCTTCCGGCTCATATTCAATACCTGACTCGGGTTGCTGCAGTGAGCTCAGCACGAAGACTGACTCACCGCTGCACTGAAGCGCTTCCCTGCTTGTTGCAATGATCTTCACACTTGCCGATCTCCGCAGTATCTTCTCGGCGGCTTGAGAAACATCTTTGATTATGTGTTCACAGTTGTCAATAATGAGAAGAGCATTCTTATCTTTGAGATATTCCAGCACGGCATCTTCAGCTTTCATTCCCTGCATTTCGATGATTCCAAGCACGCCCGCAATATCATCAAAGAAAAGAGCGGGATCGTTGAGCGATGCAAGTTCGATCAGCCATACCCCGTTCGGAAACGAATCAATGGAGTCTGCCGCAAGCTGAAGTGCGATCCTCGACTTCCCTGTACCGCCCGGACCTATGACAGATACCAGTCTCTCATTTGTCAGCGCTTCCTTCAGTTGTCCCAGCTCCTGCATCCTTCCAACAAAACTTGTGAGCTGTACCGGCAGGTTGTTAGGGGTTTCGTCAAGTGTGAATATGGGAGGAAAGTCTGATCTGAGGAACTCCGCTTCCGCCTGAAAAAGGACCACCGGCTCAATAAGGTCCTTGAGCCTCCGCTTGCCGAAGCTCCGGAGAGTAATGAGTTTTCCTTCTTTGCTTTTTTCGTGGAACGGGAATGAGGTGTACTCTTCATTGTATTCCGGATAAGACCTGACGGCATCCTCGGAGACAAGGATCTGCCCGCCGTGTGCGGCAGACATTATCCTGTTAGTCCTTGCAAGCGTGAGATATCCCATGTAGTCGTGCCCGTTCCATTCGGCATATCCTGAATGTATTCCCATTCTCACTTTCATCTTAGCTCCGCCCCAGTCCTCTGTTTCGAGTTTCATCTGTGCCGCTACTGCAGCATTCAGAGCATCTTCAACCTTGCCGAAAGAACTGCAGAACGCGTCGCCTATGGTCTTGAAAGTGTGGCCGCCATTGTCTTTAAGCGCCTGCTCAAGTATTGCGTGATGCTTTGAGATCAACTCACCATGACTTTCCCTGAAGGTCTGCGCGAGCATTGTACTGCCTTCAATATCAGTGAAGAGGAATGTTACATTGCCTGACGGAGGATTGTTCATGCCGGCATAGTATTTCCTGCAGACACTTGATTCAATGCCATTTGAAATGTTTGGAAATGCTGTTCAGATATTTCCATCGTTGATAGAGCATAGTTCACGTATAAGTTCATTTTGCATTTTCTGCATAGCATGCCTGATTGCTGACTCTGCCTCATTCTTTCCCAATGCATCGCAGAGTTTAGTCTTCAGTCCATAAAGTTTCCGGTTTGTGATTTCGTACATGTGACCGCCTGATGTGCCCGACTCATAAAGGGCCGCGCCCGCCAGTTTGCAGGAAAGTTGATGATCGCCTCTTTCAAACGCAATGATGGCAAGTCCGCAAAGAGCCATGACCGCCGTTTTGGCATCCAGGTGTTCATTGTCACCTGCAAGCAGTCTTACTAAATGCAATTGTGCCTTATCATGCTCGCCGGTCTCCAGATAAAGTTCCCCCAGGCATACATGGGCATGAGCTTCTCCGAGCTTAAATCCGGTCTCCTCCGAGAGCTTGAGGCACTCGCTGTACTTCTCCAGCGCGGATTCAAATCTGTTTTGCCTGTGCTCGATCTGTCCCATATTCACAAGCGAAATGCACAATCCGTGCTTGTTTCCCGCCTTTAGATCCAGCTCCATGCTCTTTCGAAAGAAGTCATAAGCTTTCTGCTGTTCACCTTTCGAGTCGGCAACTTCGGCAATGTTGTTGTAGAGTATTCCAAGGTAGTTGTCATCTTGCATTTCTTCGGCAATTGACAATGCTTCCTCGTAATACTTCATTGCCTCTTCGTAATTGCCAAGGTGATTGAAAAGAAGTCCGAGCGAATTCAGTGATGAGCAAATGCTGATAGGCGATCCGTACTTTCTTTTCATCTCAAGGCTTTGCTCAAGGTAATTCCTGCTGTCGTCGAAATTGCCCATGTCAAATTCCGCCAGCCCCAACAGGTTCAGCGCCTGTGAAAGACCTGCGTGATTGTTGAGTGATCTGTAAATCTCAATAGCTTCTTTAAGGAAGCCTATGGCTTTTTCATTTGCTCCGAGTATTGAATGCACGATACCGGAGAGCTTAAGAGAATCGGCAAGTGTTTCCGGCTTCAGTACATTTCTTCCGGCAAGAAGCCTATCGAGCCATGCTGATGCTTCAAGCATGTGGCCGCGCATCTCCCAGAATTTTCCGAGAGAACATGCTAGCTTATTGCCCTCTTCAAACATATTGTTATCCACAGACCACTTCAGCGCCGCCTGTATGTTCGGGTATTCTGCTTCAACCGCTTCGAGTCTCTCTCCTGACTTTGGGCCTGCATAGTCACTTATGCCATCCTCACAGAATTTCAGAAAATGTTCAAGATGAAGTTTGCAGAGAACATCATCTTCTCCCGCTTCACTGAGTTTCTCTCTTCCGTACTGCCTGATCGTCTCCAGCATTCCGAACCTCTGTTTCGACTCCGAAAAAGTCACAATGGATTTTTCCGTAAGGTTCTCGCAGATGTTGAGCACGTCATCGGGGCTTATGATCCCGTCAGCGCAAACCTCTTCGGCATCTTCAAGCTTCCATCCTCCGTAAAAGACCGAAAGCCTCCTCCACATTATCTTTTCTTCTTCATTAAGAAGGTCATGACTCCAGTCAATCATTGCGCGAAGTGTCTTCTGCCTTGGCAGTGCAGTCCTGTTTCCCCCTTTGAGAAGGCTGAACCTGTCCTCAAGACGTTTCCTGATCTCACCTACCGAAAGAAGTTTTGTTCTCGCGGCAGCAAGCTCTATTGCCAGCGGTATTCCGTCAAGCTGAAAGCAGACCTCCGCAAGGTCACCTGCATTGCTTTCGGTTACTCTGAATGCGGGATTGACAATGAGCGCACGCTCAATGAACAGTCTGACAGCTTCATAACCTGCAAGCTCAACGGGCGAAGGTTTTTCACCCAGCCCGGGGTGACTGAGCGACGAAACTTTGAAAACAAATTCGCCGGAACACCTGAGGGACTCCCGGCTGGTTCCAAGCACCTTTACCTTATCTGCTCCTTTAAGTATCTCTTCAACAGTCGGGGAGACGGTTTCTATGATGTGCTCGCAGTTGTCGAAAATGATAAGCGCTTCCTTGTTCCTTAAGAATTGCAGGAGCGCTTCTGCCGGTGACTTTTCGTAATCATCGGCAACTCCGAGAGTGGAAAGCAATGCTTGCCCAAATAGCTCCGCTTCCGAGATCGGAGCAAGGTCAACGAGCCATACTCCGTTTGGAAAAATATCAATCATTTCCGCGGCCGCCTGAAGCGCCAGTCTTGTTTTGCCTGTGCCTCCGGGTCCAAGAATAGTTACGAGCCGTTTATCGCCTATCAATCGTTTGAGTTCCTCCAGTTCTTTGGATCTGCCTATGAAGCTTGTGAGCTGTATCGGAAGGTTGTTCGGATTGAGGTCCAGCGTTTTAAGAGGCGGAAAATCTTGATCAATTCCATCGGCAGTTATCTGGAACAGCGTGACCGGTTCCACAAGGTCCTTAAGCCTGCACGCACCCAGCCGCCTGATGCCGATCACGGAATCGGATTTGTTGCCATCGTCCGAATCCGGGATAATGCTCCCTTCATCACTTCCGAGCGCATCGGCGGAAATAACCACCTGCCCTCCGTTTGCGGCAGACATGATCCTGTTTGTCCTTGCGAGGGTCAGATATCCCATGTAGTCACTTCCGTTCCATTCGGCGTATCCCGAGTGTATTCCCATCCTCACTCTCAGCCTGGCCGGACCCCAATCCTGACTGCGCAATTCTTTCTGTGCGCGAACTGCCGCATTCACCGCTCCCGCGAGAGTGCTGAATGCGCAACAGAAAGCATCGCCGACAATTTTGAATACATGTCCGCCGGTTGACTCAAACGACCTCTTCAGGATTGCGTTGTGAATATCGAGCAGGTCATGAAGCCTGTCGCTGTGCTCCTGTGCAAGCCTAGTACTGCCTTCTATGTCAGTGAAAAGGAAATAAACATTTCCGCCGGGAGGGTGTGTCATTCAGGGATAGTTATTGAATAAACTTTCCGACATTTCATGAAGATGTGAGTTCTGATTATCCATTCTTCCATCGTCAATAATGACAAGAATCTGATACACATAATCATTGAGATCTCGTGCAGGTTCACTTAAGGAATTCTTAGCTCAACTTATTAATACTGAAGTGAATAAGCAATTAATGACTGCAGATTTTGCAGAGGCCGAATCAGGTACAATGTCAGCCAAAGAAGTTATGGAAGTATGAGGTTAGCCTTAGGAGCTGTCAGGCTGAAATTACAGAAACCCTGCTTTTGGTCACACATTGAATCGAGATCACAATCGTACTTGAAGCCAAATATACCTGCCAAGAAGCGGCCGGCATTTCTTTTTTTTGAAAGACTCATGTTTTGATCTGCTCTTAAACAAATCTATAGCAGGTGTTCCTCTTGCATGTGATGAGCGAAGTTCACAACGCATCCTGTTCATTCGTGCATTCGTGGCTAAGGTTTTTTAGATATGATTGAACGACTCCTGATATTCTTGCAATCAGAAACGATTAACACACAGCCTTTCATCTATTTTTGTTAAGAGCATTAGCCACGAATACACGAATAATGTCTTTTGCAGTAATTGATTCGGTGGAATACATACAACATCTCAAAGCGGACAGGCTCGTGAAATGATTTTGCTTCCGGGAAGCAAACGATAAGAGTTGTGCTTGTATGTCTTTCAGAGAATCCTCAACGTATTTTGTTCATTCGTGCATTCGTGGCAAATGCTTTTCAGTTCCTGATGAACGACCTTTGCTTTCATTGCAAGCCGTCTATGATTATCACAATTAGGCTCATTCTCTTTCGGAATAGCTTTTAGCCACGAATACACGAATAACTTCATTCGTTGTATTGAAATCATCAGAATTCACAATTGATCTTATTCATTCGTGCATTCGTGGCGAATGCTCTTTCTATTGCAGGAGCAAGTCAGTCACAAATACACAAATAACTATTTGCGTTGTACTCACTAAAGAGCAAACACAACTTTCTCACCTCGCGCCCAATCTCCCGATTGGGCGCTTACGTATCAGGAGATTCGTGACGATGGATGAAACCAGAAGTCAACGTAGCATTGAAATTGACTTGACCTGGCAAAAGAAGTGAACTAATTTTGATATGTATGCAATTGTGAATATTTACAAAATTTAGGAGGAAATATGAAAATGTTAGTCGTTCTGTTTCTTGCAATGGCAGTATTACCCACCCCCACAGTTTCTCAGGACTATATTGAACATATCACAAACCCAATTTGCGGCACTGATAGTTCTGCGGGGTATTATTGTGGATACCCTACATACTTTCCCATGACCAATGATACACTGAGGGCGCTTGTAATTTTTGTCAACTATCCCAACGGCAATTGGGATCCTTATACAAGTAATTCAAATCTGATATACATGCAATACTGGCCGGGTACAAATCAACAGCATTTGCAGAAACCCGGCTGGGCTGATTCTGTTATTTGCCCGACTACAAACAATATCTGGCATCCTTCACTGACAGGACAAATAGCTCAGAGCAGTAACGGCAGATTCTGGTTGATTGGCGATGTGTATCCAAGCCTTGTCGTTACAGACTCGGGATATAGTTATTATTCACCCCCCAATGGTAGAAGGATAGGGCATGCCGTTAAGGAGATAATTGACAAAGTTTCTCCCAATGTCAACTGGGCGACCTATGACAAGTTCGACCCGTGCGACATAGATTCTGACGGCAACCGCCGTGAACCTGACGGACAGGTTGATTTCATTTTTGTACTGTTCAGGTTCAGTGTGTCTTCTGTAACAGATCCGGACATTAATGGTTACGGTTACCAGGGAATAGCAGACTTAGGCGGCCGAAACCAGTCTTTTGGCGACAGTTCTGTAATAGTCAGGCAAGGCAAGAAGATCAGCGCTTATTGGCCGGGCTCAGGTTGCATCGTTGAAATGCACCACAAGTGGTTTATCGGTCCGGCACAACACGAATTTCTGTTTCATTATGCTTTTGGCTATGATGTAACAAACGATCTTGGTTCGCACAATATACAGGGAGGCGGTTTGGCTTCGGCAAGAGACAGGGAAGAGATGGGCTGGAACTTCGGCAATAATTATCAGCCGGTATCAAATACTACAAACATTAACCTCCGTGACTATGTGACCACCGGCGACAATATTAAGATCATTCGAAACGGCAGAACCTATTATGTGGAAAACAGAAGGAGGCTTAACTATTACTCTTCTCTTCAGTTTCACGGTTGGAGGTGGACAACAAACGAACCTCTTATGCCGGTTCAAAGCGATTCAGGGCTGTACATATACAATGCAAACAACTACAATCATTGTTATCATGCTTACGGGAAGTGGAGTTTCGCAACTTGCCAGAATGGAAGGTACAAAGTTCTCAAACCTCCTTATATCCTGCAGATCATTCCGGAAACTGTAAGCAGGAATTACGGATTGAGAGTAATG
>DAIQRO010000114.1:0-9960 GCA_036786155.1 Bacteroidota bacterium
ATTATCCCAATCCATTCAACCCAAGCACGAATTTCACATTCTCAGTTCCGAAAAGCGGAGAGGTCTCTCTGAAATTCTACGATATGCTTGGCAACGAAGTGGCGACTTATGTTGACGGGTATCTGAATGCAGGATCATACAGTGTGGAGTTTGACGGTTCATCGCTTTCAAGCGGAGTTTACTTTTACAAGCTTCAGGCGGGTGATTTTTCGGCCACAAAGAAAATGGTACTTTCGAAATAACATCAACTAACTTCTTCACTACTTGCAAAGCGGGCTTAAGCCCGCTTTTTTTTTGCCGGGCTTAAGCCCGGAGACGGGAATGCCCGCTGTCAATTCAAGCACCAGCAAGCTCATTGACTCTTTGGCAGACAAGTATTTTCGATTCGAGAAAAATCTGCCTTTCTCAACAACGGGCTTAAGCCCGGTGTTGGCCAAATTCGCTGGCTGTTCGAACCTGCATAGTTGCTTCTGCTGAAATCGTTGTACATGCAGGCGGGCTTAAGCCCGCCTGCTCCATTGCACAATCGCCATACCCACGCAATTGGGAATTTAATCTTGATTCTTAGAAAAAGTTTGCATAAAATGTTTTCACATTTTTATTAACTAAACCGGACGGAAAAATGAAAAGAAATTATCTACCGCTTCAGATGATCGTTGCTCTTCTGCTGGTAATTATCATAAGTTCTCACAGCTACTCTCAATGGACCTTGGCCGGATCAGTTTCAAATGCAGGTACATTTCCCAGCATTTCAGTTGTGAACCAGAATGTCGCATGGATAGCCGGTGGTCCAAATGGTACACCTGTTGTTTTCAGGACTACCAACGGTGGGACAAACTGGACAATCATCCCTACAACAGGAGTGCAGTTGGAACTTTACTGCATCTGGGCTACTGATGAAAATACTGCTTATGTGGGTAACGGCGGCGCATCCGGTGGAGCTGGCGGAAATGCTAGGTTCTTTAAAACAACTGATGCAGGTGCAACCTGGACTGAAGTTGGCGCGACGGGCGGTTCAGCCGGATTCTTCAACGGAATTGTCTTTTCCAGAACCACACCCAATTTCGGCATTGCACAGAGCGACCCCCCGCTGGGCGCAGGACAACCATATTATGTTTCAGTGACAACTAACGGCGGCCTCACCTGGACTGCTACAAATCCTCCGGGACAGTCCGGTACTGCGTCCGCTCAGAATTCCATAGTTGTAATTGACAATCTGTTCTACGGATTCGGAAGCAATACTACTCCTCCTGCCGCTATCCTTACGACTGAAGGCGGTACTACATGGTTCAAGCGCATCACTTCACTGACAGGCAACTTCACATCAGGCGTGGCTTTCAAGGATGACAAGCTGACAGGTGTTGTTGCGTCAAGCACATCACTGCCCAATGTTGCCAGGACAACAGATGCAGGCGCGACATGGACGCAGATCAATACAGGTACAGGTCAGTCAGGCTATTGCGGACTTAAGTGGATTTCCGGAACCAACACTGTTTATCTTTCAGCTGATCAGGGTGTTACAGGTGTGGTGAAGAAGAGCACAAACGGCGGCCTCAACTGGACCGTAATGTCAACGTCCGGACTCACAGGCGTCACGCATTTCGATTTTTACAGAAGCGGTACTAATGTTTACGGATATGCCGTTACAGCCAACGGAGCGGTTCTCAAAGTGACCGACAATGTAACTTCCATTGAACCTGTGAACAGCATTGTTCCGGACCAGTTCAGCCTTGGGCAGAATTATCCCAATCCGTTCAATCCGTCAACAAAGATCAACTTCTCAATCCCGGCTTCATCACATGTAATGCTTAAAGTTTTTGATGCATCGGGCAGGGAAGTAGCAGAGATAGTCAATGAATTTGCTCTGGCCGGAAACTATACTGTTGATTTCAATGCAACAACAAACATGACATCGGGTGTGTACTTCTACACATTGAATGCAGGCGATTTCAGAGCAACAAAGAAACTCATGCTCATCAAGTAAGGCAAAATTCGCTATTGGTTTTATATGCCTGGCGCAATCTGCGGCAGGCATTTTTTTTTATGGCTTAATTTAGTTCTCGCCGTGAAATATATTTGCGCAGTTTCCAATAATTAAACCAAACGAAATAATGAAGAACCAGCTTACACTCTTAACAACGATCCTGATTACCGGCGCCTCATTTGCGCAGTGGACTGTCGTCAGCCAGATCCCGACTAATCCCAACATTAATACGATCAGCGTTGTGAGCCAGAACATTATCTGGGCCGCTTGTGATGCAAACCGATTGTACAAGACCACCGACGGGGGCACCACGTGGCTTCTCAGAAATACCGGCCTGCCTACAGGAAACCTTTACGGCATATCAGCGCTTGACACAACTACCTGCTGGGTTGGTACAGTTAATGGCAGCATTTATAAGACCACTAACGGTGGGAGTTCATGGACACTTCAGTTCTCGCTGTCTGGCAGCTTCACCAACGGAATCAACATGTTCAATGCCAACTATGGCGTTTACTACGGTGACCCGACAGGTTCCGGACAGCCTTACCAGTTCAGATACACGACGAACGGCGGCACTAACTGGCTCTTGTCACCGAATGCACCGATTGCCGGAAATGAGTTCGGCGTTGTAAATGCATGGGATTGGACTGATACAGCAAGATTCTGGATCGGATCAGCAAATCTTGCCGCTAGCGCACCAAACACAAAGATCTACAAGACCACTGCAGGTTATGGCGGCGGTAACTGGACTTCGGCAACTGTTTCAGGAACAGGCGGCGCTCAGGGGCTGTATTATCAGGCCATTGCTTTTACTGATAATAACAACGGACTGGCCGGCTCCAACGGAAGCGACATAAGAAAGACCACGGACGGAGGGAATACCTGGACAACTGTTACACCTCCTTCCGGATTTACAACATTTGCCGCTATCAATTTTCACGGGATGAAAGACGGCTCAAACACAATTCGCGTGAGCCTTAACGACGGACTTGTTTACAAGGTTTATAGGACAACCAACCTGGGCACTACCTGGACTGAAGAAACACTTCCCGCACTGGGACAAACAAATGGCGTTCAGCATATGCAGTTCATAAATGCCAACCTGGGATTCTCCGGCGGCAACCTGGGTGTTTTCATGAGATACGGTAATCCTTCCGGAATCAGCAACACAAGCGTAGAGATCCCTGCTGAATACAGTCTCGGTCAGAATTATCCTAATCCTTTTAATCCTTCCACCAAAATTGACTTCTCAATTCCTGTCTCATCAAATGTTTCGCTGAAAGTTTATGATGCACTCGGAAAGGAAGTTGCAGTTTTGGCAGATAAGTTCATGAATGCCGGCAATTATACGGCAGAATACACGGCAACTTCAGGCCTGAACTCGGGAGTATATTTTTACACACTTACTGCCGGAAATTTCAGTGAGACGAAAAAGCTTCTGCTTGTGAAATAACTGGCAATAACTTTCAGCAAAAAATTTCCACAAAAATACCCGCTCTGTTAGGGGCGGGTATTTCTTTTTGAGCGATATCTTTAAGATCGAAGAGGTATATTTATGCAATCAAAAATCAAAATCAGTTCTTACTAGAATGCGCAAATTTTTAGCCATTTCAATCTTTATCCTCCTTTCCTCAACCGCATTTTCTCAATGGACCACATTGACAAGACCTTCCGGTGCCACAGTCAGCTCGGTATCAGCGCCAAGTCCTTATGTCGTTTGGATCGCATGTGACTCTGCTAAGCTTTTCAGGTCAACTGATGCAGGTACCACATGGGCCTTAAGAAATTCGGGACTGCCAGCCGGCAATCTATACGGAATCTCTGCAATCGACTCATTGAATTGCTGGGTCGGGACAGTGGGGGGAAGTATTTACCGAACTTCAAACGGGGGATTGAACTGGACACTTCAGTTCTCTCAGTCAGGAAGCTTTTCGGACGGAATAAAAATGTTTGACCTCAATTACGGAATCTACTACGGCGATCCTACCGGATTAGGAGCCCCATTTCAGATCAGATATACAACTAACGGCGGCACCAACTGGATACTGTCTCCGAATGCTCCCGTTTCACAGAATGATTACGGTGTGATAAATGCATGGGATTGGATAGACACTTCGAGGATATGGCTTGGTGCGGCAAATGCAACTTCATCCGCTACGAGCGCCAGAATTTTCAGAACAACTACAGGGATTGGAAGCGGCAACTGGTCCACCGTTACAATAATTGGATCCGGAACCACTGACGGATTGTACTGGCAGGCTATTGCATTCATAGATGCAAACAGCGGCCTTGCCGGATCAAACGGAGGTAATCTCAGAAGGACAACCGATGGAGGCGCTACCTGGCAACTGATTGCAAATCCTCCAGGCCTTGGCACCGTAGCTATGGTTGCTCTCAATGCGATCAGAGACGGCTCCGGAACTATACGGCTCAGCACTACCGGAGGCGCAATAAACAAGATCTTCAGAACGACAAACCTTGGTGCCAACTGGATCGAAGAATCTCTTCCGACTCAAGGTACGCAGAACAAGATCAATCACATTCAGTTTCTGAGTCAGACTCTCGGCTATGCAGGATGCAACGGAGGTTATGTGCTCAGATACGGAAATCCGTCATCTGTCAATCTTGTGAATAACGCAACTCCGGGACAGTTCAGTCTGGAACAGAATTATCCCAATCCGTTCAATCCGTCAACCAAGATTAACTTTTCAGTCCCAAAAGGATCAAACGTTACTATTAAGGTTTACGATCTCAACGGAAAAGAGACTGCATCATTACTGTCAGAGTTTAAAGAAACCGGCAACTACTCGCTGGACTTCATTGCTCCTGCAAATATGACCTCTGGCCTGTACTTCTATAAAATGACTGCAGGAGAATTCACTGCTTCTAGGAAGCTCATGCTTGTCAAGTAAGGCAATGCTGATTTGACCTTCAAAGCCCCGTATTCGTAAGAAGCCGGGGCTTTTTGATTTTAATTGTTGCATCTTAAAATCATTCCTCTTAGTTTGTCGCAAATCATTTATGCGACTAATCTTCCTTAATATCATTTGCGCGAAGTTGCTGCCAAAGATCAGTTGGTGCCTTCAGAACTTTCTGACAATGGAGTTCTACAGGAAGATTTGCCGCAAGTGTTACTGGAATAACATCTACGAAAAAGAACATTCCGTTCTTAAGAACACGCTGTTGATCCTCATTTCAATTCTGCCGCTGATGTTCCTCTCATTCTTTTATCAGCCGACAGATCCGGCCAATTCAAACAAAGCATCTTCAGCATTGCGCTCGATAAGACTCTTTCTTCTGTTGAGGCTCAAGTTAGGCGCCATGCTTGATTCGTTCTCCGATAAAGTTATCATTCTTCCATCTTTCTTCTCCGGACTTAGCGATTCGCGCTTATCCGGAAAGGATCTGTTCGTTACCTATTCTGTTCTCCGCATCTGAAGAAACTTACGGTATTGTCCCGTAACGTTTCAAAGCATCATATCTGACTTTTTTCCATTCCGATCAAATTGAAACCGTTGGACGCTGAACTTGCATACAGAAAGTGCAGAGAGGTTGCCCTGAAACATTACGAGAATTTCCCCGTGGGATCACTGCTGATCCCTTCAGATAAGAGAAAATACGTGTACGCTGTTTATGCTTTTGCAAGATATGCAGATGATATCGCAGATTCCGGCTTACTGAGCAAAGAGGAGAAGATACTCCGGCTGGGTTCTCTGAATGAGGAACTTGACAAGATCGAATCGGGAAGAGGCGGATTTGATCCCGAAACAGATTATATATTAACTGCGCTCTTTGATACATCATCTACACTTGAGATCCCTTTGAAGGAATTCAGAGACCTTCTCTCGGCATTCAGGCAGGATGCGGTCGTTTCAAGGTATTATGAGTTTGATGAACTCATCGATTATTCAACGAGATCGGCCAATCCGGTCGGCCGACTTGTGCTGATGATCTTCGGTTATGATATTGAAAGCCAGAGTGATCTGTTCATGAAGTCAGACAAGATTTGTACTGCACTTCAGTTGACCAACTTCTGGCAGGATGTTACCGAAGATCTGAAGATAGACAGGATATACATTCCCGGAGAATGTATGAACAAGCACGGCTATACTGTTGATGATCTCAGATCGGGAGTTGCCGATGACAGATTCAGGAATGTGATGAAGGAACTTTGCACTGTGACAGAAGAACTTTTTGCAGAAGGAGGATCGCTTCCGGAAAAACTTGGCGGCAGACTCAAATATGAGATAAGGGCTACTATAGAGGGAGGAAGAATGATACTTGGGAAGATCCGCGAACTTGACTATGATGTGTTGAACCAAAGGCCAAAACTAAAAACAGCAGACAAGCTTTCATTGTTTTACAAAGCATTCAGAGGAAATTGAAGATCAAAGAAGAGGAAGATCAGAAGCAGATAACAGACGAGAGCAAATCGAGCTTTCTCTATTCATTCAGACTTCTTTCAAGGGAGAAGAATGATGCGATCAATACTATCTATGCTTTCTGCAGGAAGACAGATGACATCGTTGACAATACAGATGAAAGCGAACTGCAGAAGACATCAAGGATAAGTGAATGGCGCGAAGAGCTTGAGAAAGCGCTTCTGAGCGGAGAGTCCAAGTACTCGCTTCTGAACAAACTGAATTCCGTGAGGCTCAAGTTCAATATTCCGGTTCAGCCGTTCTTTGACCTGGTAAAAGGAATGGAAATGGACCTGAAGAAAAAGCGTTACAATTCATTCAGCGAACTTGCGGAATACTGTTTTAATGTTGCTTCGACCGTCGGGCTTATGAGCATTGAGGTCTTTGGCTACAGCAATCAGAAAACAAAGGACTTTGCAGTGAATCTCGGCATTGCGTTGCAGCTCACAAACATTTTGCGCGACATCAGGCAGGATGCTGAGCTTGGAAGGATCTATATTCCTCTTGAAGACATGAAAAAATTCGGATACACGGAAAATGACCTGATCAGTATGAAGTACGATGAAAGGTTCATTGAGCTGATGAAATATGAATGCGAAAGGGCAAAGTCCTATTACAGCAAAGCTGACAGTTTTCTTACAAAGGACGACAAAGGAATGATGTTTGCCGCAAGGATAATGCAGCATACTTATTTCAGGATACTAAAGAAGATCGAAAAGCGAAACTATGATGTATTCAGAAGCAGAGTGAGAATATCGGCACCAAGCAAAGCATTCATTACGGCAGGAGTTTTTCTTAAGTACAAGTTGCTGTACGGAAACGCAGGGATCTAGGGTTTGAGTACATCCGGGAGTGCGAACGGAGAAGTGGCCGTAATTGGCGGAGGGATTGCGGGATTGTCGGCCGCAGTGTTTCTTGCCGATAAGGGTTACCGCATTAAGCTGTATGAAGCATCACCAAAACTCGGCGGAAGGGCTTACAGCTTTTTCGATAAGGATAAAGGCAGGTTCTTTGACAACGGGCAACATCTCCTTGCAGGCTGGTACACCGACACATTCAGCTTTCTGAAGCTCATCGGTTCTTACGATATGCTCGAGTTTCAGGAAAGACTCCGGATCGACTTTCTTGAGAAAGGCCGGGGGATGATAAGCCTGAGATCTTCCGGGCATAAGCCGCCGGCCAATCTGCTGGCCGGACTTCTGAGATTCGAAGGCTTCAAAAAGAAGGATAAGCTGAAACTGCTTAATCTCAGAAATATTATGAAGGAAGAAGCAGGCCGGGACGGACAAAACGCTGAAGATCTGCTCGAAGCCCACGGACAGTCAGGAAATCTGAGGAAATATTTCTGGGACCCGTTCATTCTTGCAGTGTTCAATACTGAACCGCATAACGTTGATGCAAATCTTCTGACAGATCTGCTTTCAAGATCAATGTCCGACAGCAAAGGATTCACATTGGTGCTTCCGGGAATGGACTTGAACAAAGTGTTTATTGAACCTGCGGAGCGATTTCTGCTTGAAAGGAAATGCGAGATTTACAAAGGCACAAGGATCACAGGATTTGAAATTGATGAGCGTATGAATTACGTGATAGCGGGAGATTCTGAGAAGATAGGCGCGGATTATTTTATTTCAGCTTTGCCGTTCTTTGGATTCAGTGATGTGTTCGGGCATCGCTTCGGCGGCGGTTCTGAAAAGCTCAGGACATCTTCGATAGTCTCGGTGCATCTTTTCCTTAAGCACAGCATTGAAGGCCTTCCCAAAGACAATCTTGGAATGGCCGGAATGATAGGAACAAGAACGCAGTGGCTGTTCAGAAAGTCTGATGTTCATCTCAGCCTGGTAATAAGCGGTTCGGACGCGCTTGGGGTAACAAAGATGGCCAACGAAGAGATTGCAGCAATGTGCATAAGTGAGCTTTCTTCATGCATTCAGGGGTTTGACGCAGGCATCGTATCGGGCTTCCGTGTGATCAAAGAGAAGCGTGCGACGTTCATACCCGATCCGGAAAGCGTAAAGCTCAGGCCTTTGCAAAGAACGGAAGCAGACAATTTCTTCATTGCCGGGGACTGGACAAGCACAGGGCTTCCTTCCACGATAGAAGGAGCGGTAAGAAGCGCAAAAATCTGTGCCCGCATGATTGACGAAAATTCAAAATAAGGAAGAACAAATATTCGCTAACAAAAAAACTCACGAGAATGGAAACAAAGACAATTGACCCGGGATCAATAGGCGTAATAGATGCCCGGAAGCGGAGTGAGATCGACCGCGAACAGCTTATTAAGACCATGATCCTTGAAGAAAGGAAGAGGCTTGAAGCGGAACACGGAATTGAGAACAAAAAGCGCGAGCATTTTAAGCGCCCGTTCGAAAACGCTTTCCTGAAGGAGCATAAGGAGAATACCGTCATCCTCTTCGGAGGGCTCACTTGGAAACATGAGAAGCTTATCAAAGGCGCACTCGAAGGCCTCGGCTATAAAGCTGATCACATTCCCACTCCCGACAAGAAGTCATTCCAGCTCGGAAAAGAGTACGGCAACAACGGCCAGTGCAATCCGACATATTTCACTGTCGGCAATCTCGTGCAGTTCCTGCAGTCTCTTGAAAACTCCGGCATGAGCAAACAGGATATCATTGACAAGTATGTCTTTTTCACCGCCGGCGCATGCGGTCCCTGCAGATTCGGAATGTATGAAGCGGAGTACAGGCTTGCTCTGAGGAATTCCGGATTCGACGGATTCAGAGTTCTGCTGTTTCAGCAAACAGGGGGCCTTTCACAGGAAGATGCAAAGGCAGGACTTGAGATGAACCTCGATTTCTTTCTCAGCATCATCAATGCAATGATGGTTGGAGACATCATTAACGAAGTAGCATACAGGATCAGGCCTTTTGAAGTGAACCCGGGAGATACTGACAACGCTCTGAGAGAAGCAATGGACCTGTTCTATGAGAAGTTCAGGAACAAGAAATATTTTGATTTCAATTCCAGGCTGGGAAACATACTCCGGAAGATTCCCGCTTCGGATTATCTTACGAAGTTCATTGATCAGATGCTCGGCGACTACTACCTCGAAACTGCCATGGAGGCCAAAAGGATCTTCGAGAAAGTGGAGGTTGACCACACGCGAATGAAACCGATCGTAAAGATCACGGGTGAGTTCTGGGCGCAGACCACCGAAGGCGACGGAAACTTCAACATGTTCCCGTTCCTTGAAAGGGAAGGAGCGCAGGTGCTCGTTGAACCGATAGCCACATGGATCATGTATATGCTTCATCAGGCAAGCCTTGTGAATGAAGATCAGAAAGGGATCAACGTCTATAAGGAAGCCGATGAACATCACACCCTTAAGGAAAGACTCGCGCTTCTGAAGGAATACAAGCTGTCAAGGTCAGTGCTTGCACTTGCAGAGAAAATATTTGAGAGGGAGTATAACAGGTACAGAAAGGCGTTTGGGGACATCCCCCATAAGCTTGTGCCGCAAAGCCTTCTCAAGGAACTTGCACATGATTTCTACCACTCAAGGGTTGAAGGCGGTGAGGGTCATCTCGAAGTGGG
>DAIQRO010000370.1:0-2257 GCA_036786155.1 Bacteroidota bacterium
TCAGAAGCGTGAATTTTTATGATGCGAATTACGGGATAATCGGGGGAGACAGGCGGATAATGCTGACCTCGAACGGGGGCGTGAACTGGTTTGTACAGAACCTGACCTTTGCTACGTTTGATCAATGCATCGGAGTCTCGCAGCTGGATTCGGTGACGGCGATAGGGGCGGTGCTTTATGATCTGGGAGGAAAGTGCTACAGAACTACAACAGGCGGAGCAAGCTGGGACACGGTCTATCTCAACATTCCGAGGCAGTCCCAAGGTTATGAAATACCAAGGGACATGAGCTTTGGATCAAGAAGCAAAGGTGTCATTGCATGTGACCTAGGAATACTCCTTAGATCTGCCAATGGTGGCGTAAACTGGCAGATAGATTCGACTTATGCTCTTTATTTTCAGAGAGATCACAACATCGGAATATTCTGGACCACATGCTGGTCAGACACAAACACCGCATATGTAGCAGGGGGAGGAGGAAACATTCTGAAGTCAGAAAACTCTGGAAACAATTGGATATTTTCTGCCGGGGGATTTTATGACTTGCACGGAATTTGTTTCATCAATCCCAACACAGGCTGGATGGTCGGAGAGGAAGGAACAATTCAGAAGACCACGGACGGAGGAAGTTCATGGAGCTTCTATCCTCCGATGACGAGAGAGGTATTGAGAGAGGTGGTTTTCCCAAGCCGTGATACAGGCTATATAAGTGGAGACTCCGGAGTCGTGCTGAAGACTACAAACTCCGGCACAAACTGGTTCATGCTGAACAGTGGCATAAAGGCATTCTTGTTCGACGTATTCTTCCTTGACAACACAACCGGATTCATAGCCGGAGGATATGTCACCGACGACTCTATTGGCGGAGGCTGGATTAGAAAAACGAATGACGGTGGTTCAAATTGGACCACACTGTTCTACAATGCCGACAGCAGTTCTGTATTTGAATTGCATTTCTTTGATGAACTTGAGGGGGTTGCCTTGCTTGACAGAAGCATTAAGAGAACAACCAACGGAGGTATGAACTGGATTACAGTTGCATACGGCAGTACAGGTTCAGGGAACGCTATGCATTTTCCGACAGCCGAGACAGGATATGTTGTCGGTTCACCCACCAGGGCATTCAAGACTACAAACCACGGACAAAATTGGTTCACCCTTAGTCTCCCGGAAGGCGATGTTATGGAATCCGTACACTTTGTTAATTCCAGTACCGGATATGCAGCGGGCATTGGAGGCGCTATTCTCTTCACATCAAACGGAGGAATGAACTGGAAGCTCTTAAGTGAAATTACAACCACTAACATGTATGAAGTTGGATTTGTGGATTCTCTTCAAGGATACATCGCCGGAGCATTCGGAACAATACTGAAAACAACAACTGGCGGCATAAATTCTGTATCATCACAACAAGAGAATAGCCAGCCTTACGATTTTCAAATCCTGCAAAACTACCCAAACCCTTTCAATCCGGAGACAATGATCAGGTTCATTTTGGGAGCAAGTCATCATGTCAGGCTTTCTGTTTATGATGTTTGCGGAAGGGAAATCGGTACACTTGTCAATGAGAGACGTTCAAGGGGCTCATATGAAATTCCGTTCAATGCCAATAGACTTTCCAGTGGGTTATATTTCTGTGTTTTGGAAGTTGACCATAAAGAAAAGAAGTCAATCAAAATGTTGCTAACCAAATAGAAAGGAGAATATTATGAAGAGCAAATTCTTCGCTTTTGCAATTTGTGTTTTCGGACACTGTTGTTTGTCTGTTGCTCAGATTCCATCAGATTATCCATTTAAGACAAATCTTGACAACATGAATAATCTGTATATAGCTGGCTTCAATTCTGCCCTGGATATTGAATCTAGAAAGTTTTCTTCATCTGGTAGCATGCTATGGAAGAAGGATTATCCAAATCCGGGATTCGACAGAGCTTATGATCTTGCAGTGGACCAAGACCATAATGTAATCGTGTGCGGATTCGTTGCAGACAAAGTCAATGAGAAGCCAAGGGCAATAATTCTGAAGCATAGAAGTTTTGATGGCTTCATCGAGTTTGATCAAAAGCCATTTTTCGAAATTGAAAGCGGAAGCTATGGAGTCATTGTTGACATTGAAGGCAACAGTTTCAGCTGCGGCTACATACTTGCCGGAACAAACAGAGATCTGCTTATCACAAAACTCAATAATGCAGGCGACACCGTCTGGACCCGCACATACAACAATCCCGCTTACAACAAAGATGACGTTGCCACTGACA
>DAIQRO010000371.1:0-1417 GCA_036786155.1 Bacteroidota bacterium
CCTGCTTGAGAACATAGGTGCGGCGTTTCAGACAATTGTCGGAGGAAACATCACTCTTTATACTGAGCTGTGCGAGAAGACAAGGCTTGAGGCATTTGACCTTATGGTAAAACATGCGTACGAGATCGGCGCCAATGCGATCATCGGAATGAGGTACGATGCCAATGACGTAATGGACGGAGTTACGGAAGTGCTTGCGTACGGAACAGCCGTGGTGATTGAACGCAAGGCCTGACGGCCTGAACTACTTCACTTCGGAGTTGATCTTCTTGTGAAGCTCTAGGAAGGGCTGACTGCTGACGTTGAATATTCCCTCCGAGCCGCGGTCAAGGTCTGAAATGGTTGAGATCATCAGCGTGAAAGTGAATGCAAGGAGTATCCCCGGAATTCCGAAAGTTCCGCCCGACACTCCGGCATAGAATCCCGTTGCAAACATTGACATTGCCGCAAGAAGGTAAAGCGTCAGCCACACTTCATCGGGAATTTTCTGATAGATCGAAACAGTGAGTTGCTTCGTGTGGAAATCTATGGTCTCATTGAGCGACTGTATGTAAATGCCGATCGCAATGTTTCCGGTCTGCGCCGCTGCATACTGTGATGAGATGTCCCATATCCTGTCAAGCATCAATTCAGTCTTCGGAAGCGCATCTTCCAGCTTGATCTTTTTCTCATATACGCCTACATACTCATTAACATAATCCCTGATGAGCTTCTTCACCTCTGTCCTTTGCGGCTCGGGAAGCAAGTCTGTTCTCAGGTAGGTTGTTCCGATTGAGTTTGCCTGATCAAGTATGACGGAACGCCTCTTGTCAAACCTGCTCGAAGCCATTCCGAAGATGAATGCGATCATGAAAGCGACAATGGTAAGCTGTGATGTTATGATCGAGCCGTATCCCTTTTCCGGATCTTTTTTCTTCTTAAGATGTTGCCTTCCTATAAGCAGTCCGAGCCACATGAAGATTACCGAAAGTGCGAATGTGATCAGTATAAGATTGATGAGGGACAAGTCTTTGAAAAATTCCATTATTGTGTACGCTGATTTGACCTAAAATAACTTCTTAAATCTCACATCACAATTCAGATTGCGGATCAAGCCTTTAACCTGCTTTCTCTGAGCATCATCACACCAGCAAGAAGAAATATTGCGGAAGAAACATAGAACGTTGCTTCAATAGAGATATACCTCAGAATGAGATAACCGATGAAGGGACTGAACAATCCGCGTACACCGGTAAGCGTTATATGCACAGACTGGTAGTTTGCCTCCTGCAGGTGAGGAGCATAGTAGATCGAACTCAGATTCCAGGCCATCGTGATCCCGCTCATGAGCATTCCGAAAATGAAAAAAGTGAAGTACAGCATCATGTCGGGCGTGATGAAAGAAAGCGCGCCCGGAACATACTTTATTCCCATCATC
>DAIQRO010000371.1:1427-2253 GCA_036786155.1 Bacteroidota bacterium
GTAGGGTTGCCGCTTCCGTGAAGCCGGCCCATTACGGGAGTGAACAGAATTGTGGCGGTGTAAAACACGAGCCCCTTTGCGATCGAGATCGGTGAATATGTTAGTCCGAGGTCTTCCACCAGGTAGATGGGAACTGCCGGACTTGCGATCATGAAAGCCATTCCGTAGAGAAAGAAGTAGGCTTCTAACCTGAAGAACGGCCTGTTGCTTCTGAAGATCTTAAGCATGTTGATCACGGGCACTACCGCGATGTCTTTCAGCAGTCTCACCGAAATGCCGCCCCTTACCGAACCGGTGTGGTAGAGCTTCAGGCTCTGGCCCATGCGGCCCATCTTTGCAAGGCTCATGTATGACAGCACGTCAAACAAACCCGCGACGGGAAAGAGGATCTTGTAGAGTTTGTAGTTGATGTCGAGAAGGTAGCCGAGAAATGTTGTGACCACAAGCACTATGATTGTATAAAGACTTGAAGCGTATGAGTAAAGCGTGCTTCTTCTGCTTTCCGGGTAGTTATGCTTGAACACCGCATTCCAGTACGGCTTGATCAGCGAATCGAGATAGCTCATTGCCGCGATGCAGAATACAAAGAATGCCGGAGATTCAAACAGCGGTATTATGAAGAGGAAGATCCTGCTCAGCCATGCCATCACAACAATGGTCCGCGCGGGATCGCTTGAGCGGTTGATTATTTCGGTTCCGTATATGGAGAAGATGAATGCGGAGCTTGTGAGAAAGATGAGTATGGTGACCTCAAAGTCTGTTGCAAGCAACGACTTCTTGAGTATGACATCCTGAAGCATGAGTATGCCGAACGACAAACCCATGA
>DAIQRO010000372.1:0-2243 GCA_036786155.1 Bacteroidota bacterium
CAGGCAAGAGCAGGATATTCTGGATGACTACAGGTCATACTCAGGGGGTAACCTGAATTACGAGTTCATCAACACCACTTCCTCTTCTGAAGGCGAGGCCAGCGAGCTCGACAAGGAAGCGCAGAAGTACGGAATCCAGCCGGTTCAGATTCAGGCAATGGACAATGACAAGCTTGAAGTGAAAAGGGCTTATCTCGGGCTTGTGTTTCTTTACGGCGGCAAGCAGGAGTCAATTCCGGTTGTGCAGTCCGTTGATAACCTTGAATACGACATTACTACCATACTCAAGAGATTCGAAACAGCCGAGAAGAGGAAGGTCGGATTCCTGACCGGCCACGGGGAGGTTGAGCTGTCAAAGATGCAGCAGACACAGAAGATCCTCAGCGACCAGTATGACGTAGTAACGGTTGACCTTAAGACCACGGCGGAGGTTGATCCGGCTGTGGGAGTGCTGCTGGTCATGGCGCCAAAGGGTCCGATAAGCGAAGGCGAGAAGTTCAAGATCGACCAGTTCATAATGCGCGGCGGTAATGTTGCGTTCCTCATTGACAAGATCAATCCGAACTTCCAGCAGCAGATGGTGATAGGGAATCCCGTAAATACGAATCTCGATGACATGCTTCAGAACTACGGAATATCAATGAGAACAGACCTTATAAGGGATTTACAGAGTTCGACCGTTCAGGTGCAGTCTGCAATAGGTTTCCCGATCTCAATGAATTACCCGTACTTTCCGGCTATCACAAACATTGCCAAGGATAATCCGGCATTCAAGAACATTAAGAGCGTGACGCTGACATATGCAAGTTCGCTTGACCTGAACTATGCATCAGGCAAGAATCTTGATGTGAAGCCGCTTCTGACAACATCGGACAAGTCAGGGCAGGTGGTTGATTTCTTCTTCCTGAATCTCGAGCAATTCCAGAATCTGACGAAAGCATCAGTTGATACATTGTTTGATGAAAAGGGATATGTGGTGGGCGCAACATACTCAGGAAAGTTCAGAAGCTTTTATGACGGAAAGGAAATTCCCGGAGATACATCGCAATCCTGGGTTGCATTCAGCGGTGAGCGAAAGTCTGCATCCGACAAGGACAGCAAACTGATCGCAATCGGTGACGGAGATTTTGCAAATGAGGAAAGCCGTCCGCCGAGAGAGAACATTATATTCCTTGTAAACCTTGTGGAGTATATGATGGATGATGTGGGACTTGCCGAGATAAGGACCAAGATCAGCCCTGAATCTCCGATTGAAGAGACTTCGGAAGATACCAAGAGATTCATGAAGTACTTCAACCTGATATTCCCGTCGGCGCTTGTACTCGTATTCGGATTGCTTGCATGGAAGAGGCGCAACGACAGGAAAAAATCAATGCAGGCGAAATCAAACTAATTCAAAACACAGATGAAGAATAAGAATATATTGTATCTGGCAATACTTGTTGCACTGGGACTTATCGCATATTTCCTTACAACAGACAAAGGCGAGAAGACATCCAGCTATAAGATCGGAGACAAAAAATTCTTTACGGTTGATTCCGCCAAGGTTGACAGGCTTGAGATAAAGACAAAGGACGGGAACCTCGTCCTTACAAGGACTGACGGCAAGTGGACGATCGCGGAGCCGTTCAAATACAAAACAGTTTCTTCCCTGGTTGAAAATGCAATATCAAATCTGACAAGGATGGAGATCGAAAGCCTCGTCTCAACGAATCCCGAAAAGCAGGAGTCGTTCGGTTTCGGCCCTGCAGACCTTGCCGAAGTTACGGTATTTGAAGAGGGCAAGCAGAAAGGAAAGTTCATGCTCGGAAATCCGTCTGCAACAAACGCAGCTTACGTGAAGAAGCCGGAGTCAAATGAGATATACATCGCAGACAACATGGACAGGTTCAATTTTGTGAAGCCGAAGCTTGATGACTGGAGAGACAGGATCATCGTCAATATTCCGAAAGAGAGCATAAAGTCTATCGAGTTCAACTCCGGGGGAGAGAATTTCTCGGCAGTGAGGGATGAGCAGGGCGTTTTCAGGATCGGAGCCGACTCTGTAGGAAAGAACTTTGACGGACTTTTGAACATACTTGCGAGAATGGAGGCAACTGGTTTCTCGGATACAACTCTTTCAGCGGAGACGGCGTTCACTGATATTCTGAAGGTTGACTGGGGAAATCAAACAGAGTTCAGATTCCTGAAGATCAACTCCACTCCCGCGAAATATTACATGCAGATTCCGGGGGACAATCAGA
>DAIQRO010000115.1:0-732 GCA_036786155.1 Bacteroidota bacterium
CATGAGATTGTCAGAAGGGGGTATGGTCGACTGCACTATAAAAACATCACAGCCGCGGATGTTCTCATTGTACTTGACCCAGATCTCGCCGTCCGAAAAGGTCTTAATGGTGCAATTGCCTAACTTAATGCGGAGTTTTCTGGATATTTCTTCGCCCAGATAGTTTGAAAATCTCCCTGCAAAGATCTTCAGATCAGACATCAGGATATGTTAATGACGGGTTTTGAGGTTAAGCAAGTTATGAAATCAAGAAGTTTATTTCAATTTAGAACTTCAATTTAGGGGGGCTGTGAGATTAAGATCTGCCCTTCAGAATTGTCAGCGCCTGCCAAAATTCAGATACCTCATATTGAATCCAGTACACTTTGAATGCTGATTCCCTCCTCAAAATCGCAGTTTTCCTTATCGCCGCTGCAATTTGTGTCACAATAAGCCTTGCTCACTTCGAGATTGACCGCAAGAGGTCCCAATGCACCCCAGTGTTTTGCACAGTTCATGTTCCTGTGGCAGTATAGGCCGATGGTCCTCTTACCCAAAGCCGAAGCAATGTGCAGGGGTCCGGTGGAACCGGCTATAAGCAGTTCAGCGCAGGATATCATTTGGATGAGATCCCTTAAGCGTTTCGATCTGCCACTTGCATCTATTACTCTTCCGTTTCCTGACTTTACGCATGAAGATACAAACTCATCTGTCATTTCCTTTGCCGTGAGTATGATCTCCATGTCGGGATGC
>DAIQRO010000115.1:742-2232 GCA_036786155.1 Bacteroidota bacterium
GGAAGTACTTGCTCTCGCTCCAGTTCCTTGATGATCCGCCCGAGCCGGTGTGAACAAAGATCTTCTGCTTGCCGGGATCACTTCCCGATTCGCGGAGAAGCGATGCGCCTCTTTCTCTTTCATCAGCCGTAATGAAGATCTCCGGGACAAGGCTTTCCGGCTCTGCTCCTATGGCACGTGCAAGATCCATGCAGTAATCAGCTTCATGTCTCAGGGGAATGTACTTATTTCTCGACACGCTCTTCATCATAGTGATCACTTCATAAAGCTTTCGGCCTACTCCGATCCTGTTCTTTACTCCGCCAAGGAACATCTGATACGCGGCACGCTCCGTGGGCATCACAAGCAGGCCGTCCGTAAATTTCAGACTTCTCAGCCTTGAAACAACACTGAAGAAATTCTGCCTGCTCATGTCGTCGGTTATTGTCTCATTCAGATGGGGATTACCGATAAGCACATCTGCGGAATTGGGGTTTGTAAGTGCGGCAATGAAACTGTCCGGAAATTCTCTTCTAAGCTCTCTGATGACCGGCGTGATCATTACAACATCTCCTACACGGTCGGTTCGCACAATGAGGATTCTCTTCTTCATCGCGTTGAAGAATCTATGTCTGCAGATCTCACTTACCGGTTTGCATACGGATCAATTCTCAGTCAGCAGGGGATTCGGCAGAGCGTCTCTTGTCTGTATGTAGTTTTCTTCCTTGTATCTCGAGGCGACAAATATGAAAAGCACTGCTGTTACTGCCATCACAATCGCAAAGAACCAGAAGTATTCGGTTGAATCGAGTTTGTATGTGCCGTCAGGATTTACAATAAGCTGATTGACAATTGCAGTAAAACCGTTGCCGAGAGAAACCGAAAGAAACCAGAGCCCCATTATAAACGACTTCATGCTGTTCGGCGCCTGTGTATATGAGAATTCGAGGCCGGTAATTGAGACCATCACTTCTCCTGCCGTTAGAATTACATAAGCCCAGAATTGCCATAGTATGCTGGGTGTTCCGCCGGAAACTATGATCGATTCTGCAACGGCAAGTATTGCAAATGACACCCCTGCAAAGAACATTCCGATAATGATCTTCTTCAGGGAGGTCATGCGTATGAATTTTCCAGCCGCCGGATATATTACGCTTGTGAACAGCGGTATGAATATCATTATGAGGAGGGGATTGATCGCCTGAATCTGCGATGCAAGAAGCTCGAACTTGACAAAGCCGAGGTCAACCCACTTGTCCATCTTCTCCGCCTGAAGAACCCATGATGAGCCGGTTTGATCGAACAGCGACCAGAACACCGCTATGAAAATGTACATGATGCTGAGGTTGATGATCGCCTTCTTTCCTTTCTCGCTGAATATGTCCTTCTTGTAAGCTTCCCAGCCCACAGGAGGGATTGCGATGAAGACCTTCCTTCCCATCCAGAAAACAATTGTAGCGATCAGCATAAGAAGCCCCGGTACGCCGAATGCTACATGCGGCCCGTACTTG
>DAIQRO010000115.1:2242-4914 GCA_036786155.1 Bacteroidota bacterium
TAAGCAGTGTTGAGACAGCCGCGCCGAGATTTATTGAGAAGTAGAAGTAGCCGAACATCTTCTCGATAAGGTGTTTGTTCTTATCTTCGAACTGATCTCCGACGTGTGCGGACACGCACGGCTTGATTCCTCCCGCACCGATTGCGATAAGCGTTAGCCCTATCGAGAGCCCGATCCTTGATTCGTCAATGGCAAGCGCAACATGTCCAAGCACATAAACAATTGACAACGTTATGATCGTCTTGTACTTCCCCCACAACACATCAGATATGATGGCGCCGATTATCGGGAAGAAGTAATTTGCCATGGAGAAAACGTGATACCATTTTGTGGCTTCGTTCTCAGTCATTGGATCTGTCTGGCCGTGAGACATCAGGTATTGAGTCATGAACACGACAAGAATGCCTCTCATTCCGTAATAGCTGAATCTCTCGGCAAGCTCATTGCCGATGATATACGGTATGCCTCTGGGGTATTTGTTTGTTACTTCTGCCGGCATATCAGTTGTTTGTAGTTAAGATTATTCCCGGTTGTGGATCTAATCTGAATTGCTTCAGTCCCTGACCTTCAATTCAATGCCATTCAGATTGATCAGCTCTTTGACCTTCTCAATGATCCTGTCCTTCGACAGTTCGGTCATGCAAATGTTTCCAATATCGCAATCAAGAAGATTGCAGTAAAGACAGTTCAGTTCTTCCTTCACTACAGAGAGATTCTTTTCTCCGTAGGGCCCCTGAAGTTTTGGATTCGTCGGCCCGTATATGCCGAGCGTCGGAGTACCGACGGCAACCGCAATATGCAGAGGCCCCGAATCATTGCCGATGACCAGCGAACATTTCTGTATCAGCGCTCCGAGATACTTGATCGGGCTGTCCGGTATTACAAATGCATTGCCCGCCTTTATGCTCTTCGCAATGAACTCGCAATCCTCCTTCTCCTTCTTTGTACCCCAGAACAAAATGAAGTTGACATCATAGATCGCGTTAAGCTTGTCAATGAGTTCAATATAATCATTTGACTTGTACCGCTTCGATTCCCATCCGCCGGTCTTCGAGATGCCGATTATCTTCTTCCCCTCAAGCCCCGCGGATCTTATGAATGAATCGGCAAATTCACGATGCACAATATTTAGCGGAAGAAAGAGATCTGTTGAAACAATTGGAATGTCTAAGGCCCTGAGCGCATCCAGATTGAATTCCACATTGTGAACAATTCCGCCGCGGCCCATTGCGCTTCTGTTGTATGCGTAGTTGCGCCCTCTGAATTTGAATCCGAACCTGTACTTAGCGCCGCTTATGAAAGTAATGAGCGCGGTGCGGGGATTTCCGTAAAGGTCAATTATCAGGTCATACTTTTGCTTGCGGATGTTCTTAATGAGGCACCATGACTTGTCTTCATTGGGGTCGTAAGTGAATGCCCTTGTTATGTAAGGATTGTCAATGAGTATGTCGCGGGCGTTTCGTAGGGTGAGAACATTGATGACCGCATCCGGAAAGTGCGCGCGTATGTTCGGGAACACGGGAGTGGTGAGAAGGATATCGCCGATGCCTCCGAACTTTATTACCAGTATGTTCTTTATTTTTGACTTATCCGGGCTCAAATCTCTTCGAGTATCAGAAAATTGTTTTCAGATGCCGACACTGATTTCATGGACTTTCTCTTCTTACGTTCTTTGATTGTGCAGATCTCGTAAAGGCCGCATGCCGAGCAGTGCGGATTCACCGCCCTGCAGATGTTTCTCCCGAACTTGATCAGATTCGTATGCAGTTCGTACTTTCTTCCTTCGGGAATGATCTCACTGACCTCACTGAAAGTCTTCTCCGCAGTTGAGGTCTTTGCAATTCCCAGCCTGTTCAGCACTCTGTGTACATGCGTATCAACAGGAAAGACGTCTCTGCCAAGAGCAAACACAAGAACGCACGATGCCGTCTTAACGCCAATGCCTCTCAGCGAAAGCAGTTCCTTATAGATCGTCTCATTGTCAAAGTCCCTCATGAAACGAAGGTCGAGTGTACCGAACTTGGCCAGCAATTCGCCGAGCATTATCTTTATGTCCTTTGCCTTTGTGTTGGCAAGTCCGCATACCTTTATGCTATGCCTGATGTCGGTCTCTTTTGTCCGGGCTATCTCTTCCCAACTGCCCAATGATCTCAACTGAGTGAAAGCCTTGTACGAAGACTTGTCGGTCGTATTCTGTGACAGCTTCGTTGCGATCAGCACGTCAAGTATCTTCGCCGGCTCAGGGCGCCTGAGCTTTGGTGTTCCGTAAAGTTCCGCAAGCAGGTCCGCTGTAAATTCTACTTTTTCCCGGATCAGTTCAGATCTTCTCAAGAAGCACTTTTACAATTCTCTCCGCCGCGTGGCCATCCCAGTACTTAGGTATCTTGCCGGACTTGTACTTCCCGAGCTTTATCAGTTTCAGCGCCTTGTTCACCGCAGATTCGTTCAGCCCTGTCACAGTATTGGTGCCAAGCTCTGAGGTTACAGGGCGTTCGGTATTTTCGCGCAGTGTAATGCAGGGTATCCTGAGATAGGTTGTTTCTTCCTGTATGCCGCCGGAGTCAGTGAGGATGAACCTTGCGCCTGTTACAAGCCTCATAAAGTCGATATATCCAAAAGGTTCGCTCAGAATAAGGTTGCGGGTCTGCAAAAGAGCGCTCATGAGACGAAAC
>DAIQRO010000115.1:4924-9831 GCA_036786155.1 Bacteroidota bacterium
ATATGGGTCTCCGGAATATTGCGGTTCACCGTCTTTTTAATGCTTATGATCTTTGACAGGTTGTGTTTGTTGTCAACGTTTGAAGGCCTGTGAAGAGTAACGACAGCGTAATTTGATTCGGTAATGCATAACTCCCGGAGTATCTTTGACTTCCGGATCACCGGCATGAGGCTCACCAAAGAATCTATCATTGTATTGCCTGCAAAAAAGATCTTCTTATCCGGCACGCCTTCTCTTTGAAGATTTCTGACGCCGCTTGGCTCTGTAACAAAGAGCAGGTCAGACAATGCATCCGTTACGATCCTGTTGATCTCTTCAGGCATATCTCTGTCAAAGCTTCTCAGTCCGGCTTCAATGTGTGCGATCGGAATTGCAGGTATGTCGGAGTCAGTCTGCTTACTGCAAACAAGTGATGCTGCCGATGTCGAATTCACATCGCCGTAAACCAGCACCATGTCAGGCCTTTCCCTGCGTATCACTTTCTCCATTTCCATCATTACCAGCGCTTTCTGCTCGGCATGCGACCTTGAGCCGATACCGAGATTGATGTCCGGTTTCAGAAGGCCGAGTTCTTTAAAGAAAATTCCGGACATTTTGCTGTCGTAATGCTGGCCGGTGTGGACTATCCTGTGGGTGATCTTCTTTCTGTGCTTCAGGAGCTGTTTGTGGATCGGAGCCATTTTCATGAAGTTAGGCCTGGCTCCGACAACGGAAATGATCTTCTTCAATGAGACTGATTGAGTATGTTAATTTTGACGGGGCAAGTTAGTTAAAATTAGCCTGAGTTAGAATTGCAAAACAGCGGTGCGGGAAAGTGAATCTCATGATCGGATATGCCGGACAAGTTCCATGAGCCTCGAATGTGCCGGCAAGCCGGCGATTACAGTAGGTTTATGTTGCTGGGGAAACCGTAACGTGAATCAGTTCCTGACTCCGCCCGGATTTTTGATGTTCCTGCCGCTTCTGTTTCCGAGCCCGTCATACGCGGCGTATTTATAGAGATCGTGAAAGGTAGGATAATTGAAGACAGTGGCAATTACCTGGTCAAGGGTTTTTGAATCCTGCACGAGCGTCATGCCGTAGTGAATGAGCTCCGTTGCGATCCTTCCGATGATATGAACGCCGAGTATTACCTTGGATTCATTGTCAAAGACGAGCTTCAGGTAACCGTCGTCCGGAGATCCCATGATCTTTCCTCTTGCAATGTCGCACACACGGCTGATGCCGGTATTGTAGGATATGCCTTTTGCAATTGCTTCCTGCTCGCTCATGCCCACCATTGAAACCTCAGGAACTGTGTAGATCCCGTAGGGAAACATCTTGGGCACCGAGTCCATATCATGAGTATCAAACATGTGCGCAATTGCAGCCCTGCCCTGATCCATGCTGGTGCTGGCAAGGGCGGGGAAACCGATAACGTCGCCGACCGCGAAAATGTGAGGAACATTTGTTCTGTAATTTTCGTCAACGATGACTGTTTCCCTGTCTCCTGTCATAACACCGGCGTTTTCGCATTTAAGTTCGCTGATGTTGCCGCTTCTTCCCGCCGCATAAAGGACCATGTCAGCGGAGAGTTCACTCCCGTCGCGCAGTGTAAGCTGAATATCTTCTGTTGACTTCTTCGGAACGCTGTAAGTTACGATGGAAGTATTGAAGAGGATCTCGATCCCCATGTCCTTCATCCGCGCAACCAGCGACTCTGCAATATCCTTATCAAGAAAAGGAAGTATCTTGTCGCGGTTGTTTATCAGATAGACTTTTACTCCCATTGTCGCATAGATGGTCGTGTATTCACAGCCGATGACTCCTGCGCCGATCACGCAAAGTGACCTGGGAAATCTTTGAATGTTCAGTATAGTGTCTGAATCATGAACTCTCTTTCCGTCGAACGGAATGTCTTTCGGGTTGACCGGATATGAGCCGGTGGCAATCAGTATGTTGGCCCCTCTTATCGTTTCCGTCTTGTCTTCGTCCGTGACTGCAATTCTGTGATCGTCAACAAATGATGCAGTTCCTCTATATGAGGCAACATTATGGCGCAGGAGATTATTGCCCACTTCCTGTTCCATATCGGTCCTGGCAATGTCTCTTCTGTAAGTGAAGCTCTGGTACCGGGTTTTGCGAAGGCTGTTGTCTGATTCCTCGAAGATCTGCTTCTCATACACCCTGGAGAAATACAGTGCAGTTTCCTTGAGCGTCTTTGAAGGAAGCGTGCCTGTCTGCACACCGGCGCCGCCGTATTTCTTCGCTTTCTCAATGAGTGCGACTGTCTTTCCGAAATAAGCCGCCTTGACTGCGGCCTTCTCTCCCGCCGGTCCCGAACCTATGACGATCAGGTCATAGGATTTCTCCGTATTGGTCAAATGTGTTGAATTTAGAACGTCAATGTAGATAAATCGGATTGCAAGTTGAAGTGCATTGGTTCAGACACTGAGATGAATGCCATGCGGGAGGAGATGTCAGTGTTCAAACAGTTTTCGAAGTTGCGTCATCGCGACTTGTGAAGAAGAAGTATATCGGATTCGGATCCTCAGGAAGCATGTTACCTGATCAGTAACATCCTTATTGTTCCTACCTGAATATCGTTCACATCAATCACGCAGAAGTAAACTCCGCTCTCACGCCTTATTAATGGGAGCATTGACTTTAGCGGATATGGTGATTGAAGTTCCTTCTGTATTGTTGATTCCTCGGGGCTATTTGTAATTGGCTCAAGATAATTAGAATGTCAGACTCTGCCGTTGCCGGTGTTCCCGAACGAAGAGAGGGTCACCGGCAACTTACCCTTTGCAATACCATTCATCTCCTCAGTGATTTACAATTTACATTTAGCATTACTGTTCAAGTTTAATGTGTGAAGTGGTTGTGTGATTCATTGGCTGTGGTAATGATTCCACTATTCCGTAGATCCCTGCATTCGCAGGGATGACATTTTGGTGGGATGATTGTCGTTGCCTCTCGTCTCCGCAGTGTCACCCGGTGATTTTCCGGGGATGCTGCGGGAGTGGGTTTGAATTGTTGCTGTTGTTTGGCACAAAATTGATGTTAGTTATTCGCCGCTTTGCATACTTTGGGGAACCCGACTAGGCGGGTAGGCTCCAACAACGGAAAGAGTCATTTCCTTAGTGCAAAAGAGTTCAGGAGAATATCTGTATTGGCTTTATATTTTTTCCCGTCTCTAATTAGCAAATTCAACTTTGTTAGTTCATCAAGGTCCCTCTTAAGTAAGAGACCTGATTTTCTTAGATAAGTTCTTAGCAGATCATGATTAGAATCAACTACTTCTTTAGAAGTAAATAGTCCTCTTTTTGGAAACTTCAGCATTAATTCTCTTCTTCTTTTAAAAACGGCCACACTTCCGTATTTAACATCTTTGAATATTTCATAAATATAATTCTTCCACAAGATTTCAAAGTGGTTTTCTTGAATTATTTGTAAAACCTTTATCAATCCATCCCTAAGTCCTCTTATTGCATATTCGAGAAATTTTGAAAGGTCCCTTTCCCGGTATGCCAAATCCAAATGTCTATAATATTCTGGTCTAGTTTCATTATAAAAATTTGACAATACATGAGATGCAATGTCAGGCAATCCTGCTCTCAAAAGTATATAGAACTCTATTAATCGAGCTGTTCTTCCATTACCATCATTGAATGGATGTATCCAAGCTATATAAACGTGTGCAATAATTGCTTCGAAAATTGAATCACTAAATGACTCTTTTCCTTTAGAGTACTTAAAGCTACTCTTAAGCCAAACACAAAACTTCTCCATTAGTTCTTCGACCTCTTCATAATTTGGAGGTCTGTAATTACCAACTGTTACATTACTTCTTCTAAACTGTCCAGGAATAGCTTGAAAAGAATCTCCTAAGTCTTTGCCAATCATCTTATGAAATCTCAAAATTAATTGAGATGAGATTAATTCGTCCTTTTTTATCATTGTAATCTCTCTAAGTATTTCGTTATATGAATCTAGAATATTCTTGATTTCGATCTCTTGATATTCTTTGCTCGGTGGCAAGTTCTTGCCTTCCTGAATTTCTCTAATTTCATCCAACGAAAGTGTGTTACCTTCAATTGCTGTCGTAGCTTGTGCTCCTTTGATTAAAGATATTTCCAAAAGTTTCTTTCTATACTCTGGTTGAATTGGGGCGTTTGAAATTGCTCTAATTATTGATTTACATTGCCCTAATTTGTACCATGCACTACTGGACAATTTCCAATCATTTTGAAAGGAAATATGTTCAAAATTTTCCATGAAATGAAATAGTAACTATTAATTAATAATGACTGTTAAGCAATATCAAGTTTTATTTTGAAAATTGAAATGAAAAGTTTTTGGTTCAATTTGTGCTCTTAAGTGCAAAGTACATGAATGTCAATTGTTTTGAATAAGGCACTTCTTATTGAAGAACTGAAAGTATCAATTGTTAGATTCACTTGTACTTACGGCATCTTATGTATTTCCCTTTTGGGTTGGTGTGTAAAAGTTATGGTAGAATTGAACAGTTTCATTTCAAGGATTTCGTAAACCCCATTTCACTGATGATTAATGATCCTTTTTGTCTACACAGTGTCTCCCAGTTATTTTCCGGGGACGCTGCGGGAGTGGGATTGAATTGTTGCCTTATTCTGCCGTTGTTCGGTGTTCCCAAAAGTTTGCAATTCGGGCAGTTGATTCACTGATAACAGTGTCAGCAAACTTTTGGGTCACCAACAACTTATCCGAAGAGAGCAAAGATTGGAAAGAGATGTTAATGTTTTGTCCGCGACAGCCCGCCACTTGGTGGAGTCTCGGGTGTTCTTCGCGAACTCTGACGATTTAGATTCCCGGCTCGTTGCCAAACTCCAGAGGCTGTGTGAAAACGATTTATTGAAATCAAATGTTATGGCATCAAAAAAATG
>DAIQRO010000373.1:0-2230 GCA_036786155.1 Bacteroidota bacterium
TCCGCACAAGAAATTCGAAGCTCAGGTTTATGTGCTTTCAAAGGAAGAAGGCGGAAGGCACACACCGTTCAGCACCAACTACAGGCCGCAGTTCTATTTCAGAACCACTGACGTTACCGGAGTTGTACATCTTCCGGAGAACATTCAGATGGTAATGCCGGGTGACAATGTTGACAAGCTCATAATTGAGCTCATCAGCCCGATCGCCATGGAAGAAGGACTCAAGTTCGCTATCAGAGAAGGCGGAAGGACTGTTGGAGCAGGTGTTGTAACAAAGATCATTGAATAATTCTAAACGAAGCAAAATTGGCATCACAGAAGATAAGAATCAAGCTGAAGTCATACGACCATACGCTACTCGACAAGTGGACGGAAAGGATCATAAGGGCCATTAAGCAGACAGGCGCCATCGTCAGCGGTCCGATCCCGCTTCCTTCAAAGAAGAATGTGTACACGGTACTAAGGTCGCCGCATGTGGATAAGAAGTCGCGTGAACAGTTCGAGACGCGTTCGCACAAGAGGCTAATTGACATACTGAACTCGTCAAACAAGACTCTTGAGGCGCTGACAAAGCTTGATCCTCCGGGCGGTGTCGATATTGAGATCAAAGTATAAAAGTAACCAGGGCATTTACAGATGATTGGCATTATCGGAAAGAAGATAGGGATGACCTCTGTCTTTACGGAAGACGGAAGTTATGTACCCTGCACAGTGATCGAAGCAGGGCCATGCTACGTAACCGGCGTCAAGACCGCGGATAAGCACGGATACAATTCCGTTCAGCTTGGTTTTGGGGAAAAGAAGGAAAAGCACACCACCAAGCCCGAAGCAGGGTTGTTCAAAAAGCACAAACTCCCGATGCTAAGGCACCTTAAGGAGATCAGGGATTTTGAGCATGAGAATCTTAAGGAAGGTGATGTGGTGAAAGTTGATATGTTCAAGGAAGGTGATACGGTGAAAGTTACCGGCATCTCCAAGGGCAAGGGCTTTCAGGGAGTTGTAAAGAGGCACGGATTCGGCGGCGGTGTGAGAACGCACGGACAAAGCGACAGGGAAAGAGCCCCGGGATCAATCGGCGGAAGCTCGTTTCCGTCACGCGTGTTCAAGGGTCAGAGAATGGCCGGAAGAATGGGCGGCGACAAGGTCTCGGTACGTAACCTTAAGGTCGTTAAAGTGTTCGGCGACTCAAATCTCATACTTGTAAAAGGCGCAGTCCCGGGTTCAAAGACCGGATTGGTTGAAATCTATAAATAACGAATAATGAAACTCAAGGTTTATAAGCTCGACGGAACCGAATCCGGTGAAACGGTTGATCTTCCCGGTGAAGTGTTTGAACTCGAGACTCCGAATGAACATCTTGTTTACCAGGCAGTGAGAACTTATCTGTCAAATCAAAGGCAGTGTTCTCATAAGTCAAAGGAGAGAAGCGAAGTTAGCGGAGGAGGAAAGAAGCCGTTCAGGCAAAAGGGAACGGGAAATGCCAGAAGAGGTACGAGCAGATCACCGGTTATGGTTGGCGGCGGTACGATCTTCGGGCCGAAGCCTCACACATATAAGCTCAAGATCCCTAAGAAGGCTGCAAGAGTTGCAAGAAAGAGCGCACTGAGCCTTAAGGCAAAGGGAAATGAGATAATGGTAGTTGAGGATTTCACGTTCGAATCACCGAAGACAAAGGACCTTTTCAACATACTGAAATCCCTGAAGCTTCACGATACAAAAACGTTGCTTCTGCTCGGCGGAAAGAACGACAATGTTTACAAGTCGGGAAGGAACATCGAGAAGCTCAATGTGAAGATCTCCGACAAGGCGGCCACATACGACCTTCTTGACAATAAGATGATACTCATGCAAAAATCTGCTGTGGAATCACTGTGCAGGAATCTTACCAATCAAAGCGCGGAGGAGGCAGAATAAATGAAGACAATACTTGTAAGGCCGCTTGTAACTGAGAAGAATACTAATCTGCAGGAGAACCTGAATCAGTATGCTTTTGAAGTTGGAAGAGATGCAAACAAAATAGAGATAGCAAGAGCAATTGAAAAGAAGTTCAACGTACGCGTTTCCAAGGTCAGGACCATCGTTGCAAAGGGAAAGAGCAAGTCACAGATGACGCGCAAGGGAAGATTTGCAGGATACAGAGCAGACAGGAAGAAAGCGATCGTAACTCTGCATAAGGACGACAAGATAGACCTGCTCGGCGTTATCGAATAAGTTCTTCAATAATTATCAC
>DAIQRO010000374.1:0-2218 GCA_036786155.1 Bacteroidota bacterium
GAAGAAGTTTCACAGCGGCAAATTCATCTCAGCTACATTTGAACTCAAGAATCCGGCTTTCAAACCGGACAATGAGCTTGAAGCCCTGATGCGGCAGGCATCCAAACTCTTCAATGATTATGTGCAGGCAAACAGGTCGATCCCTCAGGAAACACTTGTTGCATACGAGAACATAAAGGAGCCTGACCGAAAGCTCTATTACATAGCTTCAACCATAAACGCATCCGTTCAGAAGAAGCAGAGGATCCTCGAGATAGGCGAACTTCACAAGCAGTATTACGAAGTGCTATTCATTATGAGTTCTGAAATGGAGATACTGAACGTTGAAAAGGAGATAGACGAGAAGGTCTATCAGACGATGCAGAAGAATCAGAGGAGGTTCATCGTTCAGGAACAGATAAGGATACTTCAGGACGAGCTCGGCGAAGGAGTCGAGACCGATCCGGAAATGGTGAGACTCAAAGAGAAGATTGACACGTCGGGTATGCCGGAGCCGGTGATGAGCAAGGCGCTGGAGGAGTTTCAGAAAATGAAGAAGACTCCGCCCATGTCCCCGGACTACGGAGTTATAAGGAATTATCTGGAATGGATGGTCAACGTTCCGTGGGCGCTTTACACGGAAGATAACTTTGACCTCAGACACGCGAAGAAGATTCTCGATGAAGATCATTACGGACTTGACAAGGCCAAGGACAGGATACTTGAACTGATCGCAGTCCTGAAACTGCTCAAGGAAAAGGAGATACATAAATCACCGAAGGGACAGATCCTGTGCTTTGTGGGTCCGCCCGGAGTGGGCAAGACGTCGCTTGGAAAGTCAATAGCGCGGGCACTCAACAGAAACTTCGTGCGCATCTCCGTCGGCGGCGTAAGGGACGAGGCCGAGATAAGAGGACACAGAAGGACATACATCGGATCAATGCCCGGAAAGATCATTCAGGCGATGAAGAAGGCCGGAAGCGTCAATCCGGTGCTTCTCATAGACGAGATCGACAAGATGAGCAGTGACTTCAGGGGTGACCCCGCAAGCGCAATGCTCGAAGTTCTTGATCCCGAACAGAACTCAACTTTCAACGATCACTATCTTGATGTTGATTATGATCTGTCCAATGTGCTTTTCATAACTACCGCAAACGTGTATTACTCAATTCCACTGCCGCTGCTTGACAGGATGGAGATAATTGAAATGCGAAGCTACCTCGACTTTGAGAAAGTTGAAATAGCCCGAAGGCACATCATACCAAAGGAAATTGCTGAGCATGGCCTTTACGAATCTCAGATCAGGTTCGAAGATGAGATAATCCTGAAGGTGATCCGCGAGTACACGCGCGAAGCGGGAGTCAGAAATCTTGAGAGAGAATTATCATCCATAATAAGGAAGGTCACGAGAGAGATAGTTGAAGACGGCCCGAAGAAATCGAAGAAGCCGCTTTCGATCACGGAAGATATGGTTCACAAATACCTTGGCGTCCCGAAGTTCAAGACCAAACTTGCCGACACGGAAGGCAAGACGAAGATAGGTTCGGTGACAGGGCTTGCGTGGACATCAATGGGAGGAGACATTCTCAACGTGGATGTGACCGTGATGAACGGCCCCAACAAGTTCATACTCACAGGCAAGCTTGGCGACATAATGAAAGAATCTGCGCAGGCGGGATTGTCTTACATTAAGTCGAACGCATCAAGGTACGGGATTCCCTCCACATTCTTTAAGGACAAGGAGATCCACATTCACCTTCCCGAAGGCGCTATTCCAAAAGACGGGCCGTCCGCGGGCATAACCATGATAATGGCAATGCTGTCTGCGATCACAAAGGCGCCGGTAAAGACTGACGTAGCAATGACGGGAGAGATAACTTTGCGCGGAAACGTTATGCCGATAGGCGGATTAAATGAGAAACTTCTTGCTGCTGTAAGAAGCGGAATAAAGAAGGTGCTGATCCCGAAGGACAACGAGAAGGACCTTGTTGAGATACAAAAGGAAATTCTGGATCAGCTTGAGATCGTGCTTGTGGATAAGGTCGAAGATGCCGTCAGTCATGTATTTGCCGGTAAGAAAATAAAGTACAGGAAGTAAGACCATAATCATAAGGAAGAACAGGATTGTCAACATTCACAGTATCGGCAAGGAAGTACAGGCCTCAGAAATTTTCCGAAGTCACTTCGCAGGAGTTTGTAACTCAGACTCTCAGGAACGCAGTGTCTATCGGAAAGATCG
>DAIQRO010000375.1:0-580 GCA_036786155.1 Bacteroidota bacterium
TCAACTAACTAAAAGAGGCGGCGGGCATTAAAGGAGGAGAAATGTCTCCGCCGCATCCTAACTAAGGGAGGAACTAAAATTACGGTGTTATCTTCTGCACAAAGTTGAATGCATTATTGTCAACGATTGCCGCATCCGAAGCGTCAACAGTGTTGTCGCCTGTTACGTCAGTTGCCACATAGCCTGAAACAAAATTGAATGCATCATTATCAACCTGTGAAAAGTCGGTTGCGTCAACTGATCCGTCCTGATCTGTATCGCCGCTGTAAATGCAGTGTCTTCCGAGCTTTAGAACCATGTTGCTTCCGTATGCCTGTGTTGCGGCTGTTGTAAAGTCGTAGTTGTAATTGCCGCCCGGCGCCATGGCTATTGGTGATGCGCTCCATGTTTCAATCGTGTTTCTGTGCTTCACTACTACGTAGTATGAGCCTGCGCCTACTGAGGAATACTCAAACGTGCCGTATCCGATTCCCGGTGTGATCACCGTCTTCTTGCTTGCAACAAGGGCGTAAGGTGATGTTGAATTTCTCAGCTCGAGAGTTACTGTGTCTGCAACCTGTGAAGTTCCGTTCCAGAATCC
>DAIQRO010000375.1:590-2212 GCA_036786155.1 Bacteroidota bacterium
TCCTTCGATTCCGATTACCGGATTGACCGTGATTGAATTGTTAGTCTCGAGTTTGCGGCCGATCTGATATTGGCCGTTCCTGTCGCTGATAGTGAACCATGTGCTCTTTGCCGGGAACTGTACATCAACTGTTGTGGAAAACCCGGGGTTTGACTGAGCCCATGTAGCTCCGCCGTTCGTTGTGATGCCCATAAATCCGTTAGTTCCGCTCACTACTCCGTCATTCATATTTAGCCACTGAGATCTGAAGATAGTAGCCGTAGTCAGGAGGTTTCCGGATATGTCTGACCATGTGTTGCCGCCGTCGGTTGTCCTGTTCACAAGCTTCGTTCCGCTTACGCCTCCGCCGTGGAGAACTACCACATCCTTATTCATTACTACCATGTTTGAGATAGCGACGCCTGTAAGGTATGGGTTTGTATTCTTGGTCCATGTAGCTCCGCCGTCAGTTGTCCAGTGGAAACCTGCTGAAGCTAAACAGTAACCTGTGTTAGCATTCACCATCTGAACACTGATAACTGAACCTGTGAGTGCCGGATTGCCCTGCAGATACTGCTGAGTCCATGTAGCTCCGCCGTCGGTTGTTTTCATGATAAGGTGGGGTGCAAATGCTCCTGCAAATCCTGCAAGCCATCCTGTATTAGCATCTATGAAATCAACATCGTTGATCTGGTAATTGCTCGCCGGTGAAGGAAGAGTCATAACAGTCCATGTTGCCCCGCCGTCAGTCGTTCTTGACATTTCTCCTATACCGGATGTAGCTCTTCCGCCTGCGGCATATCCGGTGGTTGAATTGAGGAAATCAAATGAATAAACGGCGCTGACGGAATTTACAAATCCGTTATTGACGCTTGTCCAGTTGGTTCCAGCGTTTGTAGAGTGAAGTATTGTGCTTCCGTTTGTGCATCCAACCATGAGTCTTCCGTTCGTTGACTCAGCATATATTGCGCCGTAAAGGCTGTAAGTGGGATTCACAAGATAGTTCTTGTTTCTCCATGTTGCGCCTGCGTCATTGCTTGTGGTCAGCTGTCCTAAAGATCCGCCAACAACCATGTCGTTTCCGTTAGCCGCGAACGCATAAATTATGAATGGCGTCGGCTGGTTAGGATTGCTGAGATCATAGAACTTTACCGAATCCCATGTTACACCGTCATTCGTTGACTTGTAAACATATTCGTAATCGCCTGCGGTCCAGACTGTTCCCATATTGTAATCAAGTGCCCTCTGTCCTCTTATCGAAGAGTGCGTTGAAGCTGTCCAGTTTGCTCCGCCGTTCGTTGTGTAAGCAAAGTAGTTCGGATTACCAATCACATATCCTGTGTTGGCATCCTTGAATTTGATTCCTGTGAAGACAACGTTGGTAGCTGCCGTAAAAATTGTATCAATGATCCAGCTTGTTCCGCCGTTGGTTGTCCTCATCAGCCTTCTGGATCCCGCACCCAGTATCAGGTTGTTCTCGTCAAAGGCGTGAATGGAGGAATAAGTTGTTGAAGGCATGCCTGTAAGCGCTGTCCACGTTTCACCCTGGTCTGTGGTCTTGTAAACTAGCGCGTTCGTACCGCCGCAAAGGAATCAACAACAGGATATTAAAACGGAGCAGCAGATTCGGCATAATGGCCTGA
>DAIQRO010000376.1:0-2207 GCA_036786155.1 Bacteroidota bacterium
TATCCGTCAACCAGCCGTACTTCTTTCCGTACATCGGATTCTTCCAGCTTTTGCATGCGTGCAGCAAGTTTGTTTCACTGGACGATGCAAATTTCATCAAGAGAGGATGGATAAACAGAAACCGAATCCTTATCAATGGCAAGCCGGCCTACCTGAACCTGCAGATAGTTGATGCAAGCCAGAACAGGAAGATATGCGAAACAAGGATTGACAAGTACTCAGGGTGGAAAGAGGACATTCTCAAGAAGCTCAGGATAAGCTACTCTAGAGCTCCTTTTTACACAGACACCTTTACTGTTGTAAGAAATACACTCGATACACATTCAGATCTGGTATCCGACATTTCATTTCAAAGTATTATTGAAGTATGCAATTACCTGAAGCTCAGGCGTGAATTCGGCAGGTGTCAAGGAGATGTTGACGGAATTGGAGAAGAACGGATAATCGGCATCTGCAAAAAGGAGAATGCCGGAAGCTATGTTAATCTTCCGGGAGGGCAGGAGCTCTATGACAGGGAGAAGTTCAGAAATGATGGAATAGAACTGTTGTTCATTGAGCCAAAGCTCAGAGAATACAGACAGTTCGGAGGCGACTTTGTTCCAGGACTTTCAATAATTGATGTAATGATGTTCAATTCGCCGGAAGCCATTTTTGAGATGATATCCGATTACGGCTTGTCATGAGCATGCACCAGCTCATACCGATTGATGCAAGAGAGGACTGGAATTCGGCTCTGAATGGCGTCAGGCATTCATTTGCACACACTTGGGACAGTTGCCATGCAATGCATCTTACAACCGGATACACGACATACCTTTACAGATACGAAGATAACGGCACAGTCATAGTCTGCCCGCTTGCGGAAAGAATATTCGGTTCAGATAAAGACATCGTAACTCCTTACGGGTTTTCGGGCTTTACGGGCACGCGTGATTGCCCGGATTTTCCGGAACATTGGAAGAGATTTGCAGCCGGAAAGGAATACGTATGCGGTTACATCAGCATCAATCCCCTTCTTGAGAACAAGAGTTACTTTGATGAAGCTGAAGCATACAGTTCAACTTCACTGTTCTACATTGATCTGGATCGAAGCCTTACGGATATATTTGAATCTCTTGACAGCAACAGAAGAAGACAGATCAGGAATTACAGAAAGCACGAATCGGGATTTGTGTATGACAGGGAAATGCTTACCGGGTTCTTCATTGCTAATTACTTTCAACATCTCGAAAGGTTCGGGCTTTCACGGGCGAATTACTTCTCCGAGTCAACGCTAAGGCATTTGTGCTCTCTGGAGAATGTCTTTATGGTTGGGACAGCCGGCGAAAACGGCATAAACTCAGTGTACATTTTTGCAGATACTCCATACGAGGGGCAGTGCCTGTTCAACGTAGCGCTTCCCGAAGCAAAGGAATCAACTCCCCTTTTGCTTTGGTGCGGGCTCAAATATTTCCGGTCAAAGAAGATCCCCGTAATGAACCTTGGCGGCGGTTCTGCTCAAGATGACAATGTTGCGCGATCCAAGCAAAGATATGGTGCATATGCACTTCCATTCAGATCCCTCAGGCAGATCTACGACATTGAAAAATATGAAAGGCTATGCCGGGAGTCAGGAGCTTCCGATGATTCAGAATACTTTCCTGCTTTCAGAAACCCGAATTTGAAAATCAAACCAAACTGAATTGTTCGATAAATCCGCAAGATTCTATGATGCATTGTATCATTTCAAGGATTACAATGAGGCAACTGCGAAACTGGATCAGATAATCAAAAGATTTTCTCCAAATGCAAAGTCCATTCTAGATACTGCATGCGGTACCGGCAAACACATACAATTTCTGATGAACAGGTATGAATGTGAAGGACTGGACGTGAACCAGGAGCTCCTTGATATTGCCGCAGAGAGGTGCCCCGGAGTAAGATTCATTTGCGCCGACATGACCGACTTTGAAGCAGGAAGGAGATATGATGTTGTAACCTGCCTCTTCAGTTCAATAGCTTATGTAAGGACTAAGGAGAATCTGTTCAAAGCAGTGAAGAACATGTCGGAGCACTTGGATACCGGCGGCCTTCTGATAATTGAGCCGTGGTTCAGCAAGGACACCTTCTGGACCGACCGCGTGACGGCAAACCATTACGACGCAAAAGATCTCAAGATAACCTGGATGTACACAAGCAAGCTTGAGCACGGGTTTTCAGTGCTTGAA
>DAIQRO010000116.1:0-1193 GCA_036786155.1 Bacteroidota bacterium
GAAGATCGTAGCTTATTGTTGTGACGGGGTTGAAGGGGTTGGGGAAGTTCTGATACAGCTCGAATCTCTCCGATATTTCCACAGACATTCCGGTGATGTCCACCGGATTCTCCAGAAGTTTTCTTTCATAAATTCCGTTGCCGTGCGTCGTTGCCCTGATGCTCCTGTTGGGATAAACGACTGTAAGATCGAATACAAGCGCATAAGGCATTCCTGTCATGTATTCGTTCCATGTAGTTCCGCCGTTGGTCGTCACATACACTCCGAGATCATTTCCTGCATAAATGTTCTGCTGATAAACAGGATCGCTGACTATGCTGTGGCAGGGCACATCGGGAAGGTTACCGCTTATGTCCGTCCATGTTGCTCCTGCGTCTGTTGTTCTGAATATATGCGGTGAACCGAATCCTCCGAATGTGACAATGACATCGCGTGAGTTGTTCTGATTAACGTGCATGTCAGTGGCGTACCTTACAGGCATGGATGCCGAAGTGATGTTCGTCCAGTTGAGTCCGGCATTTACAGAACGAAATACTTTTCCCGCGGTATTGCCGCAGTAAACAGTGTCAACGCTTGTTGCAGACGAAGCTATGCACAGGATCCTCGCACCAGCAAATACCGTTGTGCCGTACGGCCCCTGCCAGCTTCCGCCGCCCGCGGTTGATTTGTAAACGGACAGCCCTCCCACATACATTATCTGCGGATTGGAACGGCACGAAATGAACGGAGCCACGAAACAGTAGTTGTTTGAGTTGCCCGCACCCGGAGGAGAAATTCCCGACCATGATACGCCCCTGTCGGTTGACCTGTTTATTGCACCGTTCGTGTATTCAGTGTAACAGATGTTGTCATTGAGTGAATTCACTGCACAGCTCATCCCGTCTCCGTATAATGTCTTCTACCATGACGGATCGCCCCGAAAAAATGCCGAGCGATTGTCCTGCATTCCGCCCAGACAGAAAACGGAATCCTGATATGAGTTGGCAAAGCTTGCATAGAACTGAGTCGTGACAAAACCGCCATTGCAGGAATAGAAATTCTCCCCGTAATTGTTTGACCGGTATAAGCCTCCGTCAGTGATCACATATATTTTGTTCGGGTCTTTCGGATTTTCAGCATAGTAGTGAACATCCGCATGCACAAAATCGTCCGGGCCCTCGGGCTCGCCTGCGGGCGTTGCGCCCTCAATCCAT
>DAIQRO010000116.1:1203-7180 GCA_036786155.1 Bacteroidota bacterium
ACGAGGATCCGCCGTTGGTTGACTTCTCTACGTTTATTGTTCCCACAAGTATTGTGTTCGGATCATTTGACTTCACAATGTGCCCATTGTTGTACCAGCCCTGATTGCCGATAGGCACCGATGTGCTGAGCTGTGTCCAGTTCGCACCTCCGTTTGAACTTCTGAAATATCCTACATAGGAGAAGTCGTTGGGAATGCTTGCATACACAAGCTCCTGATTACCTTTGTAAAGTTCCACAGTCGCTTTGCCGGACCAGTTGGCGGGCAGTCCGCCGGAAAGCTTTGTCCAGTTGATACCGCCGTTCGTGGTTTTGTAAATGCCCTTGTCAGTGAGCGGAACATTGTTTGTAAGATTTCCGATGGAAGCATAAAGTACGCTTGTGTCGGAAGTATTGAGCTCGAGGTCCATCACCATTTTGTAATTCAGCATCTGAGTCCAGCTGCTTCCCGCATTGTTTGACCTGTAAATGCCCTCGCTTGTTGCGGCATAGAGAATGTTCCTGTTCTTTGGATTTATGAGCACACGCCATACGCCCGACTTGCTGTTGTATGACCAGTCAAGCGACTTGCTCCACGTTTGTCCGCCGTCAGTTGTTTTCAGAATTCCGATGCCGTACATGCCGCGGGTCACCCGCACATCAAGGCCGTTCTCGGAATACTGATATCCGTAATTTTCGCCTGTGCCGATGTACATTACATTCGGATTTGCCGAGTCAATTGCTATTGAACTTACTGCAGAAGACGGAAAGCCGGTATTGACAAGTGTCCATGCGGCTGCGCCTGTGCCGCCAGTTGTTGATTTCCACAATCCTCCCGATGCAGAGCCCATATATATTATGCTTGTATCAACCGGATGAACCGCAAGGCAAAGGCTTCTTCCTCCAATATTGTCCGGTCCCATTGACCTCCACGAGCCCAAACCGTCGCGGTTATTGATCTCCTGAAGGTGGGATTTTGAATATTCGAATGCCCTGTAGAACTTATCGTCCGGAATGTCCTGATCGGGAAAGGCCCTAATCTCGCTCATCCATTGCATTGACTCCATTGCACCGGATGCCTTGCGCTTTTCTTTCGTTTCAATAACTTCACCGGATTTCTTGTTTGACTTCGTATCCTTCGGAACAGTTCTTGTCTTTTCTATGCCTATTGAGAAAAGCAGTGTGAGTCCTGCAAATATCAGTATGCCGAGAAGGAGGTAGAGTTTTGACTTCATGACCTTGTTACTTTTCCTGTAAATTTGGGATTGAGGCAATGAAAATCCACATAATTTGTATTCACAGTCGAAGTAATTCCTCCCGCGAGTATAATTCCTTATCGGGATGCTGATGCCTGATATTGGGCCGGAAATTCAATCCGAACTTCATAAAATTCAAACTGATTTGTTGAAGTGCGCTTTCGCTGTTACTTCTTTGCATATTGTTTTTTGATTTCGTGATTAATACCATGCTAAAATTTCCATAATGAAGACTGCAAACATAGATGAGTTAAGGAGGGTAATTGCGTTCAGCGATCTTCCTGACGATCATCTGCAGTGGATATTGGATCATTCCACCTATGAAGAAGTTCAGGATGGGCAGCTCGTATCAAAGTACGGCGACTCCGCCGATCACATGTGGATACTTGTCGAAGGAAAGGTAACATTCTACATGAACGTTAACGGAAGGCAAGTCTATTTCTACACATTTGAGAACAACAACTCCAACGGCGGCGTGGGTGGCCTGATGCCTTACTCCAGAATGAAGACAATTCCCGGCTATGCTTATGCAACAGGCCATACCCGCATACTCCGCTTGCACAAAGATCATTTCACAGAGCTTGAACAACTGAATCCGGACCTGATACAAAAACTTATCGGGTACATGACGGAAAGAGCAAAATCATTTGCCACTACAAAGCTTGAACACGAAAAGGTGAATGCACTCGGAAATCTTGCCGCAGGAATTGCGCATGAACTGAACAATCCCGCGGCAGCCATAAACAGGATCGCAAGCGAACTGCAAAGAAGACTTGACCTGAATTATAAATTGACAGAAGAATTGGTAAATAGCAAGGTTTCTTCAGAACACATTCAGGGCATTCAGGAAATGATCACTGAAGCAGAGAGCAGAGCTTCGGAGAGGAAAAGACTCACTGCTCTGCAGAGAATAAGCAACGAAGATGCCATGGAAGACTGGCTTTTTCAGAATGGCGTGAACAACAGGCAGGCTGCCGAAACGTTTTCCGAATTCGGAATCACAACCGACGAGTTTGAAAACATTCTTCACAATATAGGCAAAGATGCCATCATTCATCTCGTACCCTGGCTTGAAAACCTTATCAGCTCTCAGAGGATACTGGAAGATCTTGCCGATGCTTCGGGCAGGATATCAACACTTGTCGGTGCCATAAAGAGCCATGTGCAGATGGACAGAGGCAGTGACAAACATCCTACAGACATTCATCAGGACATCGACAACACACTCACGCTTCTGGGGTTCAAACTCCGCGAAAAGAATATCGAGCTTAAAAAGGTTTTCTTCAACGCAATGCCTCCGGTATCTGCATATGTTGGTGAACTCAATCAGGTGTGGACAAACCTGATAGACAATGCCGTATATGCCATGCCACAGAACGGCAGGCTTGCCATCGAAACCGGCTACGACGGGCTCAACGCATACGTGAACATCATAGACTCGGGTTCGGGCATTCCGGAAGAAATACTGTCAAGAATTTTCGATCCGTTCTTTACAACCAAGAAAGTCGGAGAAGGTACCGGTATCGGCCTGGATATTGTAAGCCGCATCATCAGGCATCACAACGGCGAGATCAGAGTTCAGTCCGAACCGGGAAGAACCGTGTTTACGGTGAGAATACCTATCAATGACAACAGCAATTCAAATCAACAGACATTCAAATCATAAAGCAAAATGAAACTTCCGTATATCATTCTTGTTGACGACGACCCTCAGGTGCTCCGCTCCATCCAGCGCGACATTAGAAATCAATACCGCGAGGATTATAAGGTCGCGGCAAGTGATTCCGCTCACGAGGTTCTAGACCTTGTAAAGGAATTGAAGCTTAAGAACGAAGCCGTCGCTTTATTCATATCGGATCAGCGGATGCCTGAAATGGAGGGAGTTGAATTTCTTGAGAAAGCAAGCGGATTTTTTCCCGAATCAAAGAAAGTGCTGCTCACCGCCTATTCCGATATTGAGGCGGCCATCAAAGCTATTAACAAGGTCAATCTCGATTACTATCTTCTCAAGCCATGGCATCCGCCGGAGGAAAAATTGTTTCCGGTAATCAAGGATCTTCTTGACGACTGGCATTCTTTCTACAAGCCTGACATTGATGCAATAAGGATTCTCGGGTTTCAGTGGTCACCAAAGTCGCACAAGCTGAAGGAATTTCTTTCGGGAAATCTCATTCCGTATGTATGGATCGATGTTGAAGCTGACGATGAGTCCTCAAAGATACTTGAAAGTGCAGGCAGAACAAAGAGCGAGCTTCCGCTGATCATTTTCAATGACGGATCTCATTTGAGTGATCCTGATCTTTCTGAAGTTGCAGAGCGTGTAGGGCTTCAGATGAAGGCAACAAAGGAAATGTATGATGTGCTGATAATCGGTGCAGGTCCTGCCGGGCTTGCAGCTTCGGTTTACGGATCGTGCGAAGGACTGAAGACCGTGCTTGTGGAAAAAAGCAATCCCGGCGGGCAGGCAAGCAACAGCGCCCGCATAGAGAACTATCTCGGATTCCCTGTCGGCCTCTCAGGCCCGGAGCTGACAAGAAGAGCAATGACGCAGACACTTCGTTTCGGAACGGAGGTTCTTACACCACAACAGGTCAAATGCATAACCGTAAAGGACGGTTACAAGATCACCGAGATGAAGGACGGCACGCAGATTCACAGCAGAGCAATTGTGATCGCAACAGGTGCAGATTATGCAAGGCTCAATATTCCCGGGCTTGACCAGTTTACCGGGGCCGGCGTGTACTACGGCTCCGCGGCAGTTGAAGCACATGCATGCAGGAATGAAACTGTCTATTTGGCAGGCGGCGGGAACTCCGCATGCCAGGCGGCAATGTACCTGAGCAAGTTTGCAAAAGAAGTGAACATCGTCATAAGGCGTGACCGACTCTCTCAGACGGCGGCCAATTATCTCGTCGAGAATATTGCCGCGACCCCAAACATTAAGATAATTCCCAATACAGATGTAGTTGCATGCTCCGGATCAACTGTGCTGGAAACTGTTACGCTGAAGAATTCAAAGAGCGGGGAAGAAACAGTGCTTCCTGCAAAAGCATTGTTCGTTTATATAGGGACAAAGCCCGGTACTGACTGGCTAAACGACGTGGTGCTGAAGAATGAAAAAGGGTTCATACTGACAGGCACGGAACTGATGAAAGACAAATCATTTCACACATTCTGGAAAATTGACCGCGAGCCTTATATGCCGGAGACCAGCGTACCCGGAATATTCGCATCCGGTGATGTAAGGGCCGGAGCACTTGCGGGAATTTCTTCAGCAGTCGGCGAAGGAGCGCTTGCCATCAGGTTTGTGAGGAAATACATTCAGGAGATGTGAGATCAAGTGTGCGTAACCCTCTTTGGATCATCTTCAATATCTCTGAACAGCGCCGAAGGATGCCGGCCTTTGCCTTTACAGGAACATAATACGGAATAAGACATTCCCGATAAGTATAATTACCTCCCTGAAATCAAAAAGCAGGAATGATATGGACAGCATAGAGAACTTCATAAAGCGGAACGGAGCAGACAGCTGGGAAGAACTCGCTGAGGACGGAGTTGCATATAAAGGCGTTTATGTTAAGTCACTTCGCCGCGATCTGCGCTCGAACCGTTCACCTACCATTCTTCTCAAATTCGATCCGGGTGCAAGCTATCCTTATCACAATCATCCGGCCGGAGAAGAGATCTTTGTATTGCAAGGAGAGGTTTCTGTAGAAGATGTCATTCTTCGTGAAGGTGATTATCTTTATACACCACCCGGATTCAGTCACGGCGTGAAAAGTGAAACCGGCTGTGTACTGCTTGCAGTTGTTCCGGAGGAAGTTGAGAAAGTCCAAAAAGAAAGAGAGATCCGAAAATAAACCCAAAGACATGAAAACACTTTCATCAATTCTCATCATCATTCTGACTGCCACTGCGCTCATGTCAGAAACAAAAACAAACAATGGAATGGAAAAAAGACCTGCTGTTCCCGGAGAAGACTCCACCCAAGCCGTGCCGGAGCCAAAAGTTACCGGCATCGGGGGGATCTTCTTCTTTTCGGATGATCCGAAGAAGTCAAGAGAATGGTATGCGGAGAATCTCGGACTCGCCGTAAATGAATACGGTTCTTCGTTCGAATTCAGAAATGCCAACAGGCCGGATGAGATCAATTATCTTCAATGGAGCCCGTTTAAGACAGGATCAAAATATTTTTCTCCTTCAAAGAAGGACTTCATGATAAATTACCGCGTACAGAACATCGAAGGGCTTGTGGAAAATCTACGAAAGAACGGTGTGACGATCGTCGATGAAATAGAGTCCTTTGACTACGGCAAGTTTGTTCACATCATGGATCCCGAGGGGAACAAGATCGAACTTTGGGAGCCTGTTGACAGTGTCTTCACGCAAATGGGCGGAGCTACAACAAAATGAACAGCGCGGTAGAACCTGAGAACGGCACACTGCATCATGTTGAGATCTATGTTTCCGATCTTCAGCAGACGAAGAGATTCTGGAACTGGCTTCTCACTGAGAAATTCGCTTACAGCATAATGGCCGAGTGGAACGGAGGCATCAGTTACCTGCTTGGAGACACATACATCGTGTTTGTGCAGACCGAAGAAGATTTTCTCGGCAACAAGTACCACAGGAAGAACACGGGGCTGAATCATCTGGCGTTTCATTGCGATTCGAGACAGTTTGTTGATGAGCTTACAGCAGACCTTGAAGCACGTGGGATACCGGTTCTGTACAAGGACCGTC
>DAIQRO010000116.1:7190-9683 GCA_036786155.1 Bacteroidota bacterium
ATCCGGACAGGATAAAAGTGGAGGTGGTGGCGGGGTGAGCTTAGTATTTCTCTTAATCTGTTGAAGCCAATTTTATTGACGGTTATATTTGAATTGGGGATTGCCGAGAAAGTGTATTGGTAAGCAACTGAATTGCCGGCAATCAAAACATGAACATAATTGATTTCACATCTCATTGAATTTAATGGAAATTAGGTCGGATTTATTTCTTGGTGATTCTAGGGAAATACTGAAGAGTCTAGAAGACAATTCAGTTGATCTTATTGTAACTTCTCCGCCTTATGCAGATCAAAGAAAAAATACATATGGTGGTGTTTCGCACGATAAATATGTTGATTGGTTCTTGCCAATCTCTGAGCAACTGTTTCGAGTCCTTAAGCCAACAGGGACGTTCATACTGAATATCAAAGAAAAGGTCGTTGACGGTGAGAGAAGTACCTATGTGATGGAGTTGATTATCAACATGAGAAAGCAGGGTTGGTTGTGGACAGAAGAGTTTATATGGCACAAGAAAAATTCATATCCGGGCAAGTGGCCCAATAGATTTCGAGACAGTTGGGAAAGACTTCTTCAATTTAATAAGAGCAAAAAGTTCAATATGTACCAGGAAGAAGTTATGGTGCCTATGGGTAGTTGGGCAAAGTCCCGTTTGAAAAATCTAAGTGAAACAGATAAGACGAGAGATAACTCAAAAGTGGGGAGCGGCTTTGGAAAAAACATATCTAATTGGCTAAATAGGGATAAGGCCTATCCCACTAATGTCCTACATTTGGCAACAGAATGCAATAACAAGAGTCACTCAGCTGCCTTTCCTGAAGAATTACCAGAATGGTTCATAAAGTTATTCACGAAACCGGAACATACTGTTATGGACCCCTTTATGGGTAGTGGTACAACAATTTTTGTAGCGAACAGAATGCAACGCCATTCTATCGGAATTGAAATTGTGCCTGAATATTTCGAAATGGTAAAGAAGAGCATCAATCCGGTTGAACTTTATATTTTTGAACCTAATGGAAAATATGAAAAACCTAAAACTGGCTGATGTTACAAAATATGTTGAGAAGAACATTGGCGTATTTCATCAAAAGAGAATACAGAGTCTAGATGATCTGAAGCTCTCAGCGGTTCTTCGAAGAAAGAACCCTTATCTTTTCAAAGCAAAGTACGTTCTTACAGCAGAGCAGATCATAAGAGGAATTGTTGATGCCCACATTTCATCCATTGAAGAAGGAATTTTTGGTGAGTGGCTTGAGGGTTTGGCTATTTTCATTAATGGTAAGACCTACGGGGGCCGAAAGTCTGGAATTACAGGAATTGATCTTGAGTTTGATAACGATGGGATTCGTTACATCGTAACCATCAAGTCCGGACCCAACTGGGGTAATAGTTCACAAACAAAGAAAATGGTCTCGGATTTCAAAACCGCAACAAAGACATTAAGAACAAGCAACTCGAAGCTGAATATTGTAGCTGTTAATGGCTGTTGTTATGGAAGAGATAATAAACCTGATAAGGGTGATTATTTCAAATATTGCGGACAGAAGTTTTGGGAGTTCATATCAGGAAACAAGGACTTGTACATTGAAATCATCGAACCGCTGGGTCATAAAGCGAAAGAGAAGAATGATGATTTCATGATATCATATTCGCAGGTCATTAACAAGTTTACAAGAGATTTTGCAGAAGAATACTGTGACAAAGGAGGAAGAATTGATTGGAAAAAGCTCATAAGATTTAATAGTTCAGCATAGTGTATAGTCAGAGTTTTTCTTGTACTGATTGCCGGTAGATTGATTAATATTTGCAAATAATCTCTATAAACCTTCATATATTTTTTGTCATGGATGAGCTCTTTGTTTTTCAGAAGTTTAAAGAATCCGTGGAGACTTATTTGAATTCCATTCTCGATAATTGGGGTAAAAAGAAGCTCAACGAAATTTTGCTTGGAACTTATGATGACCGGGACAAAGACCCAATTAGAGAAAAACACCTTTCCGCTGGTATAATGCTTGAATTAGCACGAAAACTCAACATTAGGTGTTCCCAGTGTTAGTATTTCAAAATAGATTGCGTTTTCTATAATCAATTCTATGAAGATATGACATTGCACCCTTGGGCTAAGAAATGGAAACGAACAGCCCAAAAAATACTTATTGCTTTGGAGCATGAACTCAAAGCTGAAAGTTCGGGTCAGGAAGTACACAAATTGTCGATTTATTCTATTCCAATTAAGATTCTAATCACTTATCCCGAGCAAAGTCAAATTCCTTCGCTTCTTCAATCATATGAACAAATAATCAACTATTCCAATGATACATCAAGCAAATGGCTTATTATTTTCGGTATCAAATCTAATAAAATAGAATGGATTGGCTATAAACTAATACATGGTAAGTTTCTTCGATTGCAAGAAGATCTTTGAATTCCACCCCCACCCCAAACTATTCCCTCGCAGTACTCCTTAAGGAGTACTGCGAGGGAATAGTTTGG
>DAIQRO010000377.1:0-2204 GCA_036786155.1 Bacteroidota bacterium
AAGCATTTCAGTCATTAGTTCAAGAACGAGGAGTCTTTTTTCTTGGTCTTCTGTATCAAGGATATAGAACTCCAAAATTAATGCTGCCAATTGCTTGCAAGTCTTTGAACCATTGGGTGTGCACTGAAGTGGCTCAATATCCCTTATTGCATTCCACAATGATTGGGTGTCACTGTTTTGAGCGAGTGCATTTCGCAGAATACCTTGCTCGTGCTCAGTGAATTCTCTTTCAAATGACATAATGGTCTTTTTTCCATTTTGTTTTTAACTTCATAAATTTTGAATTTCTGAACGTTTTTACATGGTGTCGCGACTTCCGTCCCGACATAAACCGTATGAATGCGTCAGGACGGAACTGACTGCACAAGGAACAAGAATCACCATCAAAAAGTCTCGCAATCTCGCTTTCTCAATATAAGAGCACTTGCACGACTATATTTAGCAGAGTTCCTGAATGCCGAATTCACACAAACGATCTCAGAAAGATATTGCCTGACATTAACAGGATACAGTCGTCGGTTTTGACATACTGTATTTGCCAAACAATTTCTCTCATTTGATTCGTGTCCTTTTGGGTTGAAGCAGGTTGTAATCTGCTTGCTCACATACTGCTGAACATCGAAACAGATAAATTCTCACTAAGAATGTCATGTACCCAAGCCTTCTTTTCACCGCTTGCATGTAGCAACAGATACTCAACAGCCAAAGCACTGCATCTTGAGCCATGCGGACTGCACTGTGGCGGCGGAGCATTCTTTAGTGCATCGGAAAGCTCCTCTAATGAAGTTGAATTGCTTAGAGCTGCTTCAAGGGCATTTCTGGTTGCTTCTGTTAAGGTCATTTCCTGTGGCATGATCTTTTGATTTTTTAATTTTTGGACAATTAGAATCCGCTGACGAGCATTTCGGAAAGCAGTTCCACTGCAAGTGGTGCATTTGGCCTACAATCCTGATCGGACAGATAAAACGAAAAAACAAATGCTGCAAGAAATTTGCAGGTCTTACTTCCGTTTGGCGTACATTGCGCAGGTTCGATTTCGCGTAAAGCTGACCAAAGCTGTTGTGTGGTTTGGCTTTGGTTAAGAGCATTTCGTAGCTGATTTTTATCTTGTTCCGTGAAGATGGTTGGATCTGGCATTTTTCTGATGTTTGATTAAGAAAATATCTGCTGTTCTTTCTTGTCGATTTTGAGAAGTCTCTTGTTCTTTAATATTACGTTTGCCATTCAGTCTGCAAAATGATCCGTTTTTTGAGCAATAGTCCCGATTGAGAAAGATCTCTCATTGCAGTTTGTTCCCTCTTCCAAGTAAAAATGATTTGTGATTCACGGCAAAGGATTACTTTTTGCCAGAAAATATGTCAATTACGCTATTGAGTTCAACGTCAATTGATGCATAAATGAATACTTGTACCGTTGGAACTAATACAGAAGGTTGATCATATTCATCTGCAATTGTAATTGCCCTTCCATTTCTCAGACTTGTTATGGGCTGATCTCCTAGTCCATAAGGACCCTTGATGTTACCTCCCACAGTAATTCTGGCTTTCTTACCGTTTGTCCCGACTCTAAATCGGGCAACATAGTTAATCAGCTTGTCTGAATTGAAATTGAAAAGCAGAGGCAATGCCTTCACATCTATATAGTATTCATCATTATAGAATTTGAATCCCAATCCGGTGCCAACCCCGAGCAGAAATTCGTTCTTTCTCGGGAAATTTTCTCCCTTCCTGAAAGATGTGTCAGATATCACTCTCAGGGTATCGTTAACTACTGTCTTTCTACTACTGGAAGTGCTCACATCGTACGTTCTTGAAGTTCTGTTGAACTCTGAGTGAATGATGATCCATTGGAAATTCTTGAAATTGAAGTAAATAGAAGCTGCAGAATACACTAACTGGTCCTTGATATTAGTACTTGAAGAATATCTGTATGAAGTATCGGGAACCTGGGTCTCGTTTCTGTTAGAGACTATTTTTCCCTGCGCAAAATAGAGGTCCACTCCCACGGGTTTCCAGAGATTCAGAATCTTCGGTAGCGATGCATTTATGCCGAAATAGAGGCCATCAAACTTGTTATCTGCCGCATAATTAAAGTTAACACCCGTTGCCACAGAAATTTTGTCTACATAATACTCTGATTCGCCCACAGTGAAACGAGCAGACTTGAATTCTGTTACTTCTTTGTCTCTTCCTTTAACTACAATC
>DAIQRO010000378.1:0-2202 GCA_036786155.1 Bacteroidota bacterium
ATTCAGTACAGGCATGAGCTTGGCGGAATGAGCATTACGGGGAGAATGGATGTGAACAATATTCTAAATGAAGATTATCAGATAATCGCAGGATATCCAATGCCGTTGAGAAACTTTGAGTTCAAAATCAAACTCGAATACAGATAAGCAATGAACACAGATCTGGAAAATGCAAAGAATGCCGGCGGCACGAAGTACAAGGAGAAGGTGCTTAAGACGATCGAAGGCTACAAAAAGCTGTCCGACAAGGACAAGCACTGCTTTCACATTTACTACGGATACGGGAAGGGCAAGACAACTTGCGTTATGGGACTTATCATGCGTGCGCTCGGAGCCGGTCTGAAAGTTAGGCTGGTCCAGTTTGACAAGGGCTACGAAGGAGTCAATGAACATTATGCGGAGCTCAACACTCTCCGCAAGCTGAAAGAATCAGGTTGCGATGTTGAATTCTATTCGACCGGATGTGAAAGGATGAATGAGGACGGAACCTTCAGATTCAAAAACTCCGAGAAAGACTTTGCAGAGGCAAGAAGGGGATTGGCGATTGCAAGAGAGCTCATAGAGACAGGAAGCCAGGATCTGCTTATACTAGACGAAGCAATCGCTGCGGTAGTTTATCACTTGCTTGAGAAGAAGAATATTGAAGACCTGATCGATCTGTACAACAAAGACAGAAGGTTCGAGCTTGTTATGACCGGGCATAAGCTTTGGGAAGGATTGGAAGAGAAGGCGGACCTGATAACAGAGATGAGGAAGGTCAAGCATTATTTTGACAAAGGCATTCCGATAAGAACAGGAATTGATTTCTGAGCCATGAAAGTCAACAGATGCGTTTGCAGTAATGTCAGATTTGAAGAGTTATTTAAGATCGCCGGAGAGTTGCAGATAAAGGACGCAGATACTTTGTCAAAGAAAGTTGACGTTGCAAGAAACTGCCGTCTTTGCGTTCCATATATAAACATCATGCTTTCAACGGGAATTACAGAAGTCCCCTTAATCAAATCAGAAGATCATGAAGCAAAGTAAGAATCTGATCGCGTTGTTGATCCTGCTCGCAGTTGCATTTTCTTCATGTACGAGGGATGAAGTGATCGTTGTGCCGCCTGCGCCCACAGTGCAGGACGGAGTGTATGTATTGTGCGAGGGTGGATTTGTGCCGGGCACAAGCAAGCTTGCATTCTACGATTTCAGCAATGACACATTCTACCCCGATATTTATGCGCCGGGCACTTTGGGACTGTTTCCGGACGGCATAGTATTGACAGGGAATTACCTTTACATAACAGAGCAGGGAAACTTCGGCTCTCCGGGCAAGATCTACAAACTTGATACTAACGGAACTGCGATCATCGCATCCAACCTCGGGGTGAACCCGTTCAATGTGATCGAAACCAACGGAAGGCTTTATGTAACCAACGGCCCAACAGGCATTGTATCGGTCGTCAGTCGCGACAATCTTCAGTTGCTTTACACGGTGAATGTGAGAAACTATCCTCAGGAGCTGACGGGAATCGGGAACAGGGTGTTTGTATGCAATGCCGGCTCATTCTCAACCGGGCCTGATTCAGTTGTCTCTGTAATTGATGCGGGCAACAATCAGGTTATCGGAGAGATCAGAGTGGGGAATAATCCGTCCACAGTAACCGCGAGCACTGACGGAAAGCTTCTGGTCGGGTGTCCCGGAGATTCGGTCACCGCGGCCATCTACAAAGTTGACCCGATCTCTCTTGCAATACTGGACACTTTCAAAAATCTGCCTTACGGATTAAGCAAGGATCTGAACACTGATGCCGCAGGCAAACTTTATTTCATAGGAGGGAACATTTACAGCGATGAAGACATTGTTTCCTATTCGCCATCGACCGGAGTTTCTGAAAAGATCGTACCAAAACAAGCCGGCTACTTGAACTACGGGTTGGCCTATGACAAGCAGTCGAATCAGCTTTATGTGGGAGCCGCCGCATCCGACTTCTCTTCTGACGGACGTTTCAGGATCTATTCATCAACGGGAAATCTCGTAAAGGACTTTCAGATACCCACCGGAATTGCGCCGAGGCGATTGCTTGTGAAGCGTTAGGGCATAAGTCGGTTTCAAATATAGTAAGCAATGTTTATATTTGAACCCATGAACATTGAGGTAAAGGAGAATTCTCAGGACCATTACATAAGATCCGAGTTGCCTTTTGACTCAGTATTTACGGG
>DAIQRO010000117.1:0-2716 GCA_036786155.1 Bacteroidota bacterium
CCTCGGCTTTGAAAGCGCCAATGAGGGAAATTCAACATACGAAGTATTCATTTCAGACAGGCCTATGTCCGAGTGCATCCGTTCCACGGGCATAGACAATCTGGATGCAGTAACATCAAACATAAACCTTGTTGCCGCTGAGCTTGAGCTAGTTGACCTCCCCTCGCGTGAAAGCATACTTGCAAGAAAACTGCATGAGTTTGTAAGGAGTTCGGGGTATTATGATTTCATATTCATTGACTGCCCACCGTCGCTGGGCCTGATAACCGTCAACGCGCTGACTGCTGCAGACTCACTGCTGATCCCCGTTCAGTGCGAGTACTACGCGCTTGAAGGACTTTCCCAGCTACTGAATACTATCAAGAATGTAAAGAACACTTTCAACAGCTCGCTTAACATAGAAGGCTACCTGCTTACAATGTTCGACTCCCGTCTGAAACTTTCCATCCGAACTCAGGAAGTTCTTCCGCGAAAAGGTTTATGCAACCAAGATCTTCAGAAATGTCAAGATCGGTGAAGCTCCGAGTTACGGCAAACCGATCATCGTCTATGATCCCGAATCAACCGGCGCAAGGAATTACTCCGAACTCGGGCTGGAATTTCTGAAAAGGAACGGCGAGCAATTGGGAAGTGTGAACGGATCAGAAAGTCCGGCTCGGGATTCAGTCAATTACAACGATCAGACAAATGGACAACAAACCTAACGCTCTCGGCAAGGGGCTTGACGCAATCTTCAGCGACAGGAAAGTTGACCTGAAGAGCATTGAAAGTTCTCCGGCCCGGGAATCGCTCAGGATCTCCATTGAGAAGATCAGGACGAATCCGAAACAGCCTAGGGAGGCCTTTGATCCGGGGAAGCTTGAAGAACTTGCCGCGTCAATTAAAGAGAAAGGGATAATACAGCCGGTGTCCGTTGCAAAGGAAGATGACGGATACATACTCATTTCCGGAGAGAGGCGCATGAGAGCCGCAAGGCTTGCGGGGCTTCAGGACATTCCCGCTTACATCTATGAAAGATCTGCAAAGCTCACCGATGAAGAACTTCTTGAGCTTGCTCTCATAGAGAACATTCAGCGCGAAGACCTTAATCCAATGGAGCTTTCGGATTCATACAAAAGACTTTCCGAAGAGCATCACCTTACGCAGGAGCAGATAGCCGCCAGGGTTTCCAAGCAGAGAAGCACGGTGGCCAATTACTTAAGGCTTCAGAATCTTCCGGTTGAGATCAAGATATCACTCAGGAAGAGCGAGATAACAGAAGCGCACGCTCGGCTCCTTCTCAGCATTGACAACGAAGAAGACCGGATCACACTCTGGAAGAAGATATTATCCGAGAATCTCACGGTTAAGTCGCTGGAGAATTTCACGAAGCCTCTTGCAGGCAAGCAGAGGAAGAAGAAGCAGAAGCTGGGAGAGATCTACGACCCGCATCTGCAGAATATCGAAGACAAGCTCAGGAATTTCTTCGGTACGAAAGTTACGATCAGAAGAAAGACAAAGCATTCCGGCGAGATCGTTATTGACTATTTCTCAAATGACGATCTTGAGAGGATAATTGACAAATGCATCTAATTCATAATCTGCCCAAATGAAGAAATCAGTCTTTTCACCCGATGCACCGAAACCGATCGGTCCGTATTCACAGGCGATTGAATACGGAGGCATGATATTTACGAGCGGACAGGTATCGCTCAATGCCGAAGGAGCAATAACCCCTGATGATGTAGCGGGGCAAACAAAGAATGTCCTCAGTAATCTGAAGAACATACTGGAGTCTCAGGGATCTTCACTTGACAAGGTGATCAAGACAACTGTATTCCTGAAAGACATGAATGATTTTGCGAAGATGAACGAAGTTTACGCGCAGTTCTTCACCGAACTTCCGCCTGCAAGAAGCACGATAGAAGTTGCAAGGCTTCCAAAAGATGCGAAGGTTGAAATTGAAGTAACAGCATACACCTGACAATGCACAGCTATTCATTCAATCCTGTGAGCAAGAACGTGGCGCCCGGAGACGTGTATTTTATTGTTGCGGCATCGATCAAAGCTGACATTGAAACGGTCTGGAACAATGCCATCAAGGCGGTGAACGTGAAGAAGTATTTCACAACAGACAGTCTGAATGACCTTGAGACTCTCGGCGAAGTGCTTTGGGTTTGGGGTGATGAGACGGCTCTCATTGAAGTAGATGAAGTGGAGCAGTTGAGAAAAATATCATTTCACTGGAATGCCCCTTTTGTCGATTATGCAGTAAGGACTGAGTTCACTTTTGAAGAATCTAACGGCAGGGTGAATGTGAAGATCAAGGAGAGCGGATGGCTGTTTGACGTTTACGGGATCAAGAGTTCGTATGCAAATTGCAGCGGCTGGACGGAGTATCTTTGCGCACTGAGGGTGTTTACGGAGTTTGGGATAAGCTTTTTCAACAGCGGCAAATAAAAGGGAGCAGGTCATATTATTACCTGCTCCCGCAATTTCACATCAAAAAGACAGATCAGGAAAGCTTGTTTACCTTCTTCGTCAGCTTTGATTTCTTGTTAGCCGCCTTGTTCTTATGAATTATCCCTTTCGTTGCAGCCCTGTCAAGCAAAGCAACTGTCTTCTTAAGCTCGGTTTCTGCTTCGGCTTTCGTCTTCAGATTGACCACCCTTTTCTCTGCGCCCTTGAGTAGTGCCTTATATTTCTTATTCCTTTCTGTTCTCTTGATCGTCTGCCT
>DAIQRO010000117.1:2726-9659 GCA_036786155.1 Bacteroidota bacterium
ATGAATTTTGGCTAAATTGATTTCTACAAAAATACTCATATTATGCGGGAAAATCAAACCTCGCAGGAAGCTTTGGGGCGGAAGAAAAGGCATTTTGCTTTACATTTCGCGGCCGGGAGGCATTAACTAAATTTGCGTTACTAAACATCAACAAAACCCTAAATGGAAGAAATAATAAGCATACAAAACGGAAAACTTTCTGTGCCCGACAATCCGGTCATTCCTTTTATAGAAGGAGACGGCATCGGGCCTGAAGTGTGGAGCGCGGCACGATATGTCATGGACTCGGCGGTTGAAAGAGTATAAAGAGGAAAGCCGAACATAAAATGGCTTGAGGCTATAGAAGGCGAAAAGTCGTTTCATCTGACAAAAGAAAGGCTAACAGCTGAGACGATCGACGCGTTCAGAAAATTCACGGTCGGGATCAAAGGGCCGCTGACCACCCCCGTAGGCAAAGGCATAAGGTCCATCAATGTTGCGCTTAGGCAGATACTCGATCTTTACGTTTGCCTGCGCCCGGTGAAATATTACGGCGGCATTGAGACTCCAATGCGCAGGCCGTGGAAAGTTGACATGGTGATATTCAGGGAGAACACTGAGGACATTTACACCGGCATTGAGTTCAAGGCAGGAACTGAAGAGAACAAAAAGGTGCTTGCCTTTCTTGAGAAGGAGTTTCCTGATGAGTTTGCGAAGATAAGATTCGGCACCACGGAAAGGACGAATGATTTTCTCAGACAATCCGGGCGGCCGGAAGCAAATGAAGCGGAAGTGGGAGTTGGAATTAAGGTGATGTCCCGCGCCGGAACTCAAAGGCTTATGATCTCCGCCCTCGAATACGCACTGAAGAACAAGCGAAGGTCAATCACTATCGTTCACAAAGGCAACATCATGAAATACACTTCCGGGTCATTCAGGGAATGGTGTTATCAGATTGCCGAGGAGCTGTTTGGAGAAAAGGTGTACACCATGCTGCAATGGGACAGGACAAATGAAGCCTCGGGCAGAGAAGCGGCCGATAAACAAATGAACGAAGAGCTCGGCAAGGGCAAGCTTCTCATAAAGGACGCCATAGCCGATAACGCACTCCAGAAGGTGCTGACGGACCCCGAGGATTTTGATGTAATTGCAACCGGCAACCTTAATGGCGATTACCTGTCGGATGCAATAGCAGCTCAGGTCGGAGGAATCGGCATAGCTCCCGGCGGCAATATCAATTACATTACCGGACATGCCGTCTTTGAAGCAACTCACGGAACGGCCCCGACTTTTGCCGGGCTGAACAAGGTCAATCCATCGTCAATGATACTCTCGGGCAAAATGCTTCTGGAATATCTCGGATGGGATGAGCCGGCCGCGCTTATTGACAAAGGCCTGCGGACCGCAATTGAAAGCAAACGTGTGACGTTTGATTTTGCAAGGCAGATCCAGAATGCGACCGAAGTGAAGTGCTCCGAGTTTGCAGAAGAGATTGTAAAGACCTTCTGATGACTCATCCGGTTGTACCGTTGACAACAATGCTCACGGACTGAATTTTTGTTGATACACAAATTCGTTAATTTCAATTAAATCAAACCAAAGGAGCTAAACGTAACATGAAAAATACATTAAGGTCATTCTTCTTTATTGCGCTTCTGTTATTGAGCGGAACAGCAACAGTCTATTCACAGGATTGCAACAGCGCCACTGATCTGAAAGCCTCGGGCTCAGATGATCCCGTAGGAACTAAAGTTGACGGCGGTATGCTGTACGGAAAATCAATTGATCCGACGTCAGAGGTTGTCAGTTATTCCGACTTTGTGGCAAAGATGGATGAGATGAACGGAAAAGAAGTGATACTGAAAGGAACTGTTGCAGACGTTTGCCAGGCAATGGGATGCTGGATGACACTGAGCGCTGACGGAAAGACCACGAGGATCAAGACCGATCACGAGTTCTTTCTTCCCAAGGATGTTGCAGGCAGAGAGGCAATCGTATCAGGCAAGTTCATGATATCAGAGATCTCGGAAGAAGACGCAAAGCATTTCAATGACGAGTCAAAGAATCCCACCGTAAAGTCTGAAGACATCAAAGGCCCTCAGAAGGCATTTGAAATGTCTGCAACCGGGATAGTAATACTTGACGCGGGAAGCAAGTAACCGGACATCAGCCGAAGATCAGCACATTTTTTTTTAGAGCCCGGACCTGAGCGCCGGGCTTTGTATTTCCGACAATAACATGGACAAAAGCAAAGACAGGCACTGGAAAGTAAAAGAGACCGAAAAGGCCTTTGCGGGGAAATGGATTCACATAAATCTTGACGGCATTGAACTTAAGGACGGGTCAAGGATACTGTTTGAAGCAATTGAATTCCAGAGACACGGAACCGGAGTTGCGGCGGAAAGCACCGACGGGAAGATCATGCTGGTAAAGAATTACAGGTACATAAATGACTGCGAAAGCTGGGAGGTTCCTGCAGGAACAATTCCACCGGGAATGAGCCACAGGGATTGCATCAGGGAAGAGCTGATGGAAGAAGCTGGAAGTACGGTGGAGGATGAAGACCTGACATATATCGGAATGTACTATCCTTCAATAGGTTCAAGCAATCAGGAATTCCACTGCTACATTGCAAGGAATGTGAAACAGGTTAGCTCAGAGCTTGATGCAAATGAGATCCTCGAAGCAAAATGGTTTTCAAAGAATGAAGTGAAGGACATGATAGCCAATGGAGTGATAAAGGACGGATTCACGCTTTACCTGATGCTGAGGCTGTTTTACCTTCCATCCTGAGCGCCTGCGCCAATCCTCTCAAAATCTTCCTCCTTTGGAAACAGCAGGATCATGCCGGCAAGGGTGATGCAAGCCGCTATCGTAGCATAAATTACATTGCCATTCACAAGGAGGTTTGTGGAAAGGCAGAACAGCGCGAAGAAATCCATGACCGCAAAAGGGACAACATGCGCACTGAAGTAAACCGTCTGGAAATTTTCTATGCTGACCTTCTTTAGCATCATCTTCCTGATGAACAGCGTAAGCGGAACTGCGGCCGCCAGAGCTATGACAGATAACAGATTCACAGATTCAAACCCTTCCCTGTGATTGTTGCCGGCTACAAGCAGTCCGAAGAAGTAGATCACTATTGCTGCAACCGTTATTCCGATCCCCAGGGTCCTGATCTTCCTCACAAGGTAAATGAAGCGGACCTGCAGAACCATTTTCCCCTCTTTCAATAATATGGCTGATTTATGAGCTTAAAGAAAATTGTAACTGCATGAAATTAACACTAAATTTGTAAAATGAAAAGTAAAGCCCGTATCAACGGTTCGGAATTGCTTGAAGCCGAAGTCAACAGCGAAAGTGACTTCACTTCCCTTATCAGGCCAAAGGATTTTGATGAGTTTGTAGGGCAGGAGAAGGTCAAGGACAATCTTAAGGTTTTCATAGAAAGCTCAAAGAGGCTTGGGGAACCGCTTGACCACATACTCTTCACAGGCCCGCCCGGTCTTGGCAAGACCACACTCGCAAACATAATAGCAAATCAAACCGGTGCAGGCATCGTAACCACTTCGGGCCCGGTAATAGAAAAGCCGGGCGACCTGGCCGGGATGCTGACTAAGCTGAAGAAAGGCGAGGTGCTTTTCATAGATGAGATCCACAGAATCCCCAAGGTGGTTGAGGAGTTTCTCTACTCTGCAATGGAGGAATACAGGCTGGACATTATGATTGACCAGGGCCCGGCTGCAAGAAGCATTCCCATAAAGCTCGAAAAGTTCACGCTGGTCGGAGCCACCACAAGGCAGGGTTTGCTTTCTTCTCCCATGCTTGACAGGTTCGGGATCAACTGCCATCTGGATTATTACAGCACGGAAAATCTCGTGAGCATTGTGAAAAGGTCAGCAGGAATAATGAACATCGTCATCACGGATGAGGGCGCTGAAGAGATTGCGAGGCGAAGCAGGGCAACGCCAAGGATTGCAAACAGGCTTTTGAGAAGGACAAGGGATTTTGCAATAGTCAAAGGAGACGGAACCATAGACCGCGGCATTGCGGACTATGCGCTTTCCTCACTTGACGTTGACGAGTTCGGGCTCGACAAGATCGACAAGAAGATCCTCGAGACCATCATTGTAAAATACTCAGGCGGCCCGGTTGGGCTTTCAACAATAGCGGCATCCACCGGCGAAGATCCCGGAACAATTGAGGATGTTTACGAACCTTTTCTGCTCATCGAGGGTTTCATCAAACGCACGCCCAAAGGCCGCGAGGCAACTGATCTTGCATACAGGCACCTCGGCTTGAAGAAGCGAACCGGATTGCCGGGAAACGAATCTCTGTTTGACTGAAACAACATAACGTTAAAATGAAGAAGACCCTTAAGGAAGTAATTATCATACTTGTAATCAGCACAATTGCCGGATTCACCGCAAATGCACTGAGCCCAAAGGGCATTGGGCTTGTAGGTGATTATTCGGAACGCTTTGCCATTGATTCCGCATCTGCAAAAACGGGCGACAAGCCCGCTCAGAAGCAAAGAACAAAAGAGGGCTTCATCAAACCGGTGAACATAACTGCTGATGACGCGAAGAAATTGTTTGACGAGGGCATGCTTTTCATAGACGGGAGGGATGCAGTTGAATATTCTCAGGGACATATAAAAGGAGCAATAAACATACCATACAAGGAATTCATAGCCCTTGCTCCCGAGCAGAAGGCGGCGCGCATGAAGGACATTCCTAAGGACAGGAAAATAGTCTCATACTGCGGTGGAGGCGATTGCGAGATCAGCATTGACAATGCATATGACTTTGCAAGGATCGGATATGAGGACGTCAGCATTTACCTTGGCGGACTTCTTGAATGGAAAGCAAAGGGGTACCCAACTAACTGATCATGAAGAATCTAATTTCCAACAGGATATTACAGATAGCTCTGAGACTTATTGTAGGCGGGTTGTTTCTGTATGCCTCTCTGGGAAAGCTTTTCAATCAGGAAACTTTTGCAAGGGCAATTTACAATTACAAGTTCCTACCCGATGCCTTCATAAACATTCTTGCGATAGTGTTGCCGTATGTTGAGTTTTTCTCGGCCGTATTCCTCATATTGGGAATATTCAAAAAGGGAAGTTCATTCCTTATCGGGGTGATGCTGATTGTTTTCATTATTGCGCTGTCGAGGGCGTACGCACTCGGGCTCGACATATCCTGCGGCTGTTTTTCTCTTGAAACAGTTAGCGAAAAGAGTGATATTTTGTCAAGAATAATACAAGACATCCTGCTTCTCGCAGGCTGTGCTTTGATCTACTTCAATCCCGGGAAAAAGAAGAATTTTTCAGAAAATAATATAATCAAGGAGAATCAGTAATGAGCAGCTTCGTTCAGTCAAAAGTCGCAAAATCAATTTATTTTGTGTTTGGTCTTGCGGTCATAGCAGGCGTAATGTTCCTTCTGATGAACAATTCCAGGATCTCTGCTTCGGGCAGTTCTTCAAAAATGCTTTTTGAAGAAGAATACCATGATTTTGGCAAAGTTCCTCAGGGGCCTCAGCTCGAGTATTCGTTCAAATTCTCAAACAAAGGCAAGTCACCTTTGATCATTGAGAGAGTTCAGACCTCGTGCGGTTGCACAGGAGCTACAACCGGCGGTAAGAATGAATATTCCAAAGGTGAATCAGGCGAGATCAAAATATCATTTAACACTCAGGGCAGACAGGGCAGGCAGGACAAGCAGATCATAGTATTCTCAAATGATCCGGACAGCCCGCAAAAGACTCTGAAGATCACATGCGACATTGATCCAAACATGCAGTAATTCGTTTGTTGTCTGAAATTATGAGTAGGGATCAGAATTCCGGTCCCTACTTTTTTTTTACAAACTTTTTAATGAACCAGAAATGAAAAGAATAATTCTAACTGTCTTCCTGCTTTGCACAGGCATTTCTTTTGCGCAGGACATGCCCGTTGAACTTTTCAGATATAACAGCGCCAGAACGGCTTCAGCCGCGGCGGAATTATCTGAACAGGTTACAGGTGCTAAGATACTTGAGCTTGACAGGCAGGCATATGACAGGCTTTTTGAGGAGAGATCTTACAGGATCAGTCTTCTTATACCGGTTTCAGAAACAGAAAAGATCCCGGTATTGCTTGAGAGATTCGACATCCTGGCTCCCGATGCAAAGATCGTTGCCAAAGGCGCTGATGGTGAGAAGGAAGTTGATCTGAGAAACATTGTACTTTCTTATAAAGGAAACATTCCGGGGGCCGGTAATTCAGTTGTTTCAATTTCGCTTTACAACGGCAAAGTTGTAGGAATGATGAAGTCGAGCTATGACTCGTATGTGCTTGGCGAGCTTAATGACAGAAGCGGCAACGGTACAGGAGAGTATGTTATGTATCAGGAAAGCATGCTGAATTCTCGAAGAGATTTCAAATGCGGATCCGAGCAGTTCGGTGTACCCGATGATGTATTGAAGATGATGCAGAGACTTGATGAAGACAACAAAGATGCATCAGACATACTGAGGGTGGCCAAGGTGGCAATAGACGTTGACCGAACGCAACCGCGTACACTCTTGCTCTAATGTCGGCAACCTCAGCCGTGTATGTAAAGGACATGAACATCAGGCTTACTGTTGGTTATCTGAGAGTTTGGACAACTCAGGATCCTTACACATCAACGGACGGACCGACATTGCTTAACCAGTTCAGGGCTGAATGGATAAACACACAGGGCTCTGTTGACAGGGTTATCGCACATCTTGTCAGCAGAAGAAACAATCTGAATGTTGCGGGAATAGCTTACCTTAATGTTCTCTGCAACACGAGCTTCGGTTACGGTCTAAGCGCAACTCTTAACGGCACGATCAACCAGCTTCCAGCATATTCCTATGAAGTGGATGTTATCGCGCACGAGATGGGACAAAATTTCGGATCTCCGCATACTCACAACAGATCAT
>DAIQRO010000118.1:0-1884 GCA_036786155.1 Bacteroidota bacterium
CTGAGAAAAAATTTCTGACAGAATGACCGACTACTATAAAGGTTTTGATTTCAGGCAGGCTGAGAGTCTCATAAAACTTGCGCTGAAGGAAGACAAGGGAAACGGCGATGTAACATCTGAACTTCTGATTCCTGCAAGGAAAAAATCGGTTGCGGAGATCCTCGTAAAACAGCCGTGCATATCTGCCGGCCTCCGGATATTCAAAATGGTCTTTTGTGAAATTGATCCGCGTATCAGAGTCACTTTTTTTATCGGAGAAGGAGAGCATGTATCTGAAAGGCAGATCATTGGAGAGGTCATCGGAAACACAAGGAATATTCTGCTTGGTGAAAGGCTTGCTCTGAATCTTTTACAGAGAATGTGCGGTATTGCAACCTTCACAGGCGAGCTTGTAAGAAAGCTCGGCAATCCGAAGATCAGAGTCATTGACACAAGAAAGACGACTCCAAACATGAGGTTGTTTGAAAAACTTTCGGTGAAGATCGGGGGAGGAGAGAATCACCGGATGGGGCTTTATGACATGATGCTGATCAAGGACAATCACATTGAGGCAAGCGGAGGCATTGAAGGAGTCCTGAAAAAGTTGAAGTCAGGGAATAAGAATGAATTGCCTGTGGAGATTGAAGTGAAGGACCTGGATGAGCTTAGGATCGTGGCGGAAGGAGGAAAAGGATTGGTTGACAGGGTTATGCTGGATAACTTTGATCCTGATGATCTGAAGGAAGCGCTGAAGATCCTAGGCGGCAGGTTTGAGGTCGAAGTTTCAGGCGGGATCAATCTCAAAAGCATTTCAAAGTATAAGAAGTTCAGCGGAATAGATTTCATCTCTGTCGGCGCATTGACGCATTCCCCAAAATCTGTGGATATCTCACTGGATTTTATTACTTGATAGTTTTTGTGCGTAAAGATAGTTTTGACGCAAACATAAACTAAACGGGCAAATATGAAAAAACTCTACGGGCATTTACCGTTCTTTCTTGCTTTATTCGTTTCTGTAAGCCTCATGATCGCTTGCGGAGGCAAGAAAGAATCCGAAGTAACCAAGGAAGAAACGAAGAAAGAAAAAACCAAAGACGAGTCCACATCCACCACTACTACGGGCACGGGAAGCAATCAGCTTTATTTCGTGGAAGAATATACTGCAGACGGACAGGAGGTAGGCAAGAGCGAAAAGTTCTTCATCAAATCAAAAGGCGGATATATAACTGCAATGCTGAAGACCTCTCAGCCAATTGGCGTGGGCTCTGTAGATGTGAGGCTTGAGCGAGAGACAATAAACGGAACTGAAATTATTGACACTCAGCCTTATAATGTTTCCCCTGAAAAGGACTACTTCTTTTTCGACAAAGTCACTTTCTATAAATCCGGAGATTACAAGGTCACTGTGTTTAAGAAAGACGGCACTCCAATAGCTTCCGGAAAAGTCAGGATCGAGTTTGAATAAACAAATTTCAAAATAAGAAAGGAGATAAAATTTCATGAAAAAAGTTTTTGTCCTGGGTTTGTTTGCGCTTATCTTCGCTTTCATGTCGGAAGCTAAGGCTCAAAGATACCCTGTGCTTTACTTCTGCGAGAGTTACGGAAGCGCAGGAGAAACCGGAATAAGTGACAGATTCACCACCGGCTATCTCACAGTGATGGTTAAGGCAGATGATGCCATCGGTCTTAGAGACTGCTCAATTCAGCTTGACAAGTACAACATCAGCAGCGGCACTTTCTCGTTCTATAAAAAATTCAAGTATTCTGTTGAGCCGGACATGAAGTACATTTTTTTTGCAAGGAACGACGAGAGCGATCTGAGCTTTGACACTCCGGGAATCTACAGGGTATTCCTCCTGGATCATAATGACAGAACGGTTGCAAGTGCTTTGGTTGAGATTATTT
>DAIQRO010000118.1:1894-4208 GCA_036786155.1 Bacteroidota bacterium
AATAACTGAAATGAAGACAAAAATTTTTGCAGTGCTGTTTTGTGCCGCACTGCTTGCCGGGTTTTCCTCAGTGTCAAATGCTCAGACAATGTACTTCTGCGAGGATGTCAGTAAGGACGGTGACCCGATAACATCCAGCACAGTGTTTAATATCAGTCCCAACGGAGGCTACCTGAAAATACTTGTAAAGCTACCTTACTCACTCAGGTCATCACAGGTCATGTACGATGTGTATCAGGTTGATTCTGACGGTAATGAGTCTTTTGACAACACCATTTACCAGGATACCGAATCAAGCTGGGATTGGTTTTGGAAGGAAGTCACTTTTTATAAGACCGGCAGATACAACGTATATGTCTATGACCGGGACAGGAACTTCCTGACATCAGGGCAGGTAGTCATAAATTACAAGGACTGACTGAATCTGAGGGCAATTTGAAGAGGAAGGTTGTTTCAGTTTTGGAAATAGCCTTCCTTCCTCTTTATCTATGATAGACAAAATAAGGAGCCTATCGAAAGACACCCTGATCTATGGTGTAAACACTATCATCGGCAGGTTTCTTAACTTTCTGCTCGTACCATATTACACAAATAAATTCCTTCCCGAAGAATACGGCGTAATAGCTCTCATCTATTCCTACATTGCGCTGTTCAATGTCTTCTTCTCGCTCGGACTTGAGTCAGGATATATGAGGTTTGCCTCGCTGAAAGAAACGGGCACCGAAAGAGAGAACTTCTCCAATCCGTACATTGTCAACGCAGTCAATTCACTCTTTCTCGGGCTCCTGCTCTTTTCGTTTTCCGGCGGACTGGCCGTAATACTTCAGATAGATGCGAAGTATTCATACCTGCTTAAATATGCTGCAGCAATTCTGGTCCTTGATTCCGTTTCTCTCATCCCGTTTGCCAGCTTAAGGCTCGCAAACAAGGCCGGGAGATTTGTAACGTTCAAGGTCACCAATATCGTGATCAACGTAATACTCAACATCGTGCTTATCTCATATTATGATATGGGAATTGAGGCCGTGCTTATCAGCAATCTGATCTCGTTTCGATGTTTGAGTATGCCTGGCGTCCTTTCTTTCTGAACAATGCAAAGGATGAAAATGCCAAGGCGATATTTTCAAAGGTTATGACGGCATTTGTGTTTGCAGCTTCTGCCGCAGTGCTTGCGCTGTCTGTCTTCATAGAGGACATTGTAAAAGCGGACCTTCCGTTCGGCTTTCATCTGATAGGTGAGGACTATTGGGGAGGGCTTGGCATTGTACCGATAATTCTGTTCTCGTATATCTTTTACGGCATTTACATAAATCTCACTGCAGGCATTTACATTGAAAAGAAGACCTCTTATCTGCCTGTCATTACCGTTGTGGCGGCGGCATTAAATATTTCGTTTATCTATATACTATATCCATTGCTTGGATTGACCGGTGCAGCCCTTGCCACTCTCATAAGCTATGTTGCCATGAGCGGAGGCATTTACTATTTATCAAACAAGTATTATCCGGTGCCATATGAGTTAAGGAAGATCGCAATGATCTTGCTTTCCATGGTTGCGGTCTATGCGTCTTACAAATTCCTCGACGGCATGCTTCATATTCCTGTTTGGATGAAGTTCATTGTGCCTATTATTTATGTACTGATTCTTCATACCCTCAAAGTTGTGGACATTTCCGCACTGAAGCAGCTTGTCAGCAGGTGACCGCTCCAAACCCGGCTGACTGAAAATTTCACTTGCTTAAATATCTCCGGTACACCATATTTAATTATGGATAAACTTACGGATAAACAAAAGAGGGTGCTTGAGTTCATTTCAAGCTTTACGGCAGAAAACTCCTTTCCACCCACATTGAAGGAGATTGCTGCCAAGTTCAGGGTTACAATAGGTACAGTGCAGGATCACGTCAATGCTCTCAAGAGCAAAGGCTACCTCGAAAGGAAGAAGGATATTGCAAGAGGATTCAGGGTTGTTGGCGGCAGAGATTCGAAGTCCTCACCGGCATTGATACCGTTGTATGGCAGTGTGGCAGCGGGTGAACCGATCTTTGCATCTGACAATATTCAGGGGTATGTAACCATGGAAAAGAGAAAGTCCGGCCATCATATTCACTTTGCGCTTAAGGTGAAAGGGGATAGTATGACAGATTCGGGGATCTATGACGGTGATATCGTGATAGTAAAAAAGCAGGACTCGGCTGAAGACGGAGACATTGTGATTGCTTTGCTTGATGATGAGGCTACTGTGAAGACTCTCAGAAATAAGAGGATAAAAGCATACCTGGAAGCATCCAATTCAAGGTACAAGGCAATTATC
>DAIQRO010000118.1:4218-9633 GCA_036786155.1 Bacteroidota bacterium
CGATCATGTTTTGACTTTGATTAAGCAAGAGAGCTCGTCTGAATATGAAGTCAACGTTCTTTCGGGACTTTCCGTAATCAAAAAGTTCATCAAGTTCTTTGACGGACAGAAATTTCGCAACTTCCTTGTCTGTTCTTACCAACTGCATGAAATTCCTCCTCTCATTCCAGCTCTTCATAGCAATGCCCTGTACTATACGATAAGCATCTTCTCTCCGCATTCTCTTCTCTATCAACTTAAGCAGCAATGTTTGTGAGAATACCAAACCTGTAGTCAAACCAAGATTACGCTTTATGTTATCTTTGTTAACTACTATGTGTGCAATAAGGTTAGTGAATTGATTTAAAGCATAATCTGCAAGTATGGTAGAGTCAGGAAGTATGACTCTTTCAACGGAAGAATGACTGATATCTCTTTCATGCCACAGAGGGATGTTTTCAAATGACGCAACCATATTCCCGCGGATGATCCTGGCAATTCCGCTGAGTCTTTCGCAGGTGATCGGGTTCTTCTTGTGAGGCATTGCAGAGGATCCCTTCTGGCCCTTCGTGAAAGCTTCTTCAAGCTCAAGCGTTTCCGTCTTCTGAAGATGCCTGATCTCCGTGGCGAATTTCTCTATGGATGTGGCAATCAGTGCAAGGGCAGACATGTATTCCGCGTGCCTGTCTCTCTGCAGTATCTGTGTGGAAATTTTTGTTGTTCTGAGCCCGAGCCTGCTGCATACGAATTTTTCGACCTTGGGTGAAATATGTTCGTAGGTTCCGACTGCGCCCGAGATCTGTCCAACGGAGATGGCCTCTACTGCCCGCTTCCATCTTTCTATGTTTCTCTGAGTCTCATCATACCACAGCGCGAACTTCAGTCCCAGGGTGATCGGCTCGGCGTGAACACCATGGGTCCTGCCTATCATTGAGAGAAATTTATACTTTCTTGCCTTTGAACGAAGCTCTTTTGAGAGTGCATTCAGATCTTCAAGAATAATCTCGCCTGCCTGTTTCATCTGAACGGAAAGGGCAGTATCGATCACGTCGGAACTCGTCATTCCCATATGCAAAAACCTCGAGTCTATGCCAATGCTTTCATTCACATTTGTGAGAAATGCTATTACATCATGCTTCACTTTCTCCTCGATCTTCAGAATTCTTGCTGTGCTGAACTTTGCCTTCCTGCGTATGTTCTCAAATGCCCTATTGGGAACATTGCCGAGCTTCACCTGAGCCTCAGTGGCAAGCAGTTCGATCTCCAGCCAAATCCTGAATCTGTTTTCATCTGTCCATATATCGGACATGATCTTCCTCGAATACCTTGGTATCATTATTAAGCTGAGTTAAGGATTAGTTTTTGGATATGGACTTGCTGATCCGGGTTACTACAAGAGTTATGTCGTCATTCTGCTCCGCTCCGGCCCTGAATTCCGAAACTGAATCAATGAGTTCTTTCTGAATGTTGTTGCACGGAAGATTCCTGTTCTTTGAGATTATCTCAAACACTTTATCCGTTCCGAACTCTTCCCTGTTAATGTTCATTGCTTCGGTCAGGCCGTCGGAGTAAAATACAAACAGACTGTCAGGATTAAGCTTCACTTCGATCTCCTCAAGGGCTCCTTCAAAATACTGATCACTGTCGAGGCCGAGCCCCATGCCTTTGCTCTTAAGAAAATCAAGTTTCCCGTTCACCGAATAGATGACCGGATTATGTCCTGCGCGGCATATCTTTGCCGTCATATTGCCAAGGTCGAAAAGTGCGACCACAGTTGTTATGAACGACTTTCTGTCGATCTTCTGATGGATCTGCCTGTTGACTTCCGTCAGGATCTCCTTTGGGGTCCTGAAGACCTTTGAAGCGAACTGGATCATGGCCTGTATCTTTGACATGTATATTGCAGCAGGAATTCCCTTCCCGGAAACGTCTGCCACCACTATCAACATCTTGTTGTCAGCCAGCTTTATTACATCATAAAAGTCGCCGCCAATGATCTTTGCCGGGTTGTAAAAACCGGAAATTTCTATTCCTTCAATTGCCTGAATCTCTTGCGGAAGCAAACCCATTTGTATCCTTCTTGCAATATGAAGTTCCTCTTCGATCTTCTGCTTAGAGATCTTTTCCTGCTGAAGCCTTGCATTCTCAAATGCGATCGCCGCCTGCGAGGCAAGCGTTTTAAGCAGGTCAATGTCTTCCTCCGAATAAGCTTTGCCGGAAGGCTTCTCCCCGAAATTCAGTGCTCCAATCAGATCATCCTTGATATGAATGGGAACCGACAAAACGTAACCGGCTTCCCTGATCGACCTCTTACTCGCTTCATCAAGATAATATTCATCAAGATAAACGTCGGTCAGAAATTTGGCGCTCATATCATCACGGAAAAGTGTCGTTATGGCAGTATCAAACATAGCTCCCTGATCAATGACCTGCTCATTTACTTTTGTCTGCGTAAACTCTTTCAGCACGTTCTCATAATACTCAGGGTCTCTGAACCACACATTGAGTGTGTTAATGCCCATTGTTTCCCTCACCGAAGTACCTATCTTCTCAATGATCTGCTTCATGTTTGTCTGATAGGGAAGTTCCTCGGAAAATTCCAGCAGCGACTTTCTGTAGTTGTAGCGCTCTCTGTAAAGCTGTTTGTCAACAAACATCTTTACCTTGTTATTGACGAAGTCAAAGCTGAAAGTAACGATCACTATCATTGCAATTGTGATCACCTGTTTGTTGTCAGGCAGAAGCCTGCCGAGAAGCGAATCCAGCACCAGCACAAGAAGCAGATAGACACCTACAATAAAGGCCGTAACAATTCCGAATACAAGTCCTCTCTTCACAATGAATTCGGTGTCAAGAATCCTGTACTTCACAATTGCAAAGCCGAAGGATATGGGAATTGCAAGCACGAGTGAACACGGCAGGTATAACCATGGCTGAACAAGAAAATTCGGCTTTGGGATGAACACCGGAAGCAATACGGTGTACAGGAACCCGCAAAGTCCGATCAGAAAACCGTAGAGTATGATCCTCAGCGGCTTTCTTCTGCTCTCCTCTTTTATGGAAATGTATGATCTTAGAAAAAGAAAGACCCCGCCAACCAGGCATCCTATGAAAAATGCATTGGCAAGGTATTGTTGCGCAAATCCCTTTGGAAGAATAAGGTCAAACAGTCGTGAGCCTACTACAACCAGGAATGACAATGGATAAACAGTGCAGAGCAGAGCCTTTCTGTATTTTACGTCAATTCTCTTCGGGAAAACCATGAAGAAGTGGACGAACAATGCGAAGAAAAGAGCCATGCCCATAAAAGAAATAAACACAAACGGGAAATCCAGCATCGCCGCATTGATCTGCCTTACTATTACAAATCCGATGGCCGCGGAACATCCAAGCAGGAAAAAGATCTGCGAACTTAGTTCTTTGGGTTTTGAATAGCCAACTATGTGACCGATGAAAAGAAATCCAAATCCAAGCAGAGAGAAGATCAGAAATACAATGTTGAAATATTTGTAGAGCTTCACTTCAAGATCCAGCACCTGATCGCCCCGGATCACTTTGTAAATGACCTTATCTCCCGACTCATAAGAATTGAGTATCCTCTGTGCTTCAAAGGAGTCTTTGAACTTTTGCCCTCCGATCTCTATTAGAATGTCCCCGTTCTTCACTCCTGCTTGATCGGTGTTTCCACCCGGCATCACCTCGGTAATCAGAAGTGCCTGATCCAGTTTCTTTCCGTCCACATACTCGATCCACAGGCAGTCGTCTGTGGTCATGCGGTCCGTGAACATGGTTTGAATGAACACTACCGAAGCATAGATGAAGCTTATCAGAGCTATGACCGTAATGGCCACTCTCAAGGTTCCGTCCGTGTATTTGTTCAGGAAATTCAATTCAGGGGATCATTTTAGTTGTGCTCCAATACTGACTACGAAAACTATTGCCTTCAGGTTCCAATCTATTGCACTTAGAATTCATATCCTATTGAAAAATAGAACACGTATGGACCGAAGTAGAACGAGTCTTCCTGAAGGCCGCTCTTGGTAAAGAAGCTTCTTCCGGCCGCAAGAGAGCCTTCTCCTATTGGTGTGTCAAATGAGATGAAAGCGCCGATTCCCTGCCTTAGGTCTTTGAAACGGATGTCCTGAGCAATGTTCCATACATTGCCGAGATCGTACCTTGCCCCGATGTAAGTGTCAAAGAAGATCTTGTAGGGAAACTCGAACCTGTATTCAAGCGAGGCGAGGAGGATCTGCCGTCCGCGAAGTTCGTCTTCCACCATTCCGTAGAATAATTCCTGCCCTCCGATGGAAAACTGGTCTGAGAGTGGAGTAGTGTTGTCTCCAAACCCAAACAACAGCCGCGGACGCAGAACGTGCTGACTGTGAATTGGAAGATACTGCTCATAATTCATGTTCAGCTTTGTGTAGCTTAGGTTGCCGTCATCCAGGCTCTTAGCCGTTTCATAATCGAAGTTCAGCAAAACGCCTTTTTCGGGAAACGGCCATTTGTCCTGCGTGTCAAAGATCCCTCCGAATCTCAGCTTCACTATATTGTTGTCTTCGGCAATTCCCGGATTTCCTGACTTTACATTGACAGTGAGATTCTCGACAAACACCTGTCCGTAAATTGTGCCAAGCCTCTCAAGTTGCGTGCCTGCAAGCAGGCTGAACCCTCCCGCTATATTCCTGTATTCGCCGGTCTTCAGTACATCAAAGGAACGGTTTTCGTCGTTGTTGATCTGAAGGTATTTATAGATATCACGGAACTGATAGAATCCGCTGAAATTGAATGTGAAGGGAAGTGAGAATATCTGATTCGATTTTATCTCCGCCCTGTAAATTCTGTTTCTGAGTCCGCCGCCGATGAGCAATCCTGCTTCCACCGCCGATCCGAAAACATTCTCATCGCGAAGGTCCGCAAAGGCCTGAAAATTGAAAACGTTGTCTGCCCTTATGCTCAGTCTCAGGACTTTTGTATTTTTCTCGGAAACATTGACACGAAGTACATTCCTTCCAGTTGAAGCATCTGGAGTTATATTGACACTCGATTTCCCTGTCAATCACATTGTCAGATGTGGTGCGGTTGCCGGTTATCAGCACTGAATCAATCTCGCCGTCGGTGAGCTCAATTTCAATCTTGCCGGTTGAGTGATTCAGACAGAACCTCTTTATTCCCACAAACGAAATTCCCTTCTCCCTTAGTGTTCCAAGCAAGTCGTCTTTCAGTTCAGCCAATGAAAGCATGTTGATTGTCTTTCCCGAATTGGATGCTTCATATACTTCAAGAAGCTTTGCAACCTGAGGCAGCATGCTTCCCGATCTTGTAAATCCTATGAACGGCGGATTGGGTGTGAGCACATAATCAACCGTGGCAGACATCTGATCTCTTTCCACAACTGCCTTCACATCAGAGAAATATCCTGAACTGTATAGCTTT
>DAIQRO010000119.1:0-1257 GCA_036786155.1 Bacteroidota bacterium
GAACCACTGTTTGAATGCTTGATTCGCTTGCAGGACCCGGTTGCGTATCGCCAACCGCAACGGTGGAATAGTGAAGCATGGCTGAAATGATCAGCAGGTTGCAAAGAAGTTTCATGACTCCTCCATACTTGTTCTTAAATTTGAGAATGTAATTTTAATGTTTCTGACTCAACTTAACCAATGCAATCCAAAGGTTCAATAATTATGAGGCAAGGCAGGTCGGTTCATGAAGGCCGGTCATACCGATTGACTAATTTCCCCAGTTCACCTTTATATTATGCTTCTCTGCATAGACCTTCCCGTGCATGATAAGTTCATCGTAAAGCTCTTTGAATCGTGTTGAATATTTTCCGTTGATCTCATCAGTCATCGCCCTGGTCTCTTCTGCAGATGCACCTTTGTCATACAAGTCAGCTAGGTTAAGATACTCATTCTTCATAACCGGGATCACAAACTCATACAATGCCTTCGATGAACTGAGCACGTCCTTCCCGTCACCGGATTCACTGAGCCCTTTTACATCATCATAATTGTCTTCGAATGATTTGATCTTCATCTCTATAGTCTCCCTTCTTGTTATTGGCGTTGTCCCGCTTCCGTCGCCGGAATACTTGACCGACGGAGATTCAAGCTGTCTTGAAAATCCGTCGCCTGCGAACCCTGCCATCAGGTTTACGTTCAAAACTGCGATGCCGAAGAATTTTTCGGGAGGAACCTTCCCGCAGGAGGAAATGTGCATCACTGCAATTAATGCAATGAGAATGCCAGTAAACGCTTTTGTATTATTTTTCATGGCGCAAAGTTATGGTGCAGATGCAAGAATTGAAATGAACAATTGCCGGAATACAACTCCGCCTCATCAGAAGCATGCTTAATTCTGAAATCCGCCCGAATCACTGTTTCATTCAGGATCTCTTTTGCATACATTTGTGCTAAGCAAAGGGAGGAATTATGAAGTGCGCAATCTATATCCTGTTATTGTTGACCGCAGTTCCGGAGGTTTCAGCATTGGGAAACAGTGGGCCGGATACATCAGCGGCAATTGATTATCCCCTCAATGTAGGAAACATGTATGTGTATGATCAAATAAGTCTGTGGTTCAACTGCAATCCGTTTACGCTCACCCGCAAGATCAGGGTCAGTATTACAGATTATGTGGCGAAACCAAACGGCAAGTCTTATTATAAATTTTCGGGATGGTGGCCGGTGGGCGGAAATGCCAGGCTGTGGATCTATCAGAGAGTTGATACGGCTTCG
>DAIQRO010000119.1:1267-9617 GCA_036786155.1 Bacteroidota bacterium
AGCAGATCTTCGGCCAAACCCGGCTGATGAAATTTCTTGCTGCAAACACCCACGTTGCGATCACAGCGTATTACAGTTTGGCAGACGGAATCGGCTTCACGGGTTACAGCCAATGCGAAGTCGGTACAGGAACCAACTACAGCCTTGCCGGCTGCAGAGTGGGAGGAATCGTTTACGGGGATACTACTCTTACAGGCATAACTCAGATAAGCGCTGTGGCTCCTGATAATTTCTCACTGATCAGAAGCTATCCGAACCCGTTCAATCCGTCAACAATAATAGAATATTCCGTTCCGGCTCAGTCACGCTCAGGGCTGGCTCATGTGAGTCTGATCGTTTACAGTTCCGAGGGCAGGGAGGTTGCAATGCTTGCAGATAAAGATCACACTGCAGGAAAGTACGCGGCATACTTTGATGCAACTTCACTTCCGGCGGGAGTTTATTTCTGCAGAATGACGGCATCTGAATCGGGCCGTGTTGTCTTCATCAATTCACTGAAACTTTTACTGGTCAAGTGAAAAGTTCCGAACATTTAAGGTTCGGTTGGCAACTTTTTGCGGCCAATCAATTGGCAAAGATGATGTATCTAAATTAATTGTTAGTAAAAAACATTTGCATACATGTGGTCAATCATGATTACATCAATTCCACTTACAGACCATCAATAATAGAGCCCGGTATTTTGCCGGGCTCTTATTGTTTATAGAAATGGATTTTGAACACGGAACAAAGAAATACCTACTTCAGCACAACAAGCTTCTTTGCATCCGAGAAGTTTGAATTGCCGCTGTTCAAAGTCAGCCTGTAGAAGTATGCTCCGCTCGAGAGTGTTGCCGCATTTACTGTTGCGGTGTAATAACCCGCCATTCTGTTATCATTGACAATCCTCATAACTTCTCTTCCCCGAATATCAAACAGAATAAGTGTTGCATTTCCGTCATAGGGTAATCGAAAATCAATCTTTGTAACGGGATTGAAGGGATTTGGATAGTTTTGCGAGAGATAAAAAACTTGAGGTACGCCAACTTCAACCGCGTACTCGAGATTGTAATACTTGAAACTGCCGTTGTAATCCATTTGCTTCAGTCTATATTCATACTTGCCGGTATGAAGCGCTTTGTCAATGTATGAGTAATTTACAGAGCCTGAAGTACTGCCATTTCCCTTTACATGTCCGACAGTTAACCTCGTTGCATTTCCTGAATTTCTCTCAATGTCAAAACCTGCATTGTTTAGTTCACCGGCGGTAGTCCAGTTTAGCTGTACGTCGTTTCCGGATACAGTGGCGTTAAAGGATGCAAGCTCAACAGGGAGCGGAATGTCGCTTGAGTATACACTTCTGCCATGTGTGAAAGCAAACATTTTCCATGTATCTTGCTGCAGTACGAGTTCATCAACCGGAACGAAAGTGGGCATACCCGGTGTAAAGTTGAGCCAGGATGCTCCGTAGTCATCGGACTTGAACACTCCCCCCTCAGTGCCGAGCCAAAGCATCAGCGAATCGTAAGGATCGAACAGAACAGAATGCACGGGAATATTGGGAAGGTCAGATGAGATATCCGTCCAGGTTGCCCCTGAATCATCAGAAGCCCAGACATGTCTGCTTTCGAGAACTCCCGAAGTATTGAAACCGGAATAACAAGCAACTATCTTGGATGAGTTGAACGGACTAATGCCTATTCTTCTTACATAAGCTCCGTTGTTTCCAGGCGGCGTGATAGTATCCCAGCGGTTAGCCGTTCCGGAGTCGGGATACAAGGTCGCACACTTTACGATTCTGCCGTCTGTAGTACCTGCATAAGCAACAAAAGGTGAAGCTGATCCCTTAATGGTTACAGCACTAATGAGTACGCCTCCCGTATATTCAGCGGGGCCAACCCTGACCCAGGTAGCAGCACTGTTTGTGGTGACCCACATTTCATTAGAGCCGGCAAGCAGTACTTCGGAATTTTCTCTACTCATTGAGAATGGAGCAATGAACAGGCATTCAGTTGAAACTCCTGCGTCAGTCAGTCCGGTGACAGAAGAAGCCCATGAAGTTCCGCCGTTAGTTGTTTTTCTTATAGACAAATACGTGTACTCTTCATATGCAGTTAGCGGATCTGTATGGCTTACTGCAGAATATCCGCCGTCACCCCCATAAACCATAGTCCAGTCTGTACCTGATGAGTATTTCAAATGTCCGTTATCCTGTGTGCCGCCATAGTAAACTTCACCGGTTTTGTAGACAGCTCCGCTGTAGAACTGAGTTATGGCAAGGTCGTTGTTAAGGTCGGTCCACGTTACTCCTTTATCCGTTGACTTGTATATGCCACCGTCATTTGCACAATAGACTATGCCTTCTTTCCAAGTGTCGAAAGCCATTGCATGATGGTCTGCGTGAACTACAGGCGATCCGTAAAAAGAGTTCCAATATGTTTTCTGAGTCCAGCTTGCTCCTGTATTTGTAGAATGCATAATGTCAACTCCGCCTACAAACAGATTCTCTTTGTCAAAAGGATCAACTTCAATGTAATTGTTATACCATCCCTGCGAGCCGAGGTAAGACATTGTATCAGTAGAAGGTATTCTTGGAGGATCCGAAAGGGCAGTCCAGGTTACCCCTTTGTCTGTAGATCTATAGATTCCCTTAAGGCCCGCATCACCAGCTTTTGATTTATCACTTGATTCAAACACTGCATAAATGATCTCACCGTCATCGAATCCATCAGCTATCGAATTTTCAGGATTCCGTTTCAAAGCAATTCTTCCGTATCCGTCTGCAGGAAGTCCGGCCGTTATTTTTGTCCAACTTGCGCCGCCATCTCCGGTTCTGTAGATGCCTCCCCAGTCTGTGGATGTGGCATTCACCGCATACAAGATCTCAAGCGGGGTAACTACAACAAGGTCACAAGGGTTGAAATAATTTGATGAAACATCAGTCGGGCTGATCCGGGTCCAGGAAGTTCCGTCGTCGCTAGTTCTGTAAAGCCCTCCGTCAAAAGTATATGATCCGACGCCGTGCTTAATGTCATAAGTTTTGGTTGCTGCATAAAGGTATCCCGCTGTATCCCAGTCCAGTTTGACAATATTTCTGAATTCATCTCCGGAAGTACCGCTGAGAAACTCCCAAGTGTCACCGAAGTTTGTTGACTTGAATATGCCACCGCCGTAAACGGCATCGAGATTTCCCCATGCTTCGCCTGTTCCTGCATAATAATGATATGTTCTTAGCGAATCGACATATACCTGCATCATACTGCTGATTGAAATCGGGCTCTCATCGTCAAGCACAGGATACCAGTTGGCGCCGAAATTAGAAGTTTTCCAAATCCCTCCAGCAACTGCGCCTACAAGCAATTCCCTGTCGGAAAGGATAAGTATTGAGCGGATTCTGCCGCCTATATTCCCGGGGCCAATTTGGACCCAGCTTATGCCCGAGTTATCAGTGCCGGCGATCAGGTTGTTTTCCTGCGCGTACTCCTTTGCCATTTTCCTGTAATATGATACATCAACATACTGACCCTTGGATTCTGCAGTAGTTGCAAGCATATAATATCTGTAGTCCGCCGCCGCAAAGGGATTGTCGCGGCCGCCCTGAGAATGTGCATGAGGCTGTAGGCTATTTCGAGAGTCATTCTTGTCTTCGACAATGCCGCTATCTCTTACAAGTGCAAAGAAAAGAATGGAGAGTGCTGCAACGGCTGTGAAAAGAAAGTGGTATTTGTTCTTCATAGTCTGTTCTCCTTTTGCCAAATCTAAGTATTAGAATAAAACAGTTCAACCGGAAATATTTTCGCCTCGCAAAGCAGGTTCGGCATGGACTAATGTAACAACTGCAGATAATGGGATGCCATTAAAATTTTGATCTTCATTGCAATTGTCCGTGCCCGCGTATTTATCCACGGACACAGACATTCAAAAATTGACATTTCTCCGGAACCAAAAATGCTTCTTACGGCCTTATCACACTCACAAAATTCGCCGCATTATTGTCCGCGATCAGAAAATCCGTACCGTCAACAAAGCCGTCGCCCGTAAGATCGGATAAGACGTATCCTCCGAGAAAATTCGCCGCGTCGTTATCTATTGTACTCAGGTCCGTTGCATCCACAGTGCCATCGCGGTTCACATCTCCGGAGTAAACAGCAAACCTCACGGGTGAACTGTCAACCTGCTTCATGTTATTGCCGAATGCCTTTGAAGCCGCATCCTGAAAACTGTATGAAGCCTGATTCGTAAGCTGTGCAAAAGAGATAACTGTTGATGACCACGTTTCAAGAGAGTTTCGGTGCTTCAGAACAAGGAAGTAGCTGGTCATAGGTTGCGCTTTTGTGAACAGTGGCTGAGCCGTTCCCGAACTGCTAAGCATTGCTTTCGCAGAATCAACTATAGTTACTCCGTCGGTTTGCTTAAGGTAGTAGGTCATGGTGTCGCCGGTAAGCAGGTTTGATGTCGGATTATACATTCCTTCGATAAGCGAAGTACACTCGAGCCTGAAAGGAGTGGAAGTACTGTTGTTAAGACGAAGTCCCCATGCTGAAATGAATCCTGTATCGGAAGATACGGCATCGTTGATAGTCAGCACCCATTTGCCTTTTGGATTTATCCCCGCAAACGCCGCATCGAAGTCAACGTCCGGCTTGATTCTCGGGCCGAAGTGATGATAGCTTCCGCTCACAAGCGAGCTGTCGGCATCGGAGTCAAAAATCGTGATCAGGTTGGAAGCATTTGTGCTGAGCGATGTGTTGAGGAAGAAATCAACTGAAGTTCCGACAGGACTCTTAAGAGAGAGGATGATGTTGCTTTCCGCCGAATGATTCATGGCGATGAACAGATCCAGGTCTGTCAGTGCATCGGAAGAAAGAACTTCAATAGTGTCCCTGACAATGCCGGATGTGCCGGTTGAAGGAACTCGCTTATTGGCTGCATTTAAGAGGAAGCCGTCCTGGAAGTTGGTCAGTGCAAGTCCGCTTAGGGGTGACTGCCTTGTTGCTCCTGAAATGCCGGTCAGTGCAAACATAATTCCCCTGAGGTTTCCTCTTGTTCCTTCGGAAGTTGAAGGCAATGTTGAACCGTCGAGATTGTAAACGACCGTCGTGTAGTTGTCATTGTCATTTGATTCGTTCAAAGACGTGAACATGGTGCTGTTGATCTCTCCGATGGTCTTTTTGGTTTTGGAGATCCTTAGTTCATCAAAGAAGCCGCTGAAGTTTGGCGAGCCGACAAAGATCGGAAACAAGAGCGAATCTGCTCCGTCCGTAATATTTGCAGGTGCGATGTTTCCTGTGCTACCTCTCCTGCCGTTGATGAAGAACTCGTATCCTCCCGTTGGTGCAAAGTATGTAAATGCCACATGACTCCATCTCTCCTTCTTCACTGAATCATTGGAAGATATTGTAACATTGTTTATTGATGCCTGAAGCTTTCCGGAACTGACCTTGAGACCGTAGTTTGCATTGGCTGAGATCAAACTGCCCTTATAGACCAGTCCGTAGTTATCTGTTTTGGGAAACACCCAGCACTCTATCGTAAGCTGAGTGGTGGGACTAAGTGATGCGTCATCGGGAGCTGTGATGGCGCCGCCGGATGAGGTGAAAAGACAATCATTTATCTGCTGAATGTGTGAAGGGTTGTTGCTTTGATTTACTGCAGATACATTTCTTATCAGCCCGTTATTGCCGTAACGCGAGTGGTCCATTGCGGAGAAGAGGCTTCCTGTTCCGGTATTGTTTTGAAAGGGTATGGACAGCACAAGCCTGTTGATAGGCGAGTCTCCGCCTGCAGCAAACGGAGTGAGCATTAATCCGAGAATAGTAGCTTGCGGTAGGGCTGTGTTCCACACCCTGACGTTCTCGATCAGTCCGTTGAATGGATTTGCAGTCCCTGATGATCCTATGAATAGAGTGTCGGTTCCAGAATTTGGAAAGACGCCGGCAAAGGTTGAAGATGTGTCCAAAGCCCCGTTGATATAGATTCTGTAAACGCCTGAAGTATCAAGATTTGCGGCAACGTGCGTCCATGTGTTGAGAGGAATCGGATTTGAAGATTTGCTTATCAGCCGCTGGCTTGTGTTGCAAAATAGAAGAATTCTGTTGTTGTTGACCCTCATTGCATACCTTGTGAACGTTCCGGCCCCCTTTGAAATGACGCTCATAGGAATGGTGGTGGTAATGAAGGGATTGATCCAGGCTTCAAGCGTGAACGTGCCTGTGATATTGACCGTGGGTGAATTAGGTACCGCAATGTGGCTTCCGTTTGTTCCCGGAAAACCGCCTGCCTGATTCCACGACAACTGCGCCTGAGAATTAACTGAACAAAACTGAACAACCAAAACAGTGCAGACTTTGATAAGGAAGAGCTTGGATCTCATTGCATTTGCAATGAAAGATGAAGACCATGAAAGGTCTCTTGTTAAATTACTGCTTCTCATAACCAGGGATGATTTTTGATTTCAAAAAAGTTGAACAAAAATACCCCTGCCCTATAAGAGCACAAAACCTAAATTGATTTATTCTTAACCGGAAGGCAATTGCAGGTAAGCCAAAAATGCCGTTTTCTATGTCTCAGAGCATTTTTTGCAGATTTGTACAGAAATCTTGCTTAATTGATCAATGGAAACTGCATACAGATATTGATCAATCAAAAAACGGAATCGCACTTCAAAAAGATGGAGCAGAGCCCTGAACTAAATTTCCGGCAGCATCAGCCTCTGAACCAATGCCCCGTGTAAATCAGTATGAAATGAGATCCGGTATTCCGTTATTATAGAGTAAAAGATTTACTTCTGCCGTAACACCGGATTCAACCTTAGATTCTCATATTTGATCAAGGCCTAACAAGCGATACATAATTGCCTGCGTTATTGTCTGAAATGACAAAATCAGTGCCGTCAACAAACAGATCCCCGTTAATGTCTGATGAAACATAGCCCGTAAGATAGTTTGAAGCGTCATTTGTGATCAGTCCGACATCGGTTGCATCAATCGTGCCCTCGCGTGTAATGTCGCCGCTGAAAATGCAGTATCGGCTTCCTGACAGCATCATATTGCTTCCGTATGCTTTTGTAATATTGTCAGTGAAGTCATACGCCGCCTGATTCGAACTGAAGCTGATCGTGCTTCCGCTCCAGGTCTCCAGTGAATTTCTGTGCCTGATCACGATGTAATAGCTGTTTCCATTCACCGGCTTTGTGAAGAAGTAATCGGCATATCCTGAACTGTCAGCTACTGCAACTGCGGAATCAACAGCATTGAACGGGGATGTGCTGTTCCGGAGAATGATTTTGACTGTGTCGCTTCTGAGCTTGTTTGTAACCGGGTTGTAGAATCCTTCCATCAGCACATTCAGCGAGAGTCTCTTGCTCAGTATGGGCTCGTCATTCACAAGCACTCTTGAAGTAAACGGTTGCAGGGTAATGCTACCGCCTGTGACAGGGCTTCCGTCCGGATTCTTATATGGAATTCCCTCAAGAGAGATCATCTGCACAGAACTTGTCGGATTATAGAAGAGCCGGTTCTTAAGCGTCGAATCAATCCTTTCCGCATTCACTCTGTAAAGATACACGTTATCCAAGTAGGTGCTTGTATCGGGAAGCACTAATCCGAAAGTGACGCGGGCAAATGTTTCGGTCGTATCCGGCTTGAAGACGAATGAATGACTTTTCCTGTAGGTCTCTGCGCCGAGATACCTTCTTGCAAACAGAAACGGGCTTGCTCCCGCATTCGGCCTTCCGAACACGCTCAGATCGCCGGTGCGGTCGCCGGCGTAATCAAATCGAAGAAAGTAGAAGTTGTTCTTTGCAAGCGTAAGGTAATTGGATGATGACATACTCTCCACGCCGCCTACACCTGTCCAGCGTATTCTCATACAGCCGGTGTCCATAACGGGGTTCATGCTGTGGATAAGGGTCGAGCCAGATGCCGGAGTTGTGGTCCAGTCAACCGTATTGCTCTGAAATCTCGGATTGAGGATCATATTGGAGCTGAGCGTATCAACCACCCTGTACTGATCAAAAACGAAGCCGGCGGATGAAGATGTGAGGTCTTCATTGAATGTTGACTTCCAGACGGGCAGTCTGTAATACTTTGTCGAATATGTTCCGTAAACCATTGACCTCCGCATATAATGCTCGGTGTACGGATTGCAGTAGTAGTTGCTGTCGAATGTGCCGTAGTCGCTGAAGTTCGGAGAGCGGAACATCTGATGCTCCATGCATGTGGAGTTGAAGCTGAGTGCATAAAGCAGATTTCCCTTAACAACATTGTTGTAGGATGCGGTGTACGATGTTGAAGAAAAATCGGTCATCACTATCTGCGAATATGAATTATTGAAAAGAGAGTTATAGAGGATTAAGTAGTTCGCAGAAGTT
>DAIQRO010000379.1:0-2178 GCA_036786155.1 Bacteroidota bacterium
CATTTTTTTGATGCCATAACATTTGATTTCAATAAATCGTTTTCACACAGCCTCTCCTGATTGGGAACGAGGGGCTTAAGTTCATTTACACAGAAACGTATGCAGTCTCGTCATTTGCAGCTTCCAGCTGAAAATTTCTCCAGCTCCTCACGCGCTTCTTCAACGGCGGCGTTCCACACATCTGCCATTACGTCATCAGGCTTCTGATATTCCCCGCCCCAGTTTCCGTCGCCCATCAGCTCTCTTGCCTGTGCGGGCGTGATTCCCCGCAACCCGCTTAGTTCAATCATCGGCTTGGCTTCGCCGGGCATCTGCACGCCGGCAAGTCGCGTCCATGCAAAGTTCTCCATCCATGAAGCATGCGAACCGACAGTATCTTTCTCGCAGACCTTCGCCCACGTCTTTGGCTCACGCCACCAGTTGTAAAAGAAAACTCGCGACCCGCTGTTTGCCGCACACCATTCTTTCACCTTCTTCTCCAAAGGCATATTGCCGCCATGCCCGTTCACAATGAACATCTTCCTGAAACCGTGATGATAAAGAGAATCGAGTATGTCGGCGAACACATTCTCCAATGTCTCTTTCCTCAGTGACACAGTGCCGGGATAGTCCAAGAAATCGGGAGTCATCCCGTACGGCATTACGGGAAACACGGGAATGCCGAGAGGATCGGCAGATTCAACCGCGATCCTCTCTGCAAGAATGCTGTCCGTTGCAAGACTCAGGTATGCATGCTGTTCGGTTGATCCTACAGGAATAACGCAAGAGTCCTTCTCCCTGAGATAATCCTCAACCTGCATCCAGTTCATTGATGAGATCTTCATTTGCTCATGTAAATTCTGAATGATAAAAAATTCTTCCGACTGCCTCAGCACATCTATCTCGTCAGCGTCATCTTTCGCACAAGCCGGTTGTCTCCGGATGTGAGCCTGTACAAATAAACTCCGCTCGTGAGGCCGGCTGTGCTGAAGCTGTAGCTGTAACTGCCCGCCTGCAGGTTCTGCCTGAACGGCTCGGCAATTCTTCTTCCGAGCATGTCGAATATCTCAAGCGAAGTCATGCCCGCGACGTTAACGGAAAACTCTATCACTGTCTGCCCGTTGAACGGGTTTGGATAATTCTGCCTGAGTTCAAAAGAACCCGGAACTTCGGTTGATGTCTGCGCGATACCCACCGGCCCTATCGTGCCGTTGTAGTTCAGGTTCTGCGCATAGATGCCGCCCCGTCCAAACTGGCTTGAGTTTCTGCCGTCAAGCCACGCGCCGGCTATCATTCCGCTTTGGGTCATTGATGTCACCATTCCGGATTTCGGGCTTGCAACATTGCTCATTTCAATCACTCCGGGTTGCGGCCATATAAGCTGGCCTGCCCTTCCAGCCCTGAAGCCGTATGTTGTAGCATTTATGAATGCCTTTGAATAAGTGACCACAACATTCGTGTCTTTGGCATGGCATGAAACTCCGAATACGCTGAACGTATCAAGCGCGGAGAAACCTTTGCCGTTGTTTCCCCAAAGCCTTGCGCCTGACGGAGAGAACGATTGTCCGAATATTGCCTGAAGATCCTGAGTTGAAGCATTGGCTTGAATCCAGAACATGTAGGTCTCACCGGTCTGTTTCATGTAAGCGATGTAAGGATCAACATGAATGAACTGGTTGTTGACCGAACCTTCAACTCCGTTCGCCGGAAACAACGCCTGCCCTGACGCATTGAACCTGTGAGCCCTTGCGTAAAGCACATTGCTTTCGGATGTGAAGAATGAATAGAGAGCGCCGCCGTTACCGTCGGGATAGATCTTCGGCACACAGTAGATCGGCACTCTGTTGCCCGAGTACGAGTAAACCGTTGCGAGCGTGTTCCACACCGGGCTACCGCTTGAGTTGTACTTCATTGAGAAAACGGAAATGTTGTCGGGTATGAAACTTCCCGTAGTGTCTTTCGGGCCGTAAGCCCAGCTTACAATATAGTTTCCGTTCTCGGCCGCAACCACATCGGGATACTGGTATCTCTTGTTTCCCGGATCCTTCACGTCAATCGGATTTGCGAACTGCGGAGCTCCTGCCGAACTGAGCCTCTGCATAGTGAACCAGGTGTTGTTCTCGGCTGTGTTGATGAACCACCAGACGACAGCATAGCTCCCGTCGGAGAGCGGGGCAACCTTGGGCCACACCTGATATT
>DAIQRO010000380.1:0-2177 GCA_036786155.1 Bacteroidota bacterium
CAGATTTGAAAATGAATTCAGAATGTCCTCGACTGCATTGCTGCCGTTTGATGTTTGCCGGCTTTCTTTTATACCGGAGGTTTTGATGTATTCGGAATACTTATGCTCCGGCGAGTGGCCCAGAGTCAGTATCCTCTCTGCGATCTCGTCAATCTTCAGAAGCAGGTTATTGTAAAGCTCTTCGAACTTCACATGCAGTTCGAAGAACTTTTCTCCCTTGATGTTCCAGTGATAACCCCTTGTGTTTTGATAGAACAGCGAGTAGTCAGCCAGCAGTTCGTTCAGTTTTCCGGCAAGCTCTTCCGCATTGCCCGAATCTATCCCGATCAGATTTGTGGTTTTCTTTTTCATTATTAGTGTTGATTGTTTGTTAAAGGAATTCAACCTCAGGAATTGGCTATCCGCCTTTTTGGTTCCGGCTCTGAGGCACTCTGCTGAAATCGGTTCTGAAGTTTGATGACAGTGGCAGTGACTTCAATGGACAGAATGTATCGTCCGTATAATTAAGTGGAAATCAGGCAAGCAGGAACGTTTTTCCCGCTGACTTTGTAAACTGAATTGGCTAACTTATACGCTTGATTGATAGTGGTTATTAGCCTGCTGACCTTTAAAAGAAATCAAATGAATAACTTTAAGACTTCCCTTCAAAAACTGATGACAAAAACCGCAACTGACATAAAGATCGGGTTTGAGGATTTCACTCTTGACAACGGGCTGAGGTGCATAATGCACAGGGATAACAATAATCCTGTTGTCAGCGTAACCGTTGGCTATGATGTCGGTTCAAAGGATGAGAACAGGGGGAATTTCGGAATTGCACATCTTTTTGAGCACATGATGTTTCAGGGCTCGGAAAATGTTGCGAAGAACGAGCATTTCGGATATGTAATGAAATGCGGCGGATCATGTAACGCATTTACAATGCAGGATGCAACGGTTTACTTTGACACTCTTCCGTCGAATAATCTTGAGACTGCCCTCTGGCTTGAGTCAGACAGGATGAATTCGCTCGACATTACACATGAAAATCTTGAGAATCAGAAGAGCGTAGTGCTTGAGGAAAAAAAGCAGGTATTTGACAATGCTCCCTACGGGAATTTGTTCAATGACATATTCAGCAACCTTTTCACAGGTTCGGGTTATGAGCATTCGGTCATCGGCGCGGAAGAAGATATCCGGTCGTTTACGGTCGAGGGTGCGCTTGAATTTCACAATAAATACTATTCTCCCTGCAATGCCATCCTTGTAGTGTCAGGCGACATTGACTGCGCGGATGCGGAAGCCATGATAAGAAAGTATTTCAGCGGACTGCGGACCAAGTGCGATATTCCAAGGAAGGAAAACATCATAAGCATTCTCTCTGAGAATAAGGTAATAAACAGGAAAGACAATATTCAGCTTCCGGCCATAAATGTCTGCTATCAGATCCCGAAGGCGGGCACAAGGGAAGCTTATGCGCTGGAGTATTTTTCCGAGATACTGGGAAATTCGGAAAGCAGCAGGCTTCACAGGAAGTTCGTTTACGAGAAGCAGATGCTGAAGGCGATCAGACTGTCGAACTTCACTTTGCGTGATGCTGGTGCGCTTGTTATAAGGGCTTACGTCAATCCCGGTTTTGATGTGGATAAAGTAAGGCAGGAGATCATGCATGAAGTGGATCGCTTCATGGATGAAGGATGCACTGTGGAAGAGTTTGAAAGAGTAAGGAACGGCCTCGAGTTTGGAGCCACTGCAAAGCACCTCAAGGTGCAGAACATTGCGGTTGAAACGATTTTCAACATGCTGTATTTCAATGATGCATTGAGGATCAACGAAGAGACGGAGCGCTACCTTGCAGTTGAAATGGCGGAAGTGACCAAAACGGCGCATAAGTATCTGAGCGGCAATAACCTGATTGTAAATTACACACCAAAGAACGGATCAAACTGAAGCAGATGAAGCTCAGGCCGGCTGAAAAAATACTGACCTCGATACCTTCAATTGAGTATGTTGAGCATACGCTGGAAAACGGATTGCGCATAGTGCTCAGCAGGAATACGAGAATTCCCAATGTTGCCGTTAATGCAACCTTTCACGTAGGTTCAAAGGATGATGACCCGAACATGACGGGAATGGCGCATTTGTTTGAGCATCTAATGTTTGAAGGTTCGCCCAATATTCCCAAAGGAAAGTTTGAT